>NZ_JBHRTP010000032.1:8476-214684 GCF_042646465.1 Pseudundibacterium arcticum
AATTTCCGTCGAGGCGCGATCGTCAAAGTCCATTCATGATCGAGTCGTTTTCCTAGATGATCGATCTTGTTGGGTATTGGGACAATCGATAAGAGACGCTGCAAAGTCAAAGCCAACATATTTGGCTCCCCTCGCAGCTGACACAGTGCAGCTCAAGAAGGCCGACTATGAGCAAATCTGGGTCGCGGCAACTCCCATCTGAACATTCTAATATTTCGTTTGTCCGAGATGCGAAACGGCAAGACCCTAGGGGTTGTTGGTATGGCCGTAAGGTGTATTTGGTAGGGCGTCAATAAGCGCAGCGCATTGCGCCGCATGGGATGCGCTAACCTCCAGCGATGCCTAACTACCGACGCGCCTGGCATCCGGGCGGCACTTATTTTTTCACCGTGAGTCTGCTCGAACGCCCAAGCAACGATTTGCTGGTGCGGCATATTGATCCTCTGCGCGACGCGGTACGCCACGTTCGGATCAATCATCCTTTTATCATCCACGCCTGGGTCGTACTACCCGATCGTCTGGATTGCGTGATCGAACTTCCGCCTGGCGATATCGATTTTGCGACGCGCTGGCGCTTGATCATTGTCGTTTTTCCAAATCCATTCCCAACACTGATGCTTTCTGCAGTGCGCTTGCGGCGCGGCGAACGCGCGATTTGGCAACGTCGTTATTGAGAGCATTTGATACGCGATGAACGGGATTCGAATGACCCGGAGCACCTTAGGTGCAGTATTACGTTGCCCCTAAAATGCATTGAATGCGAGTGCGCTGAAACGATCAACCCTGCTTAAAGCAAGCTCCCTTGAGATCGACTGCGATGCGGATCAGTTCATTGCTGCCACCGCCGAAAACATTTCCTCCGCTATAGGTCAGGCATCCTTCATTTTTATACAGGACCTCCAGGCGTTGCGCATCGTTACCAAGGTAAAACGGAATCCAACGCTTGCCGGTTTCGTATCGCGACAAGTCGTCTGGCGCGCCGATCAGCGCGGACACTTCGCTCATTGCCATTCCGAGTTTCAGACGTGCGAATCTGCTGTTTGCTGCAGGCGAACCAAGAATTTCTCCAATAGGCTTGTCCTGGTTCGCTTTGCTGGTGGTTGGCGACTGCGCGGCTGCTTGCGTTTGCGTCTGCGTTGCCGGAGCCACGGCGGTAGCTGTATGGTCTGGTGCCTTGGTGTTGGCGCAACCGGCGATGGCAAGAATTGCCGCAGCCAAGACGATATTTTTATTCATTATCCTTACCTCGATTTGATTGAATGTATTTCGTTGATTTAAACAATGCATTCTTTTGATTGGAAAATGGCGCGCTCACGGGAACCGCTTTACGCTTTGTGCCGCGGCCATCTTACTTGAACTCTTATGGCTTGGCTATTTTGACAACATCAAACGAAAGAGACGGAAACAGATAAGCGCTACTCAACGCGCCTCACCACATTCCGACTCTAGCGGAATCAGCCTTTCACGAATGACGCAAGGCCAGAACGGTGGGTTCGTATTCCCCTATCCCGATTAAACTTTTAAAAAAGCGGTAGATAAAAAAACTCTGCGTATGACGCAAGTCATAACGCAGAGTTTTTCATCAATCCGGTGCAGTCTGTAGCGCGGGTCCCGCGCTACAGACTGGCTGCAAAGCCAGGCCAGAAAATACGACCGCTGGTTGTTCAGGTTCCCAGATACGCTTCCTCGCCATGCAGTTCGGCATCGAGCCCGCGCTCCTCTGCTGCCTCGGCATCCACCTTGACCGGCGTCACGCGGTTGATCAGCCACAACATGCCCCAGGTGAACGCAAACGCCCAGATGCCGGATATGCATACCGCCACACATTGTTTGACGAAGAACTCGCTACCGCCCAGCAACAGGCCGTCAACACCGGCCGGATTCCATGCCTTGGAGGCAAATACGCCGAGCAGGACTGTGCCGAGCAAGCCACCTACACCATGCACGCCCCACACATCGAGCGCGTCATCGAGGCCAAGCCGGTTTTTCAGCGCAACCGCGTAATAGCACACCAGGCCGGCCAGAATCCCGATGATGGCTGCCGTGCTCAATGACACGTAGCCGGCGGCAGGTGTGATCGTGGCGAGGCCTGCCACCGAGCCGGTCAGCAAGCCGACAAACTTCGGCCGCTTGGCGCTAACCCATTCAATCAGCAGCCAAGTGACAGCAGCAAAGGACGCAGCGACGTCGGTGTTGAGGAAAGCAGTAGCCGTCACCCCATCAACGCGAAACTCGGAGCCGGCGTTAAAACCATACCAGCCGAACCAGAGCAGGCCGGTGCCCAATGCAATCAGCGGCACGTTATGCGGATTGACGCCCATCACACGACGGCGCCCAACATACAGCACCGAAGCCAGTGCCGCAAAACCAGCGGTGTTGTGCACCACGATGCCGCCCGCGTAGTCGAGTACGCCCCACTTTGCAAACAGGCCGTCCGGACTCCACACCATATGCACGAACGGGAAATACACGAACACGAGCCAGCCGGTGAGGAACAGGAAATACGCCTTGAAGGTCACGCGGTTGGCAAACGCGCCGGTGATCAAAGCCGGCGTGATGATGGCAAACATCATCTGATAAGCCACGTGAACCACGAGTGGGATCCCGGCATCGTTACCGGTGTACATGGTGTCCAGGGTAATCCCGCGCAGAAACGCATAGTGAGTCGGGTCGCCGATGATGCCGAACCAGCTCGGGCCGAAGCACATCGAGTAGCCGAACGCAAACCATAGCACCGTGGTCCACGCGAGCGAGATGAAACTCTGCATCATGATGGACAGTACATTCTTGCGCTCCACCAAACCACCGTAGAAGAATGCGAGTCCCGGCGTCATCAGCATGACCAGGCTCGTACAAAGCAGCATGAATGCTGTATTACCAATATTTATAGGCATGAATCGTCTCCTTTTTAGTTATCCTTGCGTACACGGGATCTATCAGTCACGGTCAGTGGAGGCCAAGCCACTTGATTCATGGCAAATAAATCATTTTTGGCACGGGACTGGGTATTCCCCCCGATACCTTGACGTCGGTATCGCTTGTCACGCACGCTAGCGCATAGTATTCGGCGTCCACCGCTTTTCTATACGTCCGGGACTATAGTCGGTCTCGGACTGTGCATATATGCAGGCTGACGATCAGCAAGTCTGCTCGTGATAGCTGCAAGGGGACTCGGTACATTAGACGCAGCGAGTTCAAGAGCAATGATCGCGACAGCGCTGATGGGCTCCAACATTGCGACCAATATGTTCATGCTCGGTCGTGCGTGGCAAAAAGGCTGGTAGACCGGCACCAAGCCACGCCGAACACTGCAAATATTTAATTGCACAGTTCATAGTTTCCATAAAGCAACTTACTGTACCATTCGTCTAAGTTAGATTCCTTTCTCTAACTCAAATAAGACCGCAAAAATATCCGACACTACTCATCCAGGCTAGGAGATCCAAACATGTGGTTTACATCGATTTTTAAAAGAAAAACCAGCAGCAAGCCGGTATTAAAAACGCAAGCCGCGGCCATCAAATCGCCGGTGCGGCAACCACAAGTTGGAAAACCAGCTTCAGCATCGCAGCCTGCAGCGATTCTGCCGGCAAAAAGCGCCACTCAGAATTTGATTCAATACGACGAACAGCTAATACCCCAATTAAAAAGCGATCATGCAACGGTGCTGGTGCTGTATTCGAACGTGGCCAATATGGTGAACGCCGATCAATGGGGCAGCGTGCCGACCGCCTTGCGTGAGGTGCGCATTGCGCTGTACGGGCATTTGTTGACGGAAGGAGTGAAACTGTATTCGTATATGCGGCGCAACCTGGCCGAGGATCAAACTCTGTTCGAAGTGTATCGCTCGTTCAAAAAAGAAATGGATGAAATAGGCAGGGCGGCATTTGCTTTCTTCGATAAATATCAGGACTCAAGTAGCATGACTACCGCAGAAGCGCGGCAGTCTTTCAAGACGGAGTTTGAGGGCATCGGCAAGGTGCTGGTGGACCGCATCAGCCGCGAAGAAACCATGCTCTATCCGCTCTACCTGCCTTCATGAAAAAAGCCACGGTTCGTAGAGTCAATCTGCGGGCTTG
The DNA here is from genome assembly GCF_042646465.1 of Pseudundibacterium arcticum. Lineage (NCBI taxonomy): Bacteria > Pseudomonadati > Pseudomonadota > Betaproteobacteria > Burkholderiales > Oxalobacteraceae > Pseudundibacterium > Pseudundibacterium arcticum. The sequence goes on from NZ_JBHRTP010000032.1 coordinate 12,556, forward strand.
ATGCGGCAACAATTTGCTGATTCAGCAGATCGAAAATTCAAGCCGACATCAGTCGCTACCGAGCGCATTTTTCCTGGATGACGGTGCCGGCAAAGTCTCTTTCTGCAGCACCGCTTCTTCGTTACCACCCACCGAAGAATCATCCAGATAGCGCTCGACCAGTCCGAAGAACTGATCGTAGAACTTGGCGGCCGAGATCGTTTCACTGCCGACCTTGACCAGCGCATCATCGCTGCTGCCGATCGGTAACGACACCGATCCCAGCGCGCCGACGCCGATGCTGGCGGAGTTGCTGCTTTTCTTCAGCGAATAGCTGTCTTGCACGGCATTGGCAAACACGGTGGTGCTGTTGCTGCCGGCGCTGTTGGATGCGCAGACCACGCTGACTTCGATTTCAAGATGCACCTCGTGATCCGGCTGGAACTTCTTGCGCCCTCTGAGGAAGGCCGGTTTCGATTCCGCGATCACGTAACCCTGGCTCAATAAGGCGCGCCGTGCCGCTTCGCACGACGAGTGGTCGGCGCCGGGGAAGCTGCGTGAAAACACGTTCGCGGTGCCGAAGTTTTCCTGCGGATAGCTGGCCGGTCTGATGCCAGAGCAGCCGGACAGGACTGCGGCAGAGAATGCGACCAGCAGGTAGGACTTGGGATGACGCGGGTTGGACATGCCTGAGTTCCTGCGATTCTTAAGTAGATATAAGCTGATTGCTGATATCGAACCAGCGCCGCCTTAGTCGTTCAGCGCCGCCTTCGCCGCTTCTTCGGGCGTCAAACCGTCGTAGAACTGGTCGGTAAACCATTCGACTTGTTCTTCGATGTGATCCTGCGCTTGCGCCAGCGTTGCGCCGCCGGCCACCAGGAATTTTTCGACTTCGGTACACCAGGCGATCAGTGCCGCGGTTTCCGGGTCCAGTTCATTTTTCTTTGCCATGGCTGTTCCTTCGTATGCAAAGCCGTATTTTAACGCGCTGCTCGAGCGTCGAGCATCAGGCGTCAAACGTCGGGGCTGCTAATTTCTCCAAAATCCGTTCGCGCTGAGTAGCCCCATCGGGGCGTATAGAAGCGTTTTTGAGGCTGGGCCAAGCTTCGATACGCCGCTTATTTTATTCCGCTCGTCCTGAGTAGCTGCGCAGCAGCGTATCGAAGGGCTACTCAGCCCGAACGGATAAAAAGGATGTGAAAAATTATCAGTTCGTAGGGCGCAATCGTTATTGCGCCGCATGTGAAATCCACAAGCGCTGCACCGGCACCACGCATTATCGATGCGCCTTCACAGCCTATATGCTGGCAAATCCGCATCGATATTGCGTGGTGCAGAAGCTGGTATTTTTTCGACACAATCGCAGCCGATTCGGTGTAATACGCTGCGCTATTACAGCCTATCGCTTCAATGCCGCCCGTCGCGCCAGGCTCTCGGGCGGCCAGTACTGCTTGCTGCTGTAGTACTCGGGCACCGCCGGCACGCCCGGTGGCAACATCACCCAGGCTTGTTTCGACGCGGTGTAGATGTGAATGTCGGGCGGCAGCAGGTCGGGCTGGTCCAGCGTGCCGACGCGCACGAAACGCACGGCGTCGCCGCTGCCGGCATAGTTGCTCCACAGCGCGACGCGGCAGTGCGGGCAGCGCGCGATTTTCTGGCCCTTGCCGCTCAAGGTCGGCGTGACGACGATTTCCAGTTCGCCTTGCAGCAGGACGACGCGATCGGCTTCGATCAAGGCGTTGAGCGCGAACGCGGCGCCGCTCTCGCGTTGGCACCAGCGGCAGTGGCAACAGTGCACAAACAGCGGTCGGCTGGTCATCCGGTAGCGCACCGCGCCGCAGGTGCAGCCGCCTTCCAGGGTGGTCTGCCGATGCATTTTTTCCGTGTCGGCCGAGTCAGACGCTGCGTCGGCCGGCGATAAAGGCATGGTAGCCGCGCGCGCGCAGGCTGCACGCCGGGCAGTTGCCGCAACCGTAACCCCAGTCGTGCAGCTCGCCGCGCTGCCCCAGATAGCAGGTATGCGCATCTTCCCGGATCATGTTGACCAGCGCATCGCCGCCGAGGTCCTGCGCCAGCTGCCAGGTCTGCGCCTTGTCCAGCCACATCAGCGGAGTTTCTAGTTTCAGCTGCGTCGCCATGCCGAGGTTGAGTGCGACCTGCAGCGCTTTCATGGTGTCGTCGCGGCAGTCCGGGTAGCCGGAGTAATCGGTCTCGCACATGCCGCCCACCAGCACGTTCAGGCCGCGCCGATAAGCTACGGTGGCGGCCACGGTCATGAACAGCAGGTTGCGCCCCGGCACGAAGGTATTCGGCAGGCCGTTGTCCTGCATCACGATCTCGACGTCGCGCGTCATCGCGGTGTCGGACAGCTGACCGATCAGTCCCAGGTCGATCATCTGGTCCGGCCCGAGCCGCGCGTTCCAGTCGCTGGAATGGGCGCGCATCTGTTGCAGCAGGCCGGGTCGCACGCTCAGTTCGATCGCGTGGCGCTGACCGTAGTCGAAACCGATGGTTTCGACCCTTTGATAACGCTGCAGCGCCCACGCGAGGCAGGTAGTGGAATCCTGGCCGCCACTGAACAGCACCAGTGCACCATCGGGTAAGCTCATAATCGTCCTGTCATAAAAAACATACTCAATCCAGTATATTGCCGTTGCGCAAGCAAGTTCCCGGCTGGCGCGCCAATTAACGCAATACTCCCTGCCTGCTAGGGCTTTGCCGGTGACTCCGGTAACATGGCGGGAGCCTGTCGGACTTAGGCAATCGTCTGCCTAAGTCCGACAGGCTCCTGGGTCGTCGACCCGCATTTTAATGGGGAAACATGGTCAGACGCTTGTCATCCCGATTGTTACGCCGAATATGCGAAGTCGCCGCGCCACCCGCGCCGTGGCGCCGGCAGAACACCAGTATACAAACAATGCAGCGCTGTTTCTTGTCGCGGCTGCACGCATTGCTGTGCCTGTGCTTATTTGGCGTGATGTGCAACGCAGCCGCTGCCGATTATGAAGTCCGCATCGACGCCCCTGACACGCTGAGAGCCCTACTGGAAAAGAATCTCGACATCGTGCGCTGGCGCGGCAATCCACGGATCGACGCCGAGCAGTTGCAACGGCTGGTGCAGGCGGCGCCGGAGCAAATCAGGACGCTGGTCGCGACCGAGGGATTCTATACGCCGGAAATCACTTCTCGGATCGATAACTCGAAGCCGGTCTGGGTCATCGATTTCAAGGTGACACCGGGCCGCCCGACCTTGGTCGGCAAGCTCGATCTGCAATTGACCGGCTTTGGCACAACGCCGGGCAGCGCATCCGAATCGAAATCGGACCAGGCTGCACTGAAAAGTGGCTGGCTGATGCAGCCGGGCGTCGTGTTTCGCCAGGCTGACTGGGAGCTGGCCAAGCGTAGCCTGTTGCGCGAGGTGGCGCAGAGTCGTTATCCGCGCGCCGAACTGACCGACACCAGCGCGGTGGTCGACCCCGAGCAAGCGCGCGCCGACCTGAAGGTGGTGCTCGACAGCGGACCGGCGGTCAGTTTCGGCGCGATGCGGATCGAAGGGCTGCAACGCTATCCGGACAGTGCGGTGACCCGCCTCAATCCCATCAAACCAGGCGCGCCGTATAGCGAATCGGCGCTGCTGGAGCTGCAGTCGCAGCTACAGGACAGCGGCTATTTCAACCGGGTCGAGGTCAGCGCCGACCTCGACACCCTTGATGCCGCCGGCGCCGGCAACACGGGGCCGGTGCAGGTGCCGGCGCAGGTACCGGTATTGGTGCACGTGACAGAAAACACGCGCAAGAAAGTGGGGCTGGGCATCGGCTACAGCACCAACACCGGCAAACGCGGCCAGCTGACCTATGATGACCTGAACCTGTTCGGACTGCACTGGAAGAACGGGCTTATCGTCGAGACCAAGAAGCAGACCGCGCGCAGCGAACTGTTCTTCCCGATCACGCCGGAAGGCTACAAGGACAGCGTCGGCGTCGGCTTCGAACGCAGCGACATCGAAGGCGAAGTGACACGCCTGGCCAGCGTGTCGGCCAAGCGCGCGTGGGGGCGGCCGGCGCTGGAACGTAGCGTCAGCATCGAATATCTGAACGAGCACAAGAGCGTCGCCGGCGCACCGCTCAGCAGCAGCCAGAGCCTGCCGCTGACCTATGGCGTGACCCTGCGCCGCACCGACAACTTGCTGTTTCCGACCGACGGCTACCTGCTCAATGCCCAATTCGGTGGCGCCTTCCTGCCATTGCTGACCGACCGCATGTTCGTGCGTGGCTATGCCAAGCTGGTCAACTACCACGCCTTGAGCAAGCAAAACATCCTGGTGCTGCGCGGCGAACTCGGCGTGATCGGCGCCAAGGGACGCGACGGCATTCCCGAGGCCTATCTGTTTCGCGCCGGTGGCGACCAGTCGGTGCGCGGCTATGCCTATCAGGAGCTGGGTGTCAGTGAGGCCAGCGCCACGGTCGGCGGCCGTTATCTGGCGACTGCCAGTGCCGAATATCAAAACTGGTTCCGGCCAAACTGGGGCGCGGCGCTGTTTGTCGATGCCGGCAATGCGGCCGACAAGCCGGCCGATCTGAAGCCGAAATTCGGCTACGGTGCCGGTGCGCGCTGGCGCAGCCCGGTCGGCCCGATCAATCTGGATCTGGCCTACGGTCAGGCAGACAAGCAGGTGCGCCTGCACTTCTCGCTCGGGTTTGCATTCTGATGGCACGTCGAATTTTCCGTCTTGGCGCGTGGCAGGCGCTGCCGCTGCTGCTGTTGCTATTGGGCGCGCTGGTCTGGATCGGTGGCCGCGAGGCGACGCTGCAGCATCTGGTACAGAGAATCGCCGATGCCAGCGGCGGCACCGTCAGCGTGTCGGGCGTGCGCGGCTCGCTGTACGGCAACATGCATCTGGCGCGCGTCAGCTATCGCAGCGCAAAGCAAAATATCGTCGCCGACCAGGTCGACATCGTCTGGTCGCCGTGGCAGCTGCTGAGCGGTGGCGTCGCGATCGACCGCCTGCATGCGGACGCGCTGACGGTTGAGAGCCTGACGGTTTCCACTGCGCCGCCTGTACTGCCGCAGACGCTGGCGCTGCCGCTGCCGGTGACGCTACGCAGCGCCAACATCGATAGCATCGCGCTCGTCACGCCGGCCGGGCGCGACGGATTCACGCAGCTGCGCCTGTCGCTAGCCGGCGATGCGCGCCAACTGCGGCTGCAGGACGCGTCGGTCGTCACGCCGTGGGGCCGGCTGAGCGCCGCCGCCACGGTCGGCGCCGAGCGCCCGTTTGCGATCGAGGGTCGGGTCGGCCTGACACAAACGCCAACACAAACGCAAACGCCAACACAAACACAAACACAAACACAAACACAAACACAAACACAAACACAAACACCAACACCAACACCAACACCAACACCAACACCAACACCAACACCAACACCAACACCAACACAAACGACCGCCAAGCTGGATGCGACAATCGGCGGCACGCTGAGCGCATTGTCGGTTGTAGCGCAGGCTGCCGGACATGGCGCCAGCGCGCAGGCCGAACTGCGACTGGCGCCGTTCGATGCCGGGTGGCTGCATGCGGCGGCGATCAAGGCGCAACGTATCAATCCGGCCAGCTTCTCGGACGGTTTGCCGCAGGCCGATCTGACCCTCGATCTGGACCTGCAGATCGGGTCTGACCGGGCGCTCAAGGGCGCACTGGATCTGCGCAATGCGGCAGCGCCCGGCAGTCTGGACCGCCAGCGATTGCCGTTGCGCAGTGCCAGCGCGCGGTTCGGCGGCAGTCTCGATGCGCTGCAGATCGGCGCGATGCTGATCGATCTTGGTGCCGCCGGCAAATTTAACGGTGACGGCAGCGCACGGCGTGGCAGCGGCGGTGTCGATGCCGGTGCCGAATTTGTACTGCACACCGACCGCATCGACCTGCAGGCGATTCATAGCCGCATGAGGAGCACCAAGATCGCCGGCGATATCGTGCTCGGCCATGCGGGAACGGCGCAAACGCTGCGGGCGACGCTGGGGCAGGACCGGATGCGCCTGCAGCTCGATGCGCAACTGGCGGACGGCCAGCTCCAGCTGCGTCAGATCAGAGTGCGCGCCGGCGCCAGCGACTTGCTGTTGAGCGGACAGGCTGGTATTGCGGCTGCCCGGAATTTCGAGCTCAAAGGCGCGGTGCAGCGCTTCAATCCGGCCGACTTCGGTGCCTATCCGGCGGCCGACATCAATGCCGACCTGCGGCTGGACGGCCATCTGGCGCCGACCTGGCAGCTGGCAGCCAATCTCGCGTTGCGGCCGAGCCGCTTATTCCAGCAGCCGCTATCCGGCAAGGGCAGCGTGACGGTCGATGCGCAACGCATCAGCCAGCTTAATCTGGCGCTGAAACTGGGCAGCAATCTGGCGCAGGCCAGCGGCAGTTTCGGCACCGCCGGCGACCGGCTCGACTGGCGCATCGATGCGGCACGGCTGGATGCGTTGCGCGCGCATCTGGCCGGCGTGCTGAATGCCAGCGGCAGCCTGACCGGCACCATGGCCGCTCCGCTGCTGCGGCTGGACGCCCATGCGCGCGGCCTGCACTGGCAGAGCGAGGCCGCCAGCCAGCCGGCATCACGTGCCGGCGCCGGCGCCGACAGCGTGCTGCAACTGAGCGGCGGTGTCGCGTTGCGCGGGGCGGGAGCATTTCGGCTGAAGGGCGATGCCAGCCGTTTCAATCCGGCCGCGTTCGGGGCTTATCCGAGCGGCAGCATCAACGGCGCGTTCGAGGCCGATGGCCGGCTCGGCAGCGACTGGCGCGCCGCGCTCGAGCTCAAGCTGAAGCCGAGTACGCTGCTGGCCGGCGTCTTGTCGGGCCGGGTCGCACTGGTGGCAGACGCCAGTCGCATCAGCAATGCCGATATCGAGCTGCGGCTGGCCGAGAACCAGCTGCAGGCGCATGGCGCTTTCGGCACCGCGCGCGACCGGCTCGAGTGGCGCGTGCAGGCACCGCAACTGCATGCGCTCGGTCCGGGCTTCGGCGGCAGCGTCAGCGGCAACGGCGTACTGGCCGGGACCGTGGTGGCGCCGCAGGCAGAATTCACACTGGACGGACGGCAGATCAGGGCCTTCGATCAATACCAGATCGCGACGCTGCGTGCGAACGGGCAACTCGGCGCCGGCGCCGATGGCGTGCTGCAGCTCAATGCGGAGCTGGCCGAGCTGGTCGCGCCGGCATTCAAGCTGCAAGCACTGCGACTGCAGGCCAGCGGCAGCCGCAGCGCGCATACCCTCAAGGCCGCCGTGCGCAATGACAGTGTCGATCTGCAGGCCGAGGCCGCCGGCGGCTGGAGCGAGCAGAACGGCTGGCGCGGCAGCATCCGTTCGCTGCAGAACGGCGGAGCCTACCCATTGACCCTGCAGGCGCCGGCGTCGGTCAGCTGGCATGGCAGCCGGCTGTCGTTGGCCGATGCGCAATTCAAACTGCCGTCCGGCAGCATCGCGCTGAAATCGTTTACCAGCAACGAGGACGGTTGGCACACCCAGGGCCAAGCCGCCGGCGTGCCCCTGAATTATCTGGCGCAACTATCCAAACCGCTGCGCGAGAATCTCGATGCCAGCCTAACCCTCGGCGCCAGTTGGCTGCTCGATGTCGATACTGGCGGTACCGTCGGTACCAAGGCGGGCCCGAGCGTCAACGGCAACCTGCATCTATTCCGCGAGCGCGGCGATGTCACTCTAGGGCGTGACCTGCCGCTGGTGCTGGGCATGAATCAGCTGGAGCTGCGCGCCGACATCGTGAAAAACGCGCTGCATGCGCAATTCGATCTGGACGGTACCCGTGTCGGCCGCGCCCATTTCGACGGCAGCAGCCAGCTCGCGCAGCGCGATGGCAAATGGCAGCTGGCCGGCGACGCGCCACTGCAATTGAACGGCAGCGCCAACATGCCGTCGCTGGCGTGGCTGGCGCCGCTGGCCGGCCAACCGGGACTGGAGCTCGATGGCAAGCTCGCGCTGTCGCTGGCCGCCAGCGGCACCGTGGCCGCACCCAAACTGCGTGGCGAATTGCGCGGCGAGCAGCTGGCGCTGCGCTGGATCGATCAGGGCCTGAAACTGCGCAACGGCAGCCTGCTGGCGCAATTGAGCGGCGACCAGTTGCAGCTGCAGACGCTGCGTTTCGACGGCGAGCAGGGCAGCGCGCATGCCGATGGCTTCATGCGCTTCGCCGATGCCGACGTATCGATGCAGATCAAGCTGAGCGCCGACCAGCTGCAAGTGCTGTCGCGTCCGGACCGGCTGCTGGTCGTCAGCGGGCAGAGCAATCTGGCGCTCAAGGGCAAGCGCCTGCGGCTGGACGGCAAGTTCCGGGCCGAGCGCGCGATGATCGAGCTGCAATCGCAGGATGCGCCGGTGATCAGCGACGACGTGGTGGTGTTGGGACCCGCCGGCAAACCGGGTGCACGCGCCGCTGCCAGGCAGCAGACCGGCTTTCCGCTCGATCTCGACATCGAGGCCGACCTCGGCGACCGGTTCTATCTGAAAGGACAGGGGCTGGACGCGCAACTGGCCGGCACCGTCCGGATTCGCTCGACCGACAAGCGCCTGCCGCGCGCCACCGGCAGCATCCGCGTGGTCGAGGGCACCTATGTGGCCTATGGCCAAAAGCTCGCGATTGAGCGCGGCATCATCAATTTCAGCGGCGCGTTTGACAATCCCGGCATCAATATCCTGGCGGTGCGCAAGATCGCTGATCCCGAAAATGGTGTCGTAGCCGGGGTCGAGGTGCGTGGCACCGCGCTGGCGCCGAGGGCAAAGCTGGTCTCGACGCCGGCGGTGCCGGACAGCGAAAAACTGTCGTGGCTGGTGCTCGGGCACGGCAGTGAAGGCGGCGGCAGTCGGGACCGGCAGGTGCTGGCGGCCGCCGCAGGCGCGCTGTTCGGCGGCGGCCAGTCCCGGCTGGCCAATTCGCTCGGGCTCGATGAACTCGGCATGGCGCGCGCCCAGGGCCAAGCTCAAGGACTGGAAAGCACCGTGCTGACGCTCGGCAAGCGCATCTCGTCGCGCGTCTATCTGAGCTATGAACAGGGCGTCAGCGGCGCGACCAGTCTGGTCAAGCTGCGCTACATGCTGTCGAAGCGTTTTTCGCTGCAGGCGCAAACCGGCACCGCGAGTGCGCTCGATCTGTTTTATACGTGGTCGTTTGATTGAGGCTATCTGGGCCGAGATTGGCCCGGGACGGACACCGAAGTCGGAACAAGCGGATCGCCGCCGGGAATTGGACGTGAATTAATACTGCGTCCTGTATATTTTATTGGCGCAGGTATATTGTGCGGGGGAGTATAGGTTTTTGCCTATACTCCCAACAATTCATACTTTTGCGGCAACCATTCAACCCGCCATGAACGCTCCTTCCCCCTGGCAGGGGGAAGGCTGGGATGGGGGTCGAATGGTCGAAATATCGGTGCGGTCGATCAAGCTTTCTACCCCCACCCTAACCCTCCCCCTGCAAGGGGGAGGGAATATCAAGCGTGATTGAATGCGGCTATATAGCAGGCTGACCAGTTACGCTTTGGTGTCCCTATTCAGCCCACGACGCGCCAGCGCCGATCCATTCAGGGCGCGGTCTTGCTGATTTTCTCAAGGAACTGCTCGACGAAGTCGCCGTCGGCATCGGTGAACCGCAGCCGCACCGGATACCATTCGAGGGACGGCGCCAGCCAGATGTCGAGCTGCTGGTCGGTCGAATCCGGCGGCGGTGCCTTCACGATATGCACGGCGGCCAGTTCGCCCAGCGGGGTCTGGATGTTCTCTTGCTTCACCACCTTGAAGCTCCACGGCTCGGCGTCGCGCCGTCCGGCCACGAAAAATTTCCAGTCCGAGCCAACCTTGAACTTGTCCGGCGCGCCGCGCGCAACTGCGATCAGTTGCCAGATCGCGCTGGTGCGGTCCTGCTCGCCACCGACGATCGGATAGGTCTCCGACGATTCGGAAAAGCGGATCAGCTTGTCGCTGCGGCTGAAGCTGGTGCTGCTCGCGCCCTTGCGAAAGCGCTTCTCGGTGAACTGCACCGGCGCCAGACCATACTGATCGATCGCACCTTCGCTTCGCGCGTCGAGAATCTTGCCGAGGATCATCGCACGGGTCTCGGTCACGACGCTGTATTTGTTGTCGGCGACGTTCCAGCTGACCGTTGCATCACCGCCGATCATCAGACCGCTTTGACGCGCCTTGATCGAATAACTGAGTTCGGCCGAAGGCGGCAGGTTAAACGGTCGCTTCGGCGCCGGATGATCGAGCGCCCAGGCCGGTGCGGACAGCAGGCCGAAGGCCAGCAGTGCGGAGGCGGTGCTACTTACGGTACGTGTCAGGAGTTTCTTCATTGTCGGATCCATGCGAATTCGGTAAAAGGGTGGCGATGCGCAGTCAGGGCTGGCCGGGGTTCAGGCTGGACAGCGATAAATCGAGATAGTCGCCATTCTTGTCAGTCTCGCGCAATTTGACCGGATACCAGTCCTGTTGCGGTGCCAGCCAGATATCGATGCTCTTGTCGTAGGAGCCGGGGTCGGGCGCGCGCGTCACATGCCAGGCGACGGTCTTGCCGGTCCCGGTCTCGATCTGTTCCTGGCCGACCACTTGGATGCGCCAGACCTGGCCGTCGCGTGCACCGGCGACAAACAGATCGATCTCGGCACCCGGCGCGAACACGCTGGCGTCGGCGCGGCCGATACCGGCTAGCTGCCAGATGATGCTGGCGCGGTCCTGTTCGCCGCCCTGGCGCGGATAGCTTTTGGTGGAAGCCGAAAAACTGATCGTATTGCGCTCGCGATGAAAGTGGGTATTGGTGGCCGATTTGCGAAAACGCTTCTCGGTATACAGCACCGGTTCGATCCCGTTGCCGCCAACCGTGCCTTCGCTGCTGAAATTGAATACGGTAAAGAACAGCACGCCAGCCTCGCCATCAATCCGGAAATGCTCGCCGTCGGATTGCCAGTTGATCTTGCCGCTGCCAAACACCTTGTTGCCTTCGCGTAGCGCCTGGACATCGTATTTCAGCTCGGCCGATGGCGGCGGGCTGGACCGGTAGCGCTTTGGTCCGGGCGCCGCCGGCACAGCGGCGGCGCTGTTTTCGGCGCCGTCGGTGTTGACCTGGTCGACCGCCGGCGCGGCGATCGCCGCCGGTTTGACAGCTTGGACACTGGCGTCGGCGAGCGGCACTTCGGATGCCGGTTCGACACTGGTGCCGGGCACTTCCAGGCCGGCGGCAGAGGTTGACGCCATGTCGTGGTTCGGCATGCTGTCGCTGGGCCGGGTTGGTGCTGCGATGTCAGGCGCCGGCACCGGCGCGCGCGGGCGCGGTTTGGGCGCCGGCTTGACCGCCGGTTCGGGTGGCGGTGGCGGTGCAGGCCTTGCTGCCGGCGGCTGCGCCATCGCTTGCGACTGGTGCAACTGGGCCATGATGATATTCGGATTCGGTTTCGGCGGCGCCTGGCGCTGCACCGGCATGCCGATATGGCCACCGGCCCAGCCGATCACCAGCAGATGCAGCAGCGCCACTGCGCACAGCAGGATAATCCAGCGCTTTGAGGTCGGCCGATCAGATTGAAAAGAAGCAAGTGCCATCATGGCGCCAGTGTAAACGTTTTGGCTGCCGGCCCGGAAGGAACGGCCAGAAGCGGCCGATTTAGCGGCCACTCGGGAGCGCGTAAAATGAGCTCCTTTCAAAAGCACGATAATCCGGATTTTTGCCATGCTGAAACGTCTGTTACCCGCCCTGCTGTGTGCTGCGTCGTTGTCGCTGGCAGCCCATGCCGACGCTGCCAATGGCGTCGCCGAGCCGATCCGCGTCGGCATGATCGAGGGCATGTCCGGCCCCTTTGCCAATGCCGGCGAGGCGGTGCAACGCAATCTGCAACTGGCGATAGAACGGATCAACGCGCGTGGTGGCGTCAAATTGCCCGATGGCAAGCACCCGTTGCAGCTGACGATTTTCGATAACAAGCAGGGCGTCGAAGAGTCCTTGCTGGAATTCAAGCACCTGACCGATCAGCACATTCCGTTCGTGGTGCAGGGCAACAGCTCGGCGGTCGCGTTGGCGCTGGTCGATGCGGTCAACAAGCAGAATGCGCGCGAGCCGGGCAATCGCGTATTGTTCCTGAATTATTCGGCGGTCGATCCCGCCCTGACCAGGGAACAATGCAGCTTCTGGCACTTCCGTTTCGATGCCGACGCCGAGATGCGGATGAATGCGCTGACCGAAGTCATCAAGGACGACGACCGCTCGAAAAAAATATATCTGATCGGGCAGGATTACAGTTTCGGGCGGCAGGTGGCGAAGGCGGCGCGCGCCCAGCTGGCGGCGAAGCGACCGGACATCGTGATCGTCGGCGATGACTTGCATCCGATCGGCAAGGTCAAGGATTTTTCGCCCTACATTGCGAAGATCAAGGCCAGCGGTGCAGACGCGGTGATCACCGGCAACTGGGGCAATGATCTGACCCTGCTGGTCAAGGCGGCCCGGGAAGCGGGGCTCAACGCCAAGTTCTACACTTTCTACGGCAACGGCCTGGGCGCGCCGGCCGCGATCGGCGATGCCGGTGTCGGCCGGGTACGCGCGGTCGCAGAATGGCACCCGAACGTTGGCGGCGGCGCACAAACATCCGGCAGCGACCTGTTCTATCAATCATTCCGGCAGCGCTATCCGCAAGCGAAGGACGACTATGTTCATATGCGGATGCATGTGATGATGGCGATGCTGGTGAGCGCGATCGAAAAGGCAAGAAGCACCGACGCGGCGGCTGTCGCGAAGGCGCTGGAGGGAGCAAGTTTTCACAACGGTTTCCACGATGCCAGCATGCGTGCGGCGGATCACCAGCTGATCCAGCCCTTGTATGTGTCGGTGATGCAGAAGCTCGGCGATGGCGCGATCCGCTTCGATAACGAGGGCAGTGGCTATGGCTTTAAGACCGAGCGCTATTTGCCGGCCGCCGCCACGGCCTTGCCGGCCAGCTGTAACATGATCAGGCCGGCTAAATAAGCGGCAAGAATGAAGCCACGATAGGGTGATAACGATGAGTCTTTACGAGAAATATTCTGCCCTGCAACTCACTCACCATGCCGGCGGCATCCTCGAAGTGGTGATGGGCGCGTCGCAATCGGCCAACCGCAAGTTGTCGACCGCCGACCACAATCTGCATCGCGAACTGGCCGAAATCTGGCGCACCATCGACGACGACCCGAGCGTCAGGGTGGCGATCATCCGCGGTGAAGGCAAGGGTTTTTCCGCCGGCGGCGACTTGTCGCTGGTGGAAGACATGGCGAACGATTTCGCGGTCCGTACCCGGGTCTGGAAGGAAGCGAAAGACCTGGTCTATAACGTGATCAACTGCAGCAAGCCGATTGTTTCTGCGATGCACGGCCCGGCGGTCGGCGCCGGCCTGGTGGCGGGCCTGCTGGCCGATATTTCGATCGCGTCCAAATCGGCGCGCATCATCGACGGCCATACCCGCCTCGGTGTCGCGGCCGGCGATCACGCCGCAATCGTGTGGCCCTTGCTGTGCGGCATGGCGAAGGCAAAGTATTATCTGATGCTGTGCGAAAGCGTGAGCGGTGAAGAGGCGGAGCGCATCGGCCTGGTATCGCTGTGCTGCGAAGATCATGAATTGCGCGACAAGGCTTTCGAGATTGCCACCAAACTGGCAAATGGCTCGCAGAGCGCGATCCGCTGGACCAAGTATGCGTTGAACAATTGGTTGCGCATGGCGGGGCCGACCTTCGACGCGTCGCTGGCGCTCGAATTCATGGGCTTTTCCGGCCCGGATATACAGGAAGGCGTCGCCTCGCTGCGGGCCAAGCGGCCACCGCAGTTTTAGCACCACAGCAAATTTTGAGCACCATGATGTATCAGCTATGCTGAATTTGTCTGCCATGGCAAAGAAATCTGCTACGCTAAAGAATTCTGTTAACGGAGGCTTTCATGACCCAACCCTCAATGCCTGAAATGCCCGGCGCCGGTTTAATGACGGACACGCTCGAATTCGTCAAAAATTTGTGGGGAGGCATGAATATCCCCGGTGTGGTGGTGCCGACGGTATCGGTCGACGAGCTGGATAAAAAAATCGGGGATCTAAAAGCCGTCGAGTCATGGTTGAATTTGAACATGAGCATGCTGCGCGGGTCGATTCAGGCGCTCGAAGTGCAACGCGCGACGATTGCCACGCTCAAGGCAATGAGCGTCACCCTGAGTAGTACCGCGAAGCCGGACGAAACCGATAAATCAGGTTTCATGTCTTCACCGTTTTCCTCGGCATTCGCATTTCCGACTGCCGCGCCGGCCCCGACCCCGGCCCCGGCAGCGACGCCTGCGGCGCCCGCTGAAACACCGCAATCGGACGCGACGTCGCGCAACACAGAGCAGCCTGCTGCAAAAGAGAAGTCGGAACAGGCGGGCCCCATGCCTGATCTGAATGCGCAGATGGTTAATCCGGCGGCGTGGTGGAACGTGTTGCAGGATCAGTTCAGGCAGGCGGTCAGTAACGCGGTGGCGTCCGAAACAGCGGCGCCAAAACCTGAAAAGTCGGACAAGAAAGCCGCGTCCAACGGCAAGACTGCGACCAAGCCGGCTGGCACGGCACAGAAGGCTGCCACCAAGACCAAGGCTGCGCCACGTAGCAAACGGGTGTCCCCCAAAGCCTGACCGACCACCTCTCCTAGGAATTGCAGGCCGTCTCGCGCGGCGTGCAATGTCCCATCATCGCATCACCGGCTTTTTCGGCTGAATTGTCGAAATTCAGTTGGTTTCTTATGCGGGCGCGGCTTCAAATTGTCATTCAGCGACCACCACGCGGTTTTTTCCAGAGCGCTTGGCGCTGTACAAGCTCAGGTCGGCGGCCTCAATCAGGCGTGTTGCGAGATCACCTTCTTGCGGCACGATAGTGGCGCCGCCGATACTGACGGTCACCCAGTCTCGGTTGATCGATTGCGCGTGACGTATAACGAGTTCCTCCACAGCGCGCCGTACTTTTTCACCCAGCAATCGGACGCCGCCGGCTGATGTGGACGGTAGTATTATCGCGAATTCCTCGCCGCCGAAACGCGCAGTGAGATCGGCCGGACGCCTGGAGTTGGCATCGATGGTGGTCGCAACCTGCCTTAATACTTCGTCTCCTGCAACGTGACCATAGCTGTCGTTGTAGAGCTTGAAATTGTCGACGTCAATTAAGAGCACAGATAATTCGGTTTGCTCGCGTGTCGCCCGTCGCCATTCAGCGGCCATGTATTCATCGAAATAACGCCGATTGGCAATGCCGGTCAGTCCATCGGTGTTGGTCAGACGCTGCAGCTCCAGATTGCTTTCCTGCAGTTTTTGTTGGCTCTCGCGTAGTGCGCGGTAGGCCGCATCGCGTTGCAGCAGGTTGATATAGGAGCGGGAGTGATAGCGGATGCGGGCCACCAGTTCAATCTTGTCGGGCAGCTTGACCAGATAATCATTCACGCCGGCAGCGAACGCGGCGCTCTTGATTGCGGGATCATCCTTGGTCGAGAGCACGATGATCGGGACGTTGCGGGTGGCCGGGTTGAGTCGATACTGGCGTGCCAGCGTCAACCCATCGACACCGGGCATCACCAGATCCTGCAGAATCACGGTCGGTTTGGTTTGCTCGGCGAGTTTGATCGCATCGTCGGCCTGAGCGCAGTAGTGGAAGTCAATGTTAGGCTGATCGGCCAGCGCGCGACGGATCGCTTCACCGACCATGACCTGATCGTCCACTAACAACACCATGATTTTATAGTCGTCTGACGGTAGGTTTAACGCGATGTCGAGGCTATTTTGAGTGCGGAATTCCATTGTTATCTATCCATTTATGCGCGTTTCAAGCGAACACGCTGATCAGTTTCTGTGCGATAAGGCCTACCGGCAAAATGTCGACTGCCGCATCCAGTGTGGCCGCAGCCTTGGGCATGCCGTACACCGCGCTGGATTTCCGGTCCTGCGCAATCGTGTGGTAGCCCTTGTTACGCATGGCTTTCAGGCCGATTGCACCGTCTCGTCCCATGCCCGTGAGCAGTACGCCGACTGCTTTCCCGCGCCACAACTGGACGACACTTTGGAACAGCACGTCGATTGATGGCTGGTACAGATCGTCAACCGCTCCAGGCGCGTAGCCGAACTTGTCGGCACTTTTGAGCAAAAGGTGATGGTTGGTGCCGGCGACCAGCACGGTTCCTGCTACTGCCTGGTCGCCTTCCTTTGCCAGGCGCACCGGCAGCGCGGACTGCTGGTTGAGCCAGTCGGCCATGCCGGCAGCGAAAGCGGCATCAATATGCTGGATCACTACGACCGCCGCCGGGAAATTTGCAGGAAGCCGACGCAGCACAGTTGCCAGCGCAGCTGGGCCACCGGCTGATGCACCAATTGTGACCAGGCTGCTTGATGCATCAGCCATCACCGCCGGAGTTTTTTTTGCGATATTCAGCTTGCCGGGCAGGGCGCTGACGAGCTTGCCAATGGCATTGATTTTGGCCAGCAGTGGTGCGGCACTTTTATTCAGATCGCCGTTCAGCAGTGCGGGGGTATCGACTGCATCCAGCGCGCCGTGCCCCATCGCAGCGTACACTCTCCCGGCATTGACACCGACATCCACGGTAACGATCAGGATCGCACAAGGGGTTTGTTTCATGATGCGCCGAGTGGCCTCGACGCCGTCCATGCTTGGCATCACCAAATCCATCAATACCAGATCTGGTGTCTGCCACGCGCACAGGTCGACAGCTTGTTCGCCGTCATTTGCGACCCAGATCACCTGATGTTCCGGCTGCAGGGAAAGCACCCGGCGCAACATTTCGACGGCAATCGGGAGATCGTTGACGATACCGATCTTCATGCGTGGGCCGCACCGATCAGATCCATCACCGCTTGCAGCAAGGCCTCATCGTGAAAGCTGGCCTTGGCGAAATAATAGTCTGCACCGGCTTCCAAGCCGCGTTGCCGGTCCTCTTCGCGGTCCTTGTAGGAGACGATCATCACCGGCAGTGATTTGAGGCCCGGGTCTTTTTTGATGAGTGTGACCAATTCGATGCCATCCATCCGCGGCATGTCGATGTCGGTGATGACGAGATCGAACGGTTCGCTGCGCAACGCGTTCCAGCCATCCATGCCGTCGACGGCGACCACGACGTGATAGCCCCGGTTGCTGAGCAGTTTGCGCTCGAGTTCGCGCACCGTCAGCGAGTCGTCCACCACCAGCACGCGCTTGCGCCGGTCAGCATCGCTGGCAGCGGCACTGTGCTGCACCTTGTCGAGCTGGCCGGCGGAGATGAGTTTTTCCACCGACCGGATCATGTCGTCGACATCCACGATCAGCACCGGCGTTCCATCCTCCATCAGCGCGCCGGCGACAATGTCCTTGATCTTGCCGAGTCGGGTGTCGAGCGGCTGCACCACCAGCATGCGCTCGCCGAGGAAGCGGTCGACCACCAAGCCGTAAGTACTACCGTGGTCACCGATGACCACCACCGGGACAGTATCGCCGTGCTGCGCGAATTCGCCGCTCTGCAAAATCTGGTGCGCGCTGACCAGACCGATCTGGCGACCCTCGAAAGAAAAATGCTGATGTCCCTCCAGCAGTTCTATCTGTTCCCTGCGCAATTCCAGTGTGCGATTCACGTAGGCCAGCGGAAACGCATACGGCTCATCATTGATGGCAACCAGCAGGCTGCGGATCACCGACAAGGTCAACGGTAGTTGCAACTGGAAGCGCGTTCCATGGCCAGGTTGGTTGAAGATATGGATCGTGCCGCGTACCTGTTTGATCAGGTTGTGGACGACGTCCAGTCCGACCCCCCGTCCGGAGATTTCGGTCACTGTGTCGCGCAGGGTAAAGCTGGGCAACAACAGGAATTCGAGTAATTCAACCTCGCTCAGCTGCGAAGCGGTCTCGTGATTGGCCAGCTTGCGTAACACGATGGTGTCGCGTAGCTGATCCAGATTGACGCCCGCACCGTCGTCGGCGATATTGATCTGCAACATGCCGGCGCTGTGGCGTGCCTCCAGCGTAATGGTGCCTTCGACCGGCTTACCGGCGGCGACCCGCTGCTGCGGGCTCTCGATGCCGTGGTCGACGGCGTTACGCAGCAGATGGCCCAGTGGAGCATCCAGCTTTTCCAGAATGTCGCGGTCAATCTGGGTGGTTTCGCCGATGATGTCAAATCTAAGCTGTTTGCCGAGCGACCGACCGAGGTCGCGTACCATGCGTGCGTATCCGCCTGTCCCATCGGCGAAGGGGCGCATGCGGCAAGCCAGCGCTTCATCGTACAGGCGTTGGGATAAATTGACGGAGCGCCGGTCGAACGTTTCGAGTTCGGCCAGTTGGTCCGAGAGCATATGCTGGCATTCGCCAAGCAGACGACGCACCTCGGCCAACGTGGTCTGCGCCTGCTCGTCCAGCGCTAGATCGGAGAGCTCCTCGTGTAGCTTATCCAGTGACCGGCCGGTGTTGCGCTGCAGGCGCTTGAGACGCAGCATGGATCCGGCGAACGGCTTGAGCCAGCGTGACTCCACCAGCGATTCGCCAGACAGGCTAAGCAAGCGGTTCAGGTTGTCGGCCGTGACGCGCAGCGCTCGGTCCGGGCTTTCTCTATTCTCGTGGTGGCGTGCGGGCACTTCGCGTCTGAAGTCTTCGCTCTTCAGCGTGTCGTGTACCGCTAGCGCCTCGACGTCTGGAGCCGTTGCTTCGATCAGCAAGCTTTCCGCCAAGGCGCTGTCCAATCCCGATTGGCCATTGCCTCGATCCACGGCACTGTTGTGCAGCGCTACCAGAAAGGCATCAATTTCCACCCTGCCGGCATGGTCCGCCCAGGCGGCATCGTCAGCAGGTGGATTGGCAACGCGGGAGAGCAGGTCTACCCCGTGCAACAGGGCGTCGATCTGTTCGTGTCCAAGCACCAGGTTTCCCTGTTGGGCCGACACGAAACAGTCTTCCATGGCATGGGCGATATCGACTCCCGCCGGCAACCCGACGATGCGTGCCGCGCCCTTGATCGAATGTGCTGCACGCATGCACGCTTCAAGCGGCTTGGCGGCCGTTGGTGTGCGTTCGAGTGCGAGCAGGCCGGCATTCAGTACCTGTGTCTGGGTTTCCGCTTCCTGCCGGAACAGGTCGAGCATGGGTACCTGGCTGAGATCGACGGAATTCATGAGAAGCTCCGGTTCAACGTGTAAAACAGTAATTCAGCGTCGAGCAGGCCGACTGTCTTGTCGCGCCAAGCGACGATTGCTCGCGTATAGGTCGCCGTTGCGCGGGCGACTGTCATGGGAGCCGCCTTTAAATCGGCGACGGGAAAGCGATGTATGCCATACACCTCTGCCACTGGAAATACGACGCAATGTCCTTGATGGCTTAGCACCAGTAGTCGCTGTGACAACAGGCGATTCTGAGTCTGGCGTGCGTCGACTGCATCGTCCAGGCCCAGCATCTGCGTCAGCGACACGCACATTAGCAATGCGCCACGGATATTGGTGATTCCCAACATGGCTTGATTGCGCTGGTGCGGTAACGAGTGGATCTTGCGCAACTCCGCTACTTCCTTGATCACGTAGCTTGGCAGCGCTAGCCATTCCTCGCCGATCCGGAAAATCAATGCCGACTCAGTGTCTGCCGTCACAGTGCGATGAATAGTGGCAGCGCCGCCATTCCATGTGCCTGAATCATCGTCCGGCAGTATTCGGTCGAGCAGGACCGCCGCCGCCGCGCTGTAGGTAGGGCAATTGCGGCAATGCACGTGTTGTCGCAACTCCGGGCAAGAGCCATTGCCACGAATGCCGACCCGATTCCAGCAGTCGTCGATGTTGGTGTGGCCCGCTGTGGTCATGCCGTCGGACTGTTTGCTTATATCAACCATAGTCTTTTACCTGCGAGCGCTTGGCGCGTTCGTTCATCAGCCTGGCTCCGATAGCGTCGCCCTGCATCTCCAGTAGTGCGGCGAGATGCGTCAGCGTTTCCCGATGATTGGGTTCCAGATAGAGTGCCTTGCGATAGTGCTCGCGCGCCTTAATATGATTGCCGCCAGCATCGCTGACCAGTCCCATCAAGCAAAACGCGGCTGCGGAAGGCCCGGTTTGCTGTAGATGTTGTTGGCAGATGGCGGCAGCCTCGGCCAATTGCCCCTGGTTGGCAAGCCGCGTGGCTCGGCTGAGCGTGGGCTCGTCCAGTTGCTTGGGCGATGTCTGGATCTCCATCTGGAGTGGCGCTCTTGCTGGAATCTTCCGTGGCGCAGCTATTGCCAGGGTGGGGCGCGATATCGCTGCGAGTTGCGGCGCGGGTTGCGCTGCGTGCCTGAACGGTAGCGGGTCAGGCGTTGCAGCCTGGGTCTTGCGAAATGCGAATGCCAGCGGTATGCCTGCAGAAATCATGGTCTGGCGCACGAATAGGCCAGCTTCGGCTGGGCCGACAAAGAGGAATCCAGTCGCGCTGAGCAGCTTGTCCAGCACCAGAATGGCGCGCTCTTGCGTGGCGCGGTCAAAGTAAATCAGTACGTTACGGCAGAACACAAAATCGTAGGCGTTTTCGCCGGCCAGTAATCCGGGTGCAAACAAATTGCCATGTTGGAACCGTACTTGTTGGCGTACCGAGTCCGCCAATACGTAGCCGTCCCCCATCGGAGTGAAGTGCCGCGCCCGGTAATCCAGCAATTTGCCGCGAAACGAATTTCTGCCATAGACGGCGCGTTCTGCGGTCGCAATCGAACGCGTACAGATATCGACCGCATCGATGTGGAATCGTGCCGCTGGCAGACCGGCATCGAGCAAGGCCATCGCGATCGAGTAAGGCTCCTCGCCGGTCGAGCAGGGCAGGCTTAGCAGGCGCAAAGGCCGCTCTGGCTGAGTGCGCAGAGACTGCTGCCACGCTAAACGGGCCAGTGCCTCCAGGGCTTCGCGGTCACGAAAGAACCAGGTTTCCGGCACGATCACGGCCTCAATCAGCGCCTGCAATTCGGTATCTGAGGTCTGCACCAGCTGCCAATAGGCATCAAGATCGATGGCGCCGCTGGTGGCGAGACGCTCGCGTACGGCGCGCTCAATCATGGCTGGGCCGATCGACGCCGCATCCAGTCCCATGGTGTGTTTGAGCAAGGCTTCGAATCTGGCGGTCGACATCAGGCTGCCACTGTTGTTGGAAACAGCAAGGCCTGCACCGGCTCGGGTAGCAGATCTCCCACCTTGATCCATTGGATCAAGCCGCGTGGGTCGTCAAGTACCGGACCGAGATAGCGCGCACCGTCGTTGTTGACACCGTAAGCAGTGAAATCCTCAGGGTTGCGCCGCAGCGTTTCGGTCGCCTTTTCAACGATGATGCCCAGTAGGTGATGGTCCTTGCCTGGAGTCGGGTAATGCACCAGCACCGTCCGGGTGCCGAGGCGGCGTTGCGCGGGACGGCCGAGCGCCAGCGTGTTCAGGTCGATGACCGGCACCGGGGTGCCGTGGTAGCTGAAGGCACCAGCGACCCAGGACGGTGCTCCGGGAATTTGCTTGAGGCCAACCAGTGGCAAGACTTCTGCCACTTGGCAGGCATCCAGTGCGTAACGGTCTTTGTCGAGTTGGAACAAGAGAAATAGCATGATCTTTTTGCGTGTGGCGGGAGTTCTGAAATGTCAGTCCTCTCGCAATTCCTCGACCGTCCTTATGCCTGCTGCACTTTGAAGCGTGACACGCCGTTGCGCAAGCCATTGGACACCAGGTTCAGTTCGTCGATGGCCTGGCTCGACTGCGCCAGCGATTCGACGGTTTGCTGCGCCGCTTCGCTCAACTGGGCCAGTGCCTGGTTGATTTGTTCGGCGCCGGTCGCCTGTGCCTGCATGCCCTCATTGACCACCTGGAAGCGCGGCGCCAGCGCCTGCACCTGCTGGATAATCTGCGATAGTTGATTGCCTACCTGGTGCACCTCAGACATGCCGCGGCGGACCTGGTCCGAGAACTTGTCCATGCCCATCACGCCGGCCGACACCGCCGACTGGATTTCCTTGACCATCAGCTCGATGTCGTAGGTCGCCACCGCCGTCTGGTCGGCCAGCCGGCGGATTTCGGTGGCGACCACCGCGAAGCCACGCCCGTATTCGCCCGCTTTTTCAGCCTCGATCGCGGCGTTCAGCGATAGCAGATTGGTTTGGTCGGCGACCTTGGTGATGGTGGTCACCACTTGATTGATGTTGCCCGCTTTTTCATTGAGGATGGCCAGCTTGGCGTTGACCGATCCAGCTGCCTCCATCACGTGATGCATGGTGTCTTCCATCCGCGTCAGACTCGCCTGGCCACTGCCGGCCAGCGTCGCCGTTTGCTCGGACACCATGGAGACCTCGTTCATGGTGCGCACCAGATCGCGTGAAGTCGCGAAAATCTCGCGCGAGGTCGCACCGATTTCGGTCGTGGTGGCGGCTGTTTCGGTCGCGGTGGCCTGCTGTTGCTTGGAGGTTGCGGCAATTTCCGTCACCGAGGTGGTCACCTGGATCGAGGATTTCTGCGCCTGCCCGACCAGCGCCGTCAGTTCATCGGTCATGCGGTTGAAGCCCGCCTCCAGTGCACCGAATTCATCGCGTCGGCCAAGGTTGAGACGCTGCGAAAAATCGCCCGAACGCATCACGTCGAGAATGGCCAGCAGCCGCTGCATCGGCACAGTGATCGCACGCAGCAGGAAATATCCGCACACAATCGCAGCGACCAATGCAACCAGCAAGGTAATCAACATGCTGGCCTTGGCCGCCGTCACCGAATTGGCAATGTTGCGGGTGGAGTCATCGACGAACACTTTGTTCATCCCCACTACTTTTTGAATTAACGTATCGCCTGTGTCCCATGCGGGTTTGAGCTGCGCGGCAAATAAGCTGTGTGCAGCAGCATTTTTCCGGGATGTATCCAGTTTCAGGATGTCTGCCTGAATCCGTCCATATTCGGCGCGCGCATTCTTGAATTCGTTGAACAGGGCGCGGTCATTGGCTCTGGAAATCGTTGCATCGTAGTCGCGCACCAATCCATCCAGTTTTGCAGCGCTTTGTTGCAGCCGCGTCAGGTCGCGTTTTTGAGCGTCTTCGTTGTTGTTGATTTCAGTCAGTTGCTGGATCAACATATGATTTTCGAGCCATGCTGCGTTGATCATCGTGCTGTAATACAGCCCCGGCGTGGAGTCTGTCTGGAGGCTATTTGTTTCCTCGTCGATCGCAGCAAGCCGCATATAGGCGACTCCTGCCATCAGTGCCATGAGTGCCAAAATGGCGGCAAAGCTCCCCAGAATCCGTTGTTTAATTGTCCGGTTTTTCATGTTTTCGGATTCTCCCTAGATTGCCGTTCTTAGGCCCGCTTTTTCACAAAAAGGCGGGCCGACTTTGTTTGCCGACAACTTGTTTTTAATTCGGTATGCGGACAAGTTGTCCGGCTATTGAGCGTCGATACCTGGCTGGCCGCACAGTTTTTAGTGCCGTAGCGTAACCGATTAACCGTCTCGCGGTAAATAGTCGACCCTGAACAATTTTGTTTACCAAATCCTCGCCAATGCTGGCTCTGCGGATTTATTCAGATGGTATGGACGACTAATCGTGGAGGGGAGTTGCGGAAGCCCAACGCTCTTGGGAGGACGAAGCGCAGAGCGGTAACGAGGACTGAACGACAAGGGCGGGCCGTTCGATGTCAAACCGGAGCCGGCATCAGCGCGCTGGCACGCAGGTCAGGGCGTCGGCCGGCCGCTCTCCGCCAGCGCCTTTTCGATGTCGGCCACCAGCGTCTTGTCATTGGGCTCAGTCCAGCTGGAATAGCTGCCGACGATCTTGCCGTTGCGGTCGATCAGGTATTTGTGGAAATTCCATTTCGGCATTTTGCCGGTGGCCTTGGCCAAGGCGACATGCAAGGGATTGGCATTGGCGCCGATCACCGAGCTTTTCGAAAACATCGGAAACTTGACGCCGTAGGTGTTGTAGCAAAAATCGGCGATTTCCTTGCTGTTGCCGGGCTCCTGCTTGCCAAAATCGTTCGACGGAAAGCCAAGCACCACCAGGCCTTTCGGCTTGTATTTCGCATGCAGCGCTTCCAAGCCTTGGTACTGATGGGTGAAGCCGCAGTAGCTGGCGGTATTGACGACCAGCGCGACCTTGCCGGCGTACTGGCAAAGATCTTGCGGAACATCATCCTGCAGGCGGTTAAAGCTGTAGTGCAGAACTGCTGGGCAGTCCGTCTGTGATGGTGCGGCTGTTTGCGCCAGAACGGACTGGCCGGCGCCCAAGCCGAGCGACAGCGCCAACAAC
This sequence comes from Pseudundibacterium arcticum, assembly GCF_042646465.1. NCBI lineage: Bacteria > Pseudomonadati > Pseudomonadota > Betaproteobacteria > Burkholderiales > Oxalobacteraceae > Pseudundibacterium > Pseudundibacterium arcticum. The sequence goes on from NZ_JBHRTP010000032.1 coordinate 36,787, forward strand.
ATCATCAGCTTCCACATACAGGTTCTCCAGGATTCAAATCAAATTGAGGACTCAATAGTGATTTGATTGTATGGCAAACCGTGGCGTGCTGCCGGCAACATCGACGACATGCTGGGCCGTTGCCGGCTGTTGCAGTGTGCGCGATGGGCGGGGCCTGCTCAATGGGTCATCGGTTGCGATGCGGGCATCCGACAGGATTTTGGCGCCATCGGCGGCGCTTCAGAATTCTTCCCAATCGGCATGACCGCCGGCCATGCGCGCCGTCTTCGGTGCCGTGGCGCGCGTCCGCACCACGGAGAGCCTGGTGCGGGACGGTGGCGGTTTGACCACTATGCCGACGGCAGGCGCGGCCTGATGCGTCAGTGCGATGGACGGCGCCGCCGCTGCCAGCGTAAATACACTGACCGCCTGCGACAGTGTTTGCGCCTGGTCCTGCAGGCTTTCGGCGGCGGCAGCGGCCTGTTCGACCATTGCCGCATTCTGCTGCGTCATTTCGTCCATCTGTCCGATGGCCCGGTTCACTTCGTCGATGCCGACGCGTTGCTCCTGGCTGGCGGCGGCGATTTCGCTCATGATGTCGGCCGCATGTTTGACGGCGTTGACAATCTGTTCCATCGTGCGCCCGGCATTGTCGACCAGCCGGCTGCCGGCATCGACCTTTTCCACCGAGTCGCCGATCAGCGCCTTGATTTCCTTCGCCGCGGCTGCCGAGCGCTGGGCCAGATTGCGCACCTCGGCGGCGACTACCGCGAAGCCGCGCCCCTGTTCGCCGGCACGCGCCGCCTCGACCGCCGCGTTCAGCGCCAGGATGTTGGTCTGAAATGCGATGCCGTCGATCACGCCGATGATGTCGACGATCTTGCGCGAGCTGTCCTTGATCGAACCCATTGTTTCGATTACCTGCGACACGACCTGACCGCCCTTGGCGGCGACCTCCGAGGCCGACAGCACCAGCTGGTTGGCTTGGCGCGCGTTATCGGCATTCTGGCGCACGGTACCGGTCAATTGTTCCATCGCACTGGCGGTTTCTTCCAGGCTCGAGGCCTGGGTTTCGGTACGCGACGACAGGTCACTATTGCCCGCGGCGATGTCGCGTGATGCCAGCTGCATGGTCTCGATGCCGACCCGCACTGCGCCAACCGTCGTGCCGAGGCTGTGGTTCATGTCCTTCAGTGCCTGCATCAGCTGGCCGATTTCGTCGCGTGAACTGACTTCCACGCTGCCACTCAGGTCACCTTGCGCAACGCGGCGCGCGACGCTGACAGCCTGGTTCAGCGGGCGCGTGATCGAGCGTCCAATCCAGTACGCAAAGCCGAGGCCGGATCCGAGCGCCAGCGCGCCCAGCACGGATTGCAGCAGCTGGCTCGACTGCGCTTGGGCCTCGACCGCAGCGGCCATCGTGTTGATTTGCGCGGCCTGGTAGTCGACCAGCTTGCGGATGCTCAGCATGTAAGTATCGATAGCCGGCATCAGGCGCGCCGTCACCAGTTTCTGCGCGGCCTCTTCATGCCCGGCCTTCTTCTCGCTGAATACCGCTTCGCGCGCGGCTCTATAGGCGCTTCGCGTGTTCGCGATTTCGGCAAAGATTGCCCTGCCTTCTGTACTGGTAATCGCCGGTTCCAGTTCTTTCTGGATCTCGCTGATGCGCTTGGTGAAAGCGTCGATTTCGGTCTGAAAAGATTTCTGCACATCCGGTTCGGCGCTGCGCGCATAGGCCAGCGTTCTGGCACCGTTGACCTGGGTCGCTGCGTACCATTCGCGCATGCTGCGTTCGACCGTGAGTTCGTGTTTGACCAGGCGGCCGGTCATCTGTCCGGCCTCATGGAGGCGCCAGATGCCGAGGCAAGTAATCAGCGTCATCACCAGCAGCACGGAGCCGAAGCCGATGCCGAGGCGGGCACCGATGCGCATATTCGATGAGAAATTCATGGCCGTTGGTCCGTATGACAATTCGATTGCGAATGGTTGCTGCATTGCAGCAAATGAGGGTGAGCAGGCACGTAGAATATTGGCGGGTGGAATCTTATTCTAGGCTCGTGACCATATAGCGGTATACGGCAAAAGCTAGAAAAACTGCTGCTGTCTACTGCTAACTTTGACAATTTTTACGTAAATTGCGGGGTATGGATCGTTAGCACAGGTATTGATTGCGAAAGCCGATGCCATCTATCAGGGTATAAATTGATCCAGCTGCTTGCTGTTGTTTTTTGACGCTGAACATTCATCATTTCGTTGATCGGATAGCAAGGTAACTTGCTGATATGGCAATGCACAATGCGCGACGATGTAATCAATAGGTAACACGATCTCTGCTAAAATTAGATGATAAATTCAAATTCATTAAGGCAGATATGCTGTACCCAGAACTTTTCAAATCGCTGGAACAAGTGCGCTGGAATATGGACACCGATATCGCGTGGGATCAGTTCGACGCGTCCAAGCTGACCGACGAGCAGGCGCAAACGATCAAGATGAACGCGATCACCGAGTGGTCGGCATTGCCTGCGACCGAGATGTTCTTGCGCGACAATCGCGGCGACAGCGACTTCTCAGCCTTCATGTCGGTCTGGTTTTTTGAAGAGCAAAAACACTCGCTGGTGTTGATGGAATACCTGCGCCGGTTCCGTCCCGAGCTGGTGCCGACCGAGGCGGAGTTGCAGAATGTACGCTTCGAATTCGACCCGGCGCCGCCGCTGGAAACCCTGATGATGCATTTCTGCGGCGAGATCCGGCTCAATCACTGGTATCGCTGCGCGTCCGAATGGCACAGCGAACCCGTCATCAAGCAGATCTACAAGATCATCAGCCAGGACGAGGCGCGCCATGGCGGTGCCTACTTGCGCTACATGAAGAAAGCGCTGAGCGTCGGCAGTGCCGTGGTGGCTGACCAGACCCGCGCCGCATTTGCCAAGATCGGCGTGCTGATGGCGTCGTCGCGCCGCACCGAGAAACCGCTGCACCCGACCAATCTGCACGTCAACGAATCGCTGTTCCCGAACGACACCGTGCAATCACGCTTGCCCGATCCGGGCTGGCTGGAGCGCTGGCTGGACAACCAGATCAAGTTCGATGGCGAGTGGGAAAAAAAGGTGGTCGAGCGCATCCTGCACAATATGTCGCTGTTGTTCGAGCGCAGCTTTGACACGGTGCAGGACCTGAACCGCTACCGTAAGGAAGTGACCGGGCGCCTGGCGCTTAATCCCGCGGCTTGATGTGCGGAGTTTGATGTGTGCAGTTTGATATGCGCAGTGTGGTATGTTCTACGGCCCGCAGCTAACCGGGGGCGTCGAATCAGTTAAGATGAAAGCCGCAAATGATTGCGGCTTTTTTTATTCGCTATGTCCAATTTTGAAAACAAGATATGCAGTCGCGCCGAGCTGCAGCAGCGCGTCGCAGCGCTACCGAAGCCGGTGGTGCTGACCAACGGCGTGTTCGACATCCTGCATCGCGGCCATGTCACCTATCTGGCGCAAGCGCGGGCCTTGGCGACTGCTCCCGGTTCCAGCGGTTCGCTAGTGGTCGCAGTCAACACCGATGCCTCGGTCAAGCGCCTGGGCAAGGGCGACGACCGGCCAATTAATCAGTGCGAAGACCGGATGGCGGTGCTGGCCGCGCTCGAATCGGTCAGTCTGGTGGTGGCATTCGACGAGGACACCGCGCTCGAAACGGTATTGCTGGCGCGGCCGGAGATTTATGCCAAGGGCGGCGATTACCAGATGGATGCGATTCCGGAGGGCCGCGCCGTGCTGGCCTATGGCGGGCAGGCGGTGGCGATCGACTTCGAACACGACCGCTCGACCAGCAAGCTGCTGTCCAAGGTACGGCAAGCTACCTGACATCTGGCGCGCGGGTTTGACTGCGCACACCGTCACCTCGGTGGCCGCGCGGCGCCACACCGCGCGCGCCGCCTGTCATTACATCAGTGGTGATGGTGCTCCGACATGGCGCCACCGTTGGCCTCGGCCTTCACCTGTTCGACCCATACGGCGACGCCGATCTCGCCTGTTTTCTTGAATCTGAGCAGCAGCGGAAACTTGTCGCCGGCCTTCAGCGGTTGCTTCAGCCCGATCAGCATGATGTGATAGCCATCGCCCGGCTTCAGGGTGGTGGTGCTGGCCGGTTTCAGCTCCAGGCTGTCGATCGCGCGCATCCGCATCACATTGCCGTCCATCGACATGCTGTGCATTTCGACGCTGCTGGCAATCGGCGTCTCCATGCTGATCAGCTGGTCGGCCTGGTCGCCCTTGTTTTCGATCGTCATGTAGACCACGCCGGTCGGCTGGTTCGGCACTGTGCTGCGGGCATACGGGTGCATGACGTGCAGCTGGTGTAAATGATAGTCATGTGCCTGTGCGTTGGCGCCGATACCGATGGCGAGCAGTGGCAGCAGGAGCAGCGGCAGAAGTTTGCGGAATGGCATGATGGTCTTTCGGCGATAAGAGGATAGTCGGGATCGTTGTGTTGTCGCTGCGCGGTTCTCGCAACCGGCGATCCGGTATCGGTGCCGCAGCGGCCGCCGCCGATGCGGCGGCCGCCGCTGTGGCGACGTTGTGGTGCGGATTATAGCAACCGGCGAATCATTAAGCGCCGCCGGCAAAGCCGTTCTGGCGCCACGCTTCATACACCACCACGGCGACAGTATTGGACAGGTTCAGGCTGCGATTGTCGGGGCGCATCGGCAGCCGGATCCGCTGCTGCGGCGCAAACGTGTTGCGCAGCGCCGGGTCCAGTCCCTTGGTTTCGGACCCGAATACGAACACGTCGCCGGGTTGGAAGCTGACGCTGGCGAACGGCGTCGCGCCGTGCGTGGTCAGCGCGAACATGCGTGCCGGGTCGGGCGCCTGCGCGGCGACGAACGCAGCCCAGTTGCGATGCACCTGCATCGTCGCGTAGTCGTGATAATCGAGCCCGGCGCGCCGCATTTTTGCGTCGTCCAGCGGAAAGCCGAGCGGTTCGATCAGATGCAACTGGGCGCCGGTGTTGGCGCACAGGCGGATGATGTTGCCGGTGTTGGGCGGGATTTCTGGTTCGACCAGTACGACGTGGAACAAGGGTTTCTCCTCAAGGATGATCGCAGGCAGCGTTGGAAGTGGGCGTGCCGGGGGCCGAATCCGGCACCGCCGGGGCGGAGCTTGACAATATACTCCGTGGTAATGTCGTCGGAAGCCGCCGGTTATTAATCGATATTTTAATATACTGCTACAAAGCATTCATTTTCGCGGCGGCGTTCGGGCAAACACAAAATTGGTAACGCGGGCCGCGCCGAAGCGCTTCAGGGTGGCGGCCAGTTCGTTCAGGGTTTCGCCGGTGGTCAACACGTCATCGACCACGCCGATATGCTTGCCACGCACAACGTCGATCGCGTCGCCGGCCACCACGAAGGCATTGCGTATATTTTTGTGGCGCTCGTCCGGATGCAGCAGCGCCTGTGCCGAGGTGTCGCGCGCGCGCAGCAGCAGGCCCGGCGCGAGCGCAACGCCGAGCGCACGCGACAGCGGCCTGGCGATTTCCAGCGCCTGGTTAAAACCGCGCTGCGCCAGCCGCTGCGGCCCGAGCGGCACTGCGGTCAGCAGGTCGGGCAGCGCGAACCTGTCGGCATGTGTCAGCAGCAATGCATCGCGCAGCATGCGGCCAAACAGCGGCGCCAGCGGCAGCTGATTGCCGAATTTCAAGGCCAGCACCAACTGATCCACCGGCGCCGCGTAATCGGCGGCCACGATGGTCGCGTCGAACGCCGGCGGTTGCTGCAGGCAATCACCGCAGACGGTCGCGCTGGTTGCGGCGGTGGCGCTTGCCGGATACTGCGACGGCGATGACAACGCAATCGCGCACTGCGGGCAACGCGTTCGCCGCGTGCCAAAAAATTGTTGCTGGCAACCGTCGCACATGCCGTCACGGGCGGCGCCGGCGCACAGCGCGCAAGATGATGGCAGCGCCGCAGGCAGGCGTGCCAGCAGATGATGCGACCAGTGACGCACACGGGAGAACATGCAGTAATCTATCCTTGCGGTGGGATTCAGTAGTTGGCAGCGCCGAACCGTGGCGCGGCTTGCGTGCGGTTGCGTGTAAACTGTTGCGCATTATCTCATCATCGCCTTCGCGTACCGATCCCGTGCCTTCACCATCTGCCATCCCCGATTCCGCATTCAGCGCACCGATCGATCTGCGCCGGGTGCGCCGCCTGTTCGCGTTGCCGGCCCGCATCGCGGCGTCGGATTTCCTGCGGCGCGAAGTCGCCTACCGCATGCGCGAGCGACTGGAACTGGTAAAAATCGCGCCGCAACGAGTGCTGGACGCCGGTTGCGGCGAGGGCGCGGACCTGCCGATGCTGCAGAAACGCTTCCACGATGCGCAGTTGCTGGCGATCGATGCGGCGCCCGCGATGCTGCTTGCGGCCCGCCAGCGACAGGCGGCAGCGCAGTCGTCGGTGAATCGTTTGCTGAATAAGTGGCTGCCGAGCGGGATCCGTCCGCCGGCAGGTTTGAACGCCGATCTGCTGTGCGGTGATTTCGCCCGGCTGCCGTTCGGCGTCAATGCGCTCGACCTGGTGTGGTCGAATCTGGCGCTGCACTGGCATCCGCAGCCCGATCGCGTATTTGCCGAATGGCGCCGGGTGTTGCGGGTCGACGGCCTGCTGATGTTTTCGTGCTTTGGCCCGGACACCTTCAAGGAACTGCGCGCCGCCTTTGCAGCGGCGGAGGCGGCCGAAGCGATCGATATTACGCCACATGCACTGCCGTTCGTCGACATGCACGATTTCGGCGACATGCTGGTCAACGCCGGCTTTTCGACGCCGGTGATGGACATGGAGACGATTACCGTCACCTACGAGTCGATCGACAAGCTGCTGGCCGAGGTGCGCGCGCTGGGCGGCAATCCGCTCAGTAACCGGCGCCATGGTTTGACGGGACGGCGGGCGTGGCAGCGGATGCGCGCCGCGCTGGACCGCATGCGCGACGCCGACGGCCGCATCCCGCTCAGTTTCGAGGTGATCTACGGTCACGCGTTCCGCCCGGTCCCCAAGACCACCGCCGGCGGCGAAGCGATCATCAGGCTGGATCTGCCTAAAAAACGGAAGTAGGCGCTCACACTCGAATCCCGCATGTCGGCCTGGATGGCATCAAGCCGTGACGCCGATCGCATCGGAGCCGCGTCAACATTGCGCCTCGGCAGTGGCTGAATTGGGTCAATAAAGGCCGATTTGGGCGCCTGCGCTACTGTTTTAGGCTTGATAACTAGGGCCTTTCGCGCTTATACTCCTACGGTTTTAGGCAGTGCTCGCACGATCCGGCGCAATGCGCGGCAGCGGGTCACAGGCTGCGCCAGAACCACCGTCCTCGATGGCATCCGTGCCGAGTGCGTGGTTATACAGAATTCTTAATTTGGGTGGTTGGGGAAAACATGAAACATGCGAAGCGTCTTCAATCGATGATGTTTGCTGCCGCAATGCTGGCCAGCGGGCTGTCGTCGGCAGCGGAAGTCAAGGATATCCCGGGTGGTCCCGCGGTCAATCAGCTCAACCTGCACCCGCCGGTGACCAAGATTGCCGAGCAAATCTATTCGCTGCACACCTTCATGCTGATCATCTGCCTGGTAATTTTCGTGGCAGTGTTTGGCGTCATGTTTTATTCGATCCTCAAGCACCGCAAATCGCTGGGCCACAAGTCCGCGACCTTCCACGAGAGCACCACCGTCGAGATCGCCTGGACCATCGTGCCGTTCCTGATCGTGATCGCGATGGCGCTGCCGGCGACCAAGACCGTGGTGGCGATGAAGGACACCTCGAACGCCGACATCACGATCAAGGCCACCGGCATGCAGTGGAAATGGGGTTATGACTACCTGAAAGGTGATGGTCAGGGCATTTCCTTCCTGTCGAACCTGGCCACGCCACGCACGCAGGTGGGCGCACCGGGGGTCGCGCCGACCGAAGCGCGCGGCGACAACTATCTGATCGAAGTCGACAATCCCGTGGTTGTGCCGGTCAACAAGAAAATCCGCATCATCACCACCGCCAACGACGTGATCCACGCGTGGGCCATCCCGTCGTTCGGCGTGCAGCAGGATGCGATTCCTGGTTTCGTGCGCGATGCCTGGTTCAGGGCCGAGAAGATCGGTACTTACCGCGGCCAGTGCGACAAGCTGTGCGGCAAGGAACACGCCTTCATGCCGATCGTCGTCAATGTCGTATCCGAAGACGACTACAAGAAATGGGTGGATGGCAAGAACAAGGAAATGGCGGCGCAGGCGGATGATCCAAACAAGGTGTGGACCGTCGATGAGCTGAAGCAGCGCGGCGAGAAAGTCTATGCGACCAATTGCGTCGCCTGCCATCAGGCTACCGGCAAGGGCGTGCCGGGAGCATTCCCGGCGCTGGACGGCTCGGCCGTGGTCAGCGGCCCGAAAGCGGCACAAATCCAGCTGGTCCTGAACGGCAAGAATGCGATGCCGTCGTGGAAAGCGTTGTCGGATACGGAGCTGGCCGCGGTGATTACCTATACCCGCAATAATTGGTCGAACAAGGCCCAGCAAAACATCGTTCAACCAGCAGAAGTTCTGGCTGCGCGCAAGTAATTGAAATCGAGGACATTGAGATGAGCACAACCGCAATCAATCCGGCTACCGGTCACGCACACGATCAATCAGACGATCACGCGTACGGTCATCACGATCACCCGCATGGCTGGCGCCGCTGGTTGTATGCGACCAACCATAAGGACATTGGTTCGCTGTACCTGTGGTTCTCGTTCTTCATGTTCATGTCCGGTGGCGTGATGGCGCTCGCCATTCGTGCCGAATTGTTCCAGCCCGGCCTGCAATTGATGCAGCCTGAATTCTTCAATCAACTGACCACCATGCACGGCCTGGTGATGGTGTTCGGCGCGATCATGCCGGCCTTCGTTGGTTACGCGAACTGGATGATCCCGCTGCAAATCGGTGCTCCCGACATGGCTTTCGCCCGTATGAACAACTTCAGCTTCTGGCTGCTGCCGGTCGCTGCATGCTTGTTGATCGGTTCCTTTCTGGTTCCCGGCGGTGCGGTTGCTGCCGGCTGGACGCTGTATGCGCCGCTCTCGACCCAGATGGGGCCGGGCATGGATCTGGCGATTTTCGCGGTCCATATCATGGGTGCTTCGTCGATCATGGGCGCGATCAACATCATCGTCACCATCCTGAACATGCGCGCACCTGGCATGACGCTGATGAAGATGCCGATGTTCTGCTGGACCTGGCTGATCACCGCTTACCTGCTGATCGCCGTGATGCCGGTGTTGGCCGGCGCGATCACGATGACCCTGACCGACCGTCATTTCGGTACCTCGTTCTTTAATGCTGCCGGCGGCGGTGACCCGGTGATGTACCAGCATATTTTCTGGTTCTTCGGCCATCCCGAGGTGTACATCATGATTTTGCCGGCGTTCGGCATCATCTCGCAGATTATCCCGGCATTTGCCCGCAAGCAGCTGTTCGGCTACGCATCGATGGTGTATGCGACCGCATCGATCGCGATCCTGTCCTTCATGGTCTGGGCCCACCATATGTTTACGTCCGGCATGCCGGTTACCGGCCAGCTGTTCTTCATGTACGCAACGATGCTGATCGCGGTGCCGACCGGCGTCAAGATCTTCAACTGGATCGCGACCATGTGGCGCGGCTCGATGAGTTTTGAAACCCCGATGCTGTTCGCGATCGGCTTCATCTTCGTGTTCACGCTGGGCGGCTTCACCGGCCTGATCCTGGCGGTAACGCCGATCGACATCCAGGTCCATGACACCTATTACGTGGTGGCGCATTTCCACTACGTGCTGGTGGCCGGTTCGCTGTTCGCGCTGTTCGCCGGTTTCTACTACTGGGGTCCGAAGTGGACCGGTTACATGTACAGCGAAGCGCGTGGCAAGTTCCATTTCTGGGCCTCGCTGATCACGTTCAACATCACCTTCTTCCCGATGCACTTCCTGGGGCTGGCAGGTATGCCACGTCGTATCGCCGACTACCCGGCGCAGTTCACCGATTTCAACATGATCGCCAGCATCGGTGCGCTCGGCTTCGGCCTGTCGCAAGTGTATTTCCTGTTCGCGGTGGTACTGCCATCGATACGCGGCGGTGAAAAAGCGGCCGACAAGCCATGGGACGGCGCCGAGGGGCTGGAATGGACCGTGCCGAGCCCGGCACCGTTCCACACCTTTGAAGTCCCACCGATCGTGAAGTAAGCGGACGGCGGGCGCGAGCCTGCCGCACTAGAAAATGCCGGCACCAAAGAAACCAAACAATTTGCGCACCGCGTTGATCATGGCGAGCATCGCATTGATCTTTTTCCTCGGTGTGTTTGTCCAACGTCTATGGCTGGGTTGAGGTGAAAAGTAGGGAGAACAACAGCGCGGTTGCCGACTACGCGAAGAAAATCAATCTTCAGATGCTCGGCAAGCTGCTGTTGATCGCAGTGCTGATGTTCGGCTTTGGCTATGCGCTGGTGCCAATGTACAAGAAGATTTGCGAAATCACCGGCGTCAACGTGCTGACGCCGAAGGATGTGACGGTGGATTCGACCGTCAATACGCAGATCGACAAGTCACGCACGATTACCGTCGAGTTCGATGCGAATGCGCAGGGGCCGTGGCGTTTTCGTCCCACCGTCAGCAGCGTGCAAGTGCACCCTGGCGAGATGGCACAAGTGGTGTACGAGGTGGTGAACAAGCAGGCGCGCAGCATTAACGCCCAGGCAATACCGAGTTATGCTCCACAACAGGCGACTGAATTTTTCAAGAAGGTCGAATGTTTTTGCTTCAAGCAACAAACTTTGGGCCCGAATGAAGCAAAGCAGATGCCGGTGGTGTTCTACATCGATCCGGCGCTGCCGAAAAATGTGAAAACGATCACCTTGTCGTACACTTTTTTCGAGGTCGACGGATCTGCAGGCAAGGCAAGTTAATGCTGACCGGAAAGCATTTATGCAGGATTTGAAACACGCAACAAAGCGCAAGGCATCGTTTGGCGCGACGGTCAAGACGGTATTCTGGTCGTTTTTCGGCGTGCGAAAGAGAAGCGATCACGAGAAGGATGCGGCGCAGCTCAATCCGCTCCATATCGTGATCGCCGGTGTGATTGGCGCATTGGCCCTGATCGTGACGCTGATCGTGATAGTGAAGATAGTGCTGCTAAAGTAATAAAAGTAATAATTTAAAAATTGTTCTAGGGGAATAAGATGAGTTCGCAACACGTTACCGCGCCCGATTATTTCGTGCCAGGGCCGTCAAAATGGCCGGTGCTGACCGGCGCCTCGCTGCTGTTGACCATGGTCGGCGCTTCTGCGTGGGTGAACGACCTGGCGTGGGGTCCATACGCCAATATCGCCGGCATCCTGTGCGTGCTGGTGATTCTGTACAACTGGTTTGGCGAATCGATCGCCGAATCGGAAGGTGGCCTGTACAGCAAACGTATCGACATCTCTTATCGCTGGAGCATGAGCTGGTTCATCTTCTCCGAAGTGATGTTTTTCGCGGCCTTCTTTGGCGCCCTGTTCTATGCGCGCGCCATCACGCTGCCGTGGCTCGGTGATCTCGATCACAAGGTGTTGTGGCCCGATTTTAACGCGGTGTGGGGCAGCGTCGGCCCGGCCGGTGTGGTCGAGTCGTTCAAGACCATGGGTCCGTTTCCGATCCCGACCATCAACACCGCGTTGCTGCTGACGTCCGGCGCGACGCTGACGATCGCCCACCATGCGCTGAAAGAAAACAAGCGCACCCAGACTGCGATCTGGCTGTTCGCGACCATCCTGCTGGGCGTGACTTTCATGGGCTTCCAGGTGTTTGAATACATGCATGCGTACAGTGAGCTGAATCTGAAGCTGACGTCCGGCATCTACGGTTCGACCTTCTTCATGCTGACCGGTTTCCACGGCTTCCATGTGACGATGGGTGCGATCATGCTGTCGGTCGTGCTGTATCGCGTGCTGAAGGGTCATTTCACACCGGAGCACCACTTCGCTTTCGAAGGTGCTGCCTGGTACTGGCACTTTGTCGACGTGGTCTGGCTCGGCCTGTACGTTGTCGTATACTGGCTGTAAGCAGTCTCCGACAGATCAGCTGGCATAAAAAAGCCGCACCTCGGTGCGGCTTTTTACATGGCCGATAGCTTGATTGTCAGGATGTCACTTTCTGCCGTATCGGGCGCGCAGTGCGCGCACGCGGTCCGGTTATTCAGCGAATCCCGGTCGGCTGGATCCAGCCCAGAGAGTACGAAATCAGGATGAAGATGAACAGCGCGATTGAAAATCCGACCCGGAACGCCAGCGCCTTGACCGTACGATTGCTCTTGCCCTTGTCGGTCATTAAAAAGACCAGCGCGGAAGCGAGACTGGCGATGATCAGGATGAAGGCGATGGCGACGACGATTTTCATGGTGCAATTTTCATGATGGTGATGACGATTGAGGTTCCGGCTGGCGCCGGCTTAGTTGCCAGGCGCAATATGACGCTGCATGCAGCGGCCATCGATTAAGGCGATATTGTAATGCTTGTCAGCGGCAAATTCAGATTCCGGTTTCGGTCGATACCGTTTGTTGCGGCCGCGCTGGCAGTTGTGCTGGGGATCTCGCTCGGTCAATGGCAAAGCCGTCGCGCCGCGCAAAAAACGGCGATCGCGCAGCAGTTGTCGGCACGCGCACTGGCACCGAAAATCGTGCTGGGAGCGCAGCCGGTGGCGGCCGACGATCTCGAATATCGCAGGGTCAGCATCAAGGGCGAATTTGTCCGCGGCTGGACCGTTTATCTGGATAACCGGCCGTATCAGGGCCGCCCCGGTTTTTATGTACTGATGCCGTTCCGGATCGCCGGGTCGGACATGCACGTGTTGGTCGAGCGCGGCTGGATGCCGGTCAACATCGGTGATCGCAAGCAGCTGTTTCCGTATCACACGGCGGACGGGGAAATCGAGATCGAGGGCATGGTCCGCCGCAAGCCAGGCCATGTGATGCAGCTGGGTCGCGCGGCGACACTGCAGTCCAATGCAATCGTGCAAAATCTCGAAATCGCGGAATTTGCCGCGGCCAGCAGACTCAAACTGCAGCCGTTTATGGTCGAGCAGACCCAGCCGACCGGCGCGCCGGACGATCGGCCGCGGCAGCAAGACCAGCAAGACCAGCAGGACCAGTTGGTGCGGGACTGGCCGCAACCATCGGACGGTATCGACATGCATCGCGGCTACGCCTTCCAGTGGTATGCACTGGCGGCGATGGCCTTCCTTTTTTTCGTAGTCACAGGGTTTCGACGTGGAACAAAATAATCTGCAGGACCTGCAAGGCACAACAGCCAATCAATCGGCGCGCCGGCAACAGAGTAGCGGCCGCTGGAAACTGTTCCTGATCATTGCGATCTGCGCATCGCCGATGCTGGCTTCATATTTCACTTATTACGTGATCAAGCCGCAAAGCCGCACCAATTACGGCACCCTGCTTGATCCGAAGTCTTATCCGATGCCGACGCTGGACCTGAGGACGCTGGACGGCAAAGCGGGCGGTCTGGATGCCTACAAGGGCAAATGGATCATGCTGCAAGTCAACGACGCCGACTGCCAGGCGGCTTGCCAGAAGAAGTTGTACGATATGCGGCAATTACGGCTGGCCCAAGGCAAGGAAATGGATCGCATCGAGCGGGTCTGGTTGATCACGGACGAACAACCGCTGGCAACGATCACCATGCGCGAATACGACGGCACCCGCTTGCTGCGCGCGCAACCGGACGCGCTGAAGGCGTGGCTGCCGGCCGATCAAGGCAGCGTGCTGGCCGACCATATCTACATGATCGACCCTTTGGGTAATTTGATGATGCGTTTCCCCAAGGATGCCGATCCGAACCGGATCAAGAAGGACCTGAGCAAGCTGCTGAAGGCTTCCAGCATAGGATGACGATATGCTGATACAACTCGCCATCACCGGCCTGCTGGTCGCGTTGCTGCCGCTGGCCGTGGTCTGGGTGTCGAACGACCCGAACAAATACCGCAAACTGGTGTGGGTCACGCTGTTCCTGACGTTCGACCTGATCATGTTTGGCGCCTTCACGCGGTTGACCGATTCCGGACTCGGCTGCCCGGATTGGCCCGGTTGCTACGGTCAGGCCAACCCGTTCCAGGCGCATGCCGACATCCGCTCCGCCGAAGTGCTGATGCCGACCGGACCGGTGACGCTGGTCAAGGCTTGGATTGAAATGATCCATCGCTATCTGGCGATGAGCGTCGGCGTGCTGATCGTCGCGGCAATGCTGGTGGCGTGGCGACTGTGGCTCAAATCCGGGCGCAAATCGCCCAAATTCTCGCCCTGGCTGCCGACTGCGCTGTTCTTGTTCGTGTGCCTGCAAGGCGCATTCGGCGCCTGGACCGTGACCCAGAAACTGCAGCCGGTGATCGTCACCACCCACCTGCTGCTCGGTCTCGGTTTGCTGGCGCTGCTGGCATGGCTGGCCGCCCGCCAGGGCACGCAAAATCCGTTGCCAGCTGCCCGCCATGGCACCAGCCTGCGCGTGCCGGCCGCCGTCGCCGCCGTGCTGCTGCTGATACAGATTGCGCTCGGCGGCTGGGTCAGTACCAATTATGCGGCACTGGCGTGCAGCGACTTCCCCTTGTGTCATGGCCAATTGGTGCCGAGCATGGACTTTGCCAATGGCTTTACGCTGTGGCGCCACTTGGGCAAGACCGCCAGCGGCGACTACCTGCCGTTCCCGGCGCTGACCGCGATCCACTGGCTGCACCGCAGTTTCGCCGTGGTCGTGATCGCGGTGGTGGCATGGGTCGGGCACAAGGCGCTGAAGACCGACGGTTTGCGCGCACTCGGCGGCTGGCTGCTGATGGTGCTGGCGCTGCAATTCGTGACCGGTGTCTCGACCATCTTCCTGCGCTGGCCACTGGCGATTGCGGTCGCGCATAACGGCGGCGCGGCGCTGCTTGTGCTGCTGCTGAGCATGGTAAACTACAGGGCTAAATTTTCCGTGGCCACGGCGCCGGGTCTGTCCGGCGCGCAGCGCTTGGCAACCTGATGCGTGACTGATGTGCGCCGAATCTGCGCCTGAACTCTGTTTGAATTCAATCATGACAACCCTGACCGTACCAGCCAACCGCATTGCCCAGTACTGGGCGCTTACCAAGCCGCGCGTGACGCAGCTGGCGGTGTTTTGCGCGGTCATCGGCATGTTCCTCGCCACCCCGGATCTGCCGAACTGGCAGACCGTGGCGGCTGCCACGCTCGGTATCTGGCTGCTGGCCGGCGCCGCGTTCGCGGTCAACTGTCTGGTCGAACGCGAAATCGATTCCCGCATGGCGCGCACCGCGCGCCGCCCGATGGCGCGGGGCGAGATCACGGTGCCGCAGACGCTGGTGTTTTCCGGCCTGATCGGCGGCGCCGGCATGCTGGTGCTGTACAACCTGGTCAATCCGCTGACCATGTGGCTGACCTTTGCGACCTTCGTCGGCTATGCGGTGATCTATACCATGATTCTGAAGCCGGCCACGCCGCAGAACATCGTGATCGGCGGGCTGTCCGGTGCCATGCCGCCGGCGCTGGGCTGGGCTGCGGTCGCCAACGAAGTGCCGATGCAGGCCTTGCTGCTGGTGCTGATCATTTTCGTCTGGACCCCGCCGCATTTCTGGGCG
Source organism: Pseudundibacterium arcticum (assembly GCF_042646465.1). Taxonomy (NCBI): domain Bacteria; kingdom Pseudomonadati; phylum Pseudomonadota; class Betaproteobacteria; order Burkholderiales; family Oxalobacteraceae; genus Pseudundibacterium; species Pseudundibacterium arcticum. The sequence continues at coordinate 52,425 of NZ_JBHRTP010000032.1, forward strand.
CTGGCGATGTACCGGCGCGACGACTATGCGAAGTCCGGCTTGCCGATGCTGCCGATCACGCATGGCCTCCAATTTACCGGTTTCCATATCTGGCTCTACACGATCGCGCTGGTGGCCACCAGCATGCTGCCGTATGCGGTCGCGATGAGCGGCCTGATCTATCTGGCGGCGGCGGCGGTACTGGGCGCGATCTTCCTGTGGTTCGCATGGCAGCTTTATCGCCATTACAGCGACCTGATGGCGCGTAAAACCTTCACCTATTCGATCATCTATCTGTCGCTGCTGTTTGCCGCGTTGCTGGTCGATCACTATTTCCGATTCTGATACTGCTTCCAAGGTCACGATGAAGCTTTCCTGCATTGCGCTGCTGCTGGCGTCGTTGTTGCTGTCGGCCTGTGATAAGCCCGCCGACGGTGGCAACCAGATCACCCTGTCGTCGGCGCAGAGTCCGTTTGCCAATACTGACGTCACCGGCCTGGCCTATGCGAAGGATTTCGCGCTGACTGACCATACCGGCAAGCCGCGCACCCTGGCCGATTTCAAGGGCAAGACGGTGGTGCTGTTTTTCGGCTACACCCAGTGCCCGGATGTCTGTCCGACCACGATGGCCGAGATGGCCGCGGTCATGAAGGAGCTCGGGCCGCTGGCCGATAAAGTGCAGGTATTGTTCGTTACCATTGATCCCGAGCGCGACACCCAGGCGCTGCTGGCACAGTATATTCCGGCGTTCGACCCGCGCTTTCTGGGGCTGTACGGCGATCTGGCCGCGACCGAAAAGACGGCGAAAGAATTCAAGGTGTTTTACCAGAAAGTTCCGGGCAAGACGCCCGGCAGTTACACCATGGACCACACCGCCGGCAGCTATGTGTTCGATCCACAGGGCCGGATCCGGCTGTTCATCCGGCATGGCCAGGGCGCGGCACCGATTGCACATGACCTGAAATTGTTGTTGCAATGAGGTTGAGGCGCAGGTTTTTCCTGCCCCTATGTCAGGACGGGACACGGGACAAGCCGCAATAAAAAAAGCGCTCGATCGAGCGCTTTTTCTTGTCGCGAAATGCTTACTAAGCGATGACCGCTTAAACAAACGCCGCCAGCGCACCCTTCATCTTCTTCAGCGCCGCCGCTTCGATCTGGCGAATTCGTTCGGCCGACACGCCGAACTCTGCGGCCAGCGTGTGCAGCGTGGCACCGGAGCCATCGTCGTTGGCCAGCCAGCGCGCTTCGACGATGCGGCGCGAGCGGTCGTCCAACTTGGCCAGCGCCTGTTCCAGTCCTTCCGAATGCAGCCGGTCTTTCTGCTGCGCTTCCAATACCCTGGTCGGCTCGCTGCTGTCGCTCGACAGATAGGCGATCGGGGCGAATTTGTCGTCTTCGTCGTCGGTCGGTGCTTCCAGCGCGATGTCGCGGCCGGTGAGACGGGTCTCCATCTCGATCACTTCCTCGCGCTTGACATTGAGCGTCTTGGCCAGCGAATCGACCTGGCTCGGCGTCATCGTATCCAGACCTTGCTTGTGGCTGCGCAGGTTGAAGAACAGCTTGCGCTGCGCCTTGGTGGTCGCAACCTTGACCAGGCGCCAGTTCTTCAGGATGTATTCATGCATCTCGGCCTTCACCCAGTGCATCGCATACGACACCAGGCGCACGCCTTGATCCGGGTCGAAGCGCTTGACCGCCTTCATCAGGCCGATATTGCCTTCCTGAATCAGATCGGCGTGCGGCAGGCCATAGCCGAGATAGCCGCGACCAATCGACACCACCATGCGCAGATGGGACATCACCAATTCTTGCGCAGCAGCCAAATCGTTGTTGTCGCGCAGGCGCCGCGCCAGCGAGATTTCTTCCTCGTGCGTCAGCATCGGCAGGCGGTTGACGGCCGAAATATAGGCATCCAGATTGCCCAGGGTGCCGGAAAAACCAAGCGCCAATGCATTATTGACAACAGTTACCGATCCAGATTGTGCGGATGCTACTTTCATTCTTTCTCCTTACTTGCTTCCCTGAAACTGCAATACCAACGATGCGCAAACACGGACCACGACGAAGTGCATGTTAGCACTCTCTCGGGGGGAGTGCTAATGGACGTTTTAAATGACGGAGATAGCGTAAATACTATTGTTCCTTTACAACTAATCGCATTTTCATGTCCACGTTAGAGCAAGCGGCGCGTCGATAGTTGCGATTGACCAAAGGAATTTGTGTGTTCAATGCGGCGCCGACCATAGTTGCAGGCCACGCGGACGGGTGGGCGCGGCTGCGGAACCGACCGGCCAACTGGGTGCGCAGCGCCCGCCGCTGGCACGCTGCTTAATATACTCCATTAGGAGATGCTTGTTTCCGCTTAAAAAGCAAGCGAGTTGGCAATATACTCTATGAAAAATTGGCTAGATGACGCTGCACCGACAGCGCTGCGCCGGTCAGTCCCAGGGCCGCGCTGACCGCCAGCAGACCCGCGCCCAGCGTCAGGCCGAGCGGTGCCAGCTGGAATTGCGACGCATACAGCCGGGCAAAGTCGCCGATCGCGACATTCAGCGGCAGCAGCGCCAATGCCACCGCAGCGAGTGCGACGCCGCCGGCGCACAGGCCCAGCAGCGCACCGGCGTAATAGAACGGCCGATGGATGTAGTCATCGGTGGCACCGATCAGGCGCGACAGCGCGATCTCGTCGACCTGCGTTAGCACCTGCAGCCGGATGGTGTTGAAGACCACCGCGATCACCACCACCGCCAGGGTGCCGGCCAGAAACAGCAGCGCGATCCGCAGCACGTGCATCAAGGCCGCCAGCCGCTTGACCCAAGCCGAATCGACCTGCACCGTCTCGACGTCGGGCAGGGCCTTCAGTTGCGTCGCGATCGACTCGATGCGCGCCGCGTCCGCGGCGTTGTCGAAGCCGTCCAGCGTCAGCACGTAGCCGTCCGGCAAGGGATTGGCGCCGAGCGTGGTGATCACGTCGGTCAGCCCGCTCTTTTGTTTCATCTGTTCCAGCGCCTTGTCGCGCGGGATGAATTCGATCTTCGCCGCCTTGTTGCGACTGCGCAAAATGTCCCGGATCGGCGTCGCCAGCGCGATCGAGCGGGCGCGCGGCGTATCGACGCCCATGAACAGGCTGATCTCGGGTTCGACCGCCAGCCGCAGCGCGACCGGCCGCACGTTTTCCAGCAAGGTCAATCCGGCAAACGGCAGCGCCAGCGCGATCGCGACCACCAACACATTGAACAGAAAGCTGCCGGGAGCGTGGCGCAGCTGCGAAAACGCCGCTGCCAGTGCCGAACGATGTTGTCTGAGCCAGCTCTTCATGCGGCTTCCTCGGTGAAATCGGTGGTGACGGTGGTGACGGTAGCTGCGGTTTCCTTGCGCCAGCTCTCGACGATCTGGCCCTGGCGCAGATAAATTACGCGATTCGCGCAGTCGAGAAACTGTTCGTCATGGGTCGAAATCAGGCAGGTCACGCCGGCCGCGTGGAAGGTCTTGAGCGCATCGAGTACCAGGTTCGCGCTGTCGCGATCGAGATTGGCGGTCGGTTCATCGGCCAGGATGATCTGCGGCCGGTTCACGATCGCGCGCGCGATCGCCGCGCGCTGCTGTTCGCCGCCGGACAGCGTCAGCGGCGCGGCCGTCGCCTTGTCCAGCAGGCCAACCTTGTCGAGTGCGGCCCGGGCACGCTTCTCAGCCTCGCCGCTGGCCGCGCCGGTCACCATCAGCGGCAACATCACATTGGCCAGCACGCTGCGATCCGGCAACAAGCGCTGCTGTTGCAGCACCAGGCCCAGATTGCGGCGCAGGAAGGGCAGGCCGGCCGGTTTCAGCTGGCCGAGGTCCTGGCCGTTGACCGTCAGGCTGCCGGCGCTCGGGCGTTCGACCGCTGCGATCAGTTTCAGCAGAGTCGATTTGCCGGCGCCGGACGGGCCCGCCAGGAAGATCAGCTCGCCCCGGGCCACCGACAGCGTGATGTCGTGTAGTGCGGGCGTGGCGCGGCCGTAGCGTTTGGAGACGTGCTGGAATTCGATCATGGTGTGATGTATCGCGTAGGGAGTTGGCTTCAACACTGTTTGGATATTCCCTCCCCCTTGCAGGGGGAGGGTTAGGGGCGCAGCAGGGAATGCAGGAGGCATGCCTCCTGCCTGCGTAGCGGTATCCGCCTGCAAGCGGATACGCGCACTGCAAGTGGGGGTAGTGCGGTCAAATCTGGGCAACCGTATTTTGGCACTCTACCCCCATCCCAACCTTCCCCCTGCAAGGGGGAAGGGGCTAAATGCACTATTTTGCGACGGTCTTCATGCGATCGTCCTGATTGAATAATGTCTCAATCCACAGCACATCAATCCAGCAACGCATTGACGAATTCTTCGGCATTGAATGGCTGCAGATCCTCGATCTTCTCGCCGACGCCGATGAAATACACCGGCACCGGCCGGGTCTTGGCAATCGCCGCCAGCACGCCGCCCTTGGCGGTGCCGTCGAGCTTGGTAATCACCAGGCCAGTCAGCTGCAGCGCATCGTCGAACGCCTTGACCTGGGCCAGCGCGTTCTGGCCGGTGTTGCCGTCGATTACCAGCAGCACCTCGTGCGGCGCGCCGTGCATGCCCTTGCCGATCACGCGCTTGACCTTCTTCAGTTCGTCCATCAGATGCAGCTGGGTCGGCAGCCGGCCGGCCGTATCGACCATCACCACATTGACGCTGCGCGCCTTGGCCGAGTGCACCGCGTCGAACGCGACCGCTGCCGGGTCGCCGGACTCTTGCGAAATCACCGTCACGTTGTTGCGCTCGCCCCAGATCGTCAATTGCTCGCGCGCGGCGGCGCGGAAGGTGTCGCCGGCCGCCAGCAGCACCGATTGGTCATAGGCGTGCAAATGCTTGGCCAGCTTGCCGATGGTGGTGGTCTTGCCGGCGCCGTTGACGCCGGCGATCATCATCACCAGCGGTTGATGGCGGCCCAGCTCCAGCGGCTTTTGCAGCGGCGTCAGCAGCTCGGTCAGCAGCGTGCGCAGTGCCGCCTTGACCTGGGCTGCCTCGGTCAGCTTTTCATCCTTCACCTTGCGCTTCAACGCATCGAGCAGGAACTGGGTCGCGTCAACGCCGGCATCGGCCATCAGCAGCGCCGCTTCCAGCTCCTCGTACAAGTCGTCGTCGATCTTGGCGCCGACGAACAGCAGCGTCAGGTTCGACGAAGTCTTCGACAAACCAGCCTTCAGGCGCGCCATCCAGGAGCGCTTGCTGTCGGCCGCCGGTTGGCTCGGCTCTGGCGTTGCCGGCACTGGCGCGGCGACGTTCGGCACTACCGCGGCAGACGGTGCATCGGCCGGCGTCGGTGTCGAAACGGCGGCCGGCGCAATGACCGGCGTAATTTCCGGTTCTGGTTTGGGTTTTTTCTTGAAGAAACTAAACATCGCTCATCAGTCGCAGGAAAATTCGGAACAAGCCCATGGCGTCGGCGGCGGATCGCTGCGGCGGTGGACAAGAGTTACAATCAGGCGCATTTTAACAGAGCAGGGCGCATCAAATTCCTGAACTGCGCCGCCCGAACCGGCGCGCGATCACTGTGCGAGTGCTGCGGAGGGATCGATGATTAGAAAAATACTCCATCGCAATATCTCATGTTCCGCAATGAATTATTGGGCATTGATCTCATACTCCCGATAAATCGCAATTGAAGTCACCAAATTACCCGCCGGCACGTCGCCCGATCGTTTTTTTCACCCCGAACCCATCATTGCCATGCCGAAACCCGCCAAAAAACCCGCCAGCAAACCTTCGCATCCACGGCCGAGGCCGCCGCAGCAGGTCCGCATCATCGGCGGCGTCTGGAAGCGCAGTCCGTTACCGGTGCTCGACGCCGCAGGGCTGCGCCCGACGCCCGACCGGGTGCGCGAGACCGTGTTCAACTGGATCCGGCATTTGCGCGACGGCGTCCAAGGTGCGCGCTGCCTCGACCTGTTTGCCGGCAGCGGCGCGCTTGGTTTCGAGGCCGCCAGTCGCGGCGCGCAGGAAGTGACGCTGATCGAGGCGCATACGCCCGCCTTCAAGCAGTTGGAAGCGAACAAGGCCAAACTGGGCGCAACCCAGGTCAATATCATCCGTGCCGACGCGCTCGTTGCGGCCCAGCACATGGCCGCGCGTGGCCAGCAGTTCGACCTGATTTTCCTGGATCCGCCATATCAGCAGGGCTGGCTGGAACGGGTGCTGCCGCTGTGCGAGCGTCTGCTGGCCGCCGACGGCCTAATCTATGCCGAATCGTCGCGCTCGCTGGACTTGGACGCTCTGCCGCCCGGCGAAGCGGTGCCGGACTGGCTGCTGCCGTGGCAGGTGGTGCGCGCCGACCAGGCCGGCATGGTGTTCTATCAATTGTTGCAGCGCAAAACAGTGCCTGAGATTTTGCCCAAAATTCAGGCATAATGCGCGTACAAAAACCGCGCGTCGGCCAACGAGGTCACGATCCAGCGCGCATAATAGTGTCTCTCTAGGGAAGCAATATGGTTACTGCCGTTTATCCGGGAACATTCGATCCGCTCACGCGCGGCCATGAAGATTTGGTGCGACGTGCGTCAGGCCTGTTCGATCAGCTGATCGTCGGGGTCGCCGACAGCAAGAACAAGAAACCGTTCTTTTCGCTGGAGGAAAGGCTGCAGATCGCCAACGAAGTGCTGGGTCATTATCCGAACGTCAAGGTCGAGAGTTTTTCCGGCTTGCTGAAGGATTTCGTGCGGCGCCACGACGCCCGCTTGATTTTGCGCGGCCTGCGCGCGGTGTCCGATTTCGAATATGAATTCCAGATGGCCGGCATGAACCGTTACCTGCTGCCCGATGTCGAAACCATGTTCCTGACGCCATCCGACCAGTACCAGTTCATCTCCGGCACCATCGTGCGCGAGATCGCGGTGCTGGGCGGCGACGTGTCGAAATTCGTGTTCCCGTCAGTCGAAAAATGGCTGAAACAGAAAATCGACGAACAAGCCGCCGAGTGATCGCGCAATAGTTGTAATTTGGTTCGAGAAAGAATTGACGAGAAGTACATGGCCTTACTGATTACCGACGACTGCATCAATTGCGACGTATGCGAGCCCGAGTGCCCGAACGACGCGATCTCCATGGGCCCGGAAATCTACGAAATCGACCCGCACAAATGCACCGAATGCGTCGGCCATTTCAACGAACCACAATGCCAGCAGGTGTGCCCGGTCGCGTGCATCCCGTTCAATCCGGCCTGGCGCGAAACCAGGGAAGAGCTGCAGGCCAAGTATGAACGGCTGCAGGCGCTGAAAACGCAGAATTGACAACAGGCTCCTCGGAGCCTGTTTTGTTATGTGGCTTGGCCACGTGTCATACCTTGTACTTGCTGCCGAAGAGTTGCGGCGAAAGGTGTTGGCATGTACCCCATCCCGGTTCCGATGATCCCCAAAAGCATAGTGATGAGTGTTGTCTTTTCCGTCCAGACAAGGAGGTAAATGAAGGTTAGCGTCAGGACGGCAAAAATTCCTCCAAATATCTGAAGTCTAAGCAATTGAAACTTCCCCTCATTCGTCGCCTTTACTACTGCAGTGGTAATGGGCAGCGGAGGGGTGACTGCCTTGTCAACGTGAAACCCACCGGAGACGCAGGCTGCGCGCCGGTCTCAAACCTTCAACCGGGGCGGAGTTATGGAGCAGTAGCTGGAGTTATCCAGCAAAACTATCGCCCCATATCAAAGTTAGACATGGCGAGCGAGCTTCAATAAGCGCAACTTGTGGTTGAGCATGCTCTCTAAATAAAGAACGAGTGGCATGTCAAATCAAGACACATGTGCGAGTACACCCTTCAAAAGCCAGCGCCTATTCACCAATAACCAGTTTTGAGAGGAGAGAATGCAATGACAGAATCAAAAACTTCAGTTGGTCAATCCATCAAGGTGGGAGTAATCACGGACCAGACAGGTGCACTCTCGTTCATGGGCATCGCCAATGCAAACGTGGCCAAGATGGTGATTAATGACATCAATGCAAAGGGCGGCTTGTTGGGGCGACAGATAGATCTGTACCTTGAGGACAGTGCAACTACAGATAGTGTAGCGGAAGCCAAAGCTACTAAGCTCGTCCAGCAAGATCAAGTCGATGTGATCTTCGGTGGCATTTTTAGCTCCACGAGGCAGGCTATCAAGGCTCCTGCTGTAGTGAATGGCAAGAAGCTTTACATTTACCCAGAGCAATACGAGGGAAAGGAATGTGATCCGCTCATCTTCTGTACCGGCCCGGTGCCAGCGCAGCAGGTTGAACCTCTCATTCCCTGGCTGATGCAACAAACGGGGGCGAAGAAATTCTACTTGCCGTCAGCTGACTATATTTGGCCACACACGATGAACAAAAAGGTCCGTCAAGTTGTCACGGCTAACGGTGGCGCGATAGTCGGAGAGGAGTACTTTCCCCTTGATCACACTGACTATAGCAAGACTATTGACAAGATCACGTCCAGTGGTGCAGAGGTGGTATTTAATACGATCGTTCCTCCTGGGCTCACGCCATTCCTCGAGCAGCTTTACAACTCTGGCTTCACGAAGCGAGGTGGCTACATAGTCTGCACGTACTTCGACGAGAACTTCCTGAACTTAGTGCCAGCCGCACACGTGGAGGGTCTGTACAGTTGCCTCGACTACTACCAGAACGTCAGCGATCCATTCAGTAAGGAACTGATCAATCAGTACGACCAGCTCTATCCAGGCAATGCCAAGTTCACTGCTGGCAGTGCGTGTTCAGGCCTGTACCGAGGTCTGAGGCTCTGGGAGGCTGCTGTGAAAGAGGCCGGCTCGCTAAAGCAAGAAGATGTCATCAAGGCACTAGACCACGCAAAGATCGCTGAGGGGCCGGGTGGTCCCGCTGAAATGGTGCCCGGTCAGCATCACGTTCGAATGAACATGTACATTGCCCAGGCGAAGAACGGTAATTTCAAGATTATCAAGAGCCTGGGGGGCATTGATCCAAAGGAGTGCATGCAAGGTATAAAGTCCGCGTAGGGCGCAATAGCGAAGCGTATTGCGCCGCATGGCTTCGGTCTCGGTAAGTTGGCCCATCAGCACAGACGCTGTCTGCGCAATCAAGCGGAAAAACACCCTTCGTCACTATCCGATGAAACGTCGAATAAGGCCAATCCTCCACAACCAGGACGTCGATAATCGGGCATGGATGAAGTGTGATGCAGAGCCACCATTCGGCGCAATACGCTTCGCTATTGCGCCCTACGCGGGCTGCCGAAGGATTGGGTCGACAGGTGTTGGAGTGATCGGTCGAAAATGGCGATTCAATCGGGACAAAAACCGCATTGACGTGACAGCATGGCCATCAGCGCTTCATTTTGCAAGCCGTTAGAACTATGATTCAAGAAGCCGGTTACGCCTCAAAATCAATACCCGGGATCATAACTTGTTAGCTGGACAGCTAGTTATTCAAAATTTTGCCCGCCAATAATGTGGATAACTGAATGATTAATATCTTATATTATTGGTAGGGAGTTTTCTGCGGCGCTAAGTTTACATCGCAGTTATTCGCCGCGATGATTGCCGGTGTGTCCGTTTGGCCGCTTGCGTCTGCCATCATATCGCAGCGGTGCGCCTACAGCTTTCTCCTAGTTGGGCGAGAAGAAACTGAATTGGTTACGCCCCGCCTTTTTCGCCACATACATTGCCTGGTCAGCGTTTTTGATAAGATGGTCAGGCGTGCTGGCATCTTGGGGGGAGAGCGTGATGCCGATACTGGCAGAAATGTGAACGGTGTGACTGAAAATCGGAAAAGGACTTGCCAACTCCGTCAGAATTTTTCCCGCGATGAGCTCGACATCCTCGGTGCCTCTCAGGTCTTGCAGGATGACAGTGAATTCGTCCCCGCTCAGACGCGCGACGGTATCAGTGTCGCGGATACATGAAAGGAGGCGAGCTGTCACAAGCCGCAATAAAAGGTCTCCGGCATCGTGACCGAACTTATCATTGACTTCCTTGAAATGGTCGAGGTCGATAAACAGCAAGGAGATCGGTGCGCCGATGCGTCCGGCATGCTTTAAATCCTGCTCCAGACGATCGAGAAACAGGCGTCGATTGGGCAGGCCGGTTAATAGATCGTAGTTTGCTCTTTGCCAGTTTTTTTCCTCCGCGGCCTTGCGTTCGGTAATGTTGCGAGCAGTGCCTGCAACAGCTTCGACTACACCTTCCTTGTCAACAGCCGGCACAAAAATGTAATCATAGAATCCCCATTCTCCTGACGGCGCCGTATAGGGCATTTCTCCACGAAGTTCCTTTTTGGTACTGATGACTTGGTCAATCTGGCGCTGCAGTTCGGCTCCATTAGGCAAACCAATGTCGATGAAATTTTTACCAACCAATTTATCCGGTGGAAGTGCGAATAACTCAATCAACGCTTTGTTGACATATGCAAACCTGCCATCCAAAGTAAGAGTAAAGCTGATGTCGGGCAAAGACGATAAAATCGTATCGAACACCCGCATCTGCTGCTCTTTTTCGAAAGAGTAGCTGGTAACGGATTCGTTGATTGACTGATCGATCGCTTCGTTAAATCGAATGAGATCTCCAATGGCGGTATCCGGTACCGGTTTGTTGAGAAGCGACTTTTGCCACAGTCGTGTAACACTTGCGCGCAGTGCTCTATATTCAGCCACAGCCGCATCCAGGGTGAAACCTAACGCCAAGCGCTCCTTGCCATGGGTCGCGGCCGCCGTTTTTCTACATTCAGGCGAGTCATCATGACCTTTCGACTTTTCGATTTCTTCATGCTCTGTTTCTGGCTTAGCGAGATCGGCCGACATCGCTTCCAGCATTTTTTGGACGTGATCGCGCAACGTAACTTTATCCAAGCTTTGCTCGGGAGGAATCAAAGTTGCTGCGAAATCTTCCCACTCTTGAAGAACAGCTTCGAGGTTGTTAAGGATGAACTTTGACAGGCGCATAGTTATCTTTCTCGGGTGCTACACCATATTCAATGCAATGGCAAGTCTGATTGGATCGGCGTGTTGATAGTTAAGTTCAAGTTTCTTGCGACACACTTTCGACGACTTGGATTTTGATTGAATTCAGATCTACCTGCTTCTCGGGGCTTTGGGAATTTAAGTGCCCCTAGGCAGCAATCGTTGTCATGCCGCTAGCGGCATGAATGGCATTGTTATCGATCGGTAGATCGCACATCTAAGTATCTTCCCTTGCCGATATACGCTCTGGCGACTTGCTCGGCTGAAGCGCCACGCAAAGCGATGAGATGGCCTTACGCGTCCACGAGCTTTGGCGGCGTTGTGGTGCGCATCAGGAACTGCTCGAATTCCGCCAGCGGCATCGGTCGTCCGAATAAATAACCCTGATAGGCGACGCAACCCTGGTTGGCCAGGAAATCGCGCTGTGCCTCCGTTTCCACGCCCTCCGCGATCGCCGTCAGTCCCATGCTCTGCGCCAGCGTCAGGATGACCTTGGTGATGGCCGCGTCGCTCGGGTTGCTGAGTATGTCTTTGACAAAAGTGCGGTCTATTTTCAATTGGCAAATAGGCAGATGCTTCAAGTAGGATAGCGAGCAATAGCCGGTGCCGAAGTCGTCCAGCGAGAACCCAACTCCGCGGGCTTTCAGCGCGGCCATTTTTTCAATGGTCTGTTCCACGTTGTCCAGCAACAGGGTTTCCGTAAGCTCCAGCTTGAGCTTGCGCGGATCGGCGCCGATCCGTTCCAGCATGGCCAGCACCCGCTCGACGAAATCAGGCTGGCGGAACTGACGCGGACTGACGTTCACCGCCAGGTTCAGGTTGGCGGTTTCTTCCCGGGCGGCCCATGCCTTCAACTGGGTGCATGCCGTTTCCAGAACCCAGTGCCCCAATGGGATGATCAACCCGGATTCCTCGACGGCAGGAATGAATTCGATCGGGGCAACCATGCCGCGCTGCGGGTGTTGCCAGCGCAGCAGGGCTTCGGCCCCGGTCGGGCGGCCTTCGCCGTCTACTTGGGGTTGGTAGTAAAGCTGGAACTGGCTTTGCTGCAGGCCTAGACGCAAGTCGGCATTGAGCGCCGCGCGAGCGGTAACGATCGCCTGCATGCTGGGATCGAAGAAGCGCAGTGTGTTGCGCCCCGCCGCCTTGGCCTGGTACATCGCCAAGTCGGTTTGTTTCAACAGATTTTCAACGCTTTCATCACGGCCGATAAACAACGTGACGCCTATGCTGGAGCTGCAATTGTGCTGGCGATCGCCGAGCAGGTAGGGCTGGTTCAGGCTGGCGAGGATTTTTTCGCCGACATGTTTAACCTGTACGACGGGTTCCCGCCCATCCTCCCCCAGGTTCTCCAGCATGACGACGAATTCGTCGCCCCCCAGACGCGCTACCGTATCGCTCTCGCGCACACAGGAGACAAACCGTTGCGCAGCCTGCTGCAGCAGCAGGTCGCCCATATTGTGGCCGAGGGTATCGTTCAGGTCTTTGAAATTATCCAGGTCGATAAACAGCAACGCGCCCTGACGCTTGCTGCGTGCGCTGGCCGCCAGCGCACGCTCCAGTCGGTCCATCAGGCAGCGCCGGTTGGGGAGGCGGGTCAGGAAATCGTACAGCGCCAGATGTCTAATTTCTTCTTCGCCCGCTTTGCGCTGCGTGATGTCGGTCAGTGCGTTGACGTAATGCGTGACCTTGCCGCTGGCGTCGTTCACGGCCGTGACGGTAAGCGATTCCGGATACACCTCGCCGTTCTTGCGGCGGCTCCAGATTTCTCCCCGCCATGATCCGTCGTTACGGATTGATTGCCGGATATTGGCGTAGAAATCGGCATCGTGGCGGCCCGAGTCGAACAGGTTCAGTTCGCGGTCGACGACATCCTCGGCTGTATAGCCGGTAATGTCGGTAAAGGCCCGGTTGATTCGCAGGATGATGTTGTCCGCGTTGGTGATGACCAGGCCCTCTTTCGACTCGAAGGCAGTGGCAGCGACGCGCAAACCGGCGTCGGCCTTTTTCGTTTCGCGCAAGTACAGCACAATCGAGGTGGCCGACACGATGAGCATGCTGCCGACGAACGAAATCAACAGGAACAGCCAGAAACTCTGGGTGCGGAGGCGCGCCAATTCGGGCAGCGGCCGCGCCACGTGAACGGCTATGGCGTCTTCGGACAAGGTCTTCGAGCTCAACACGACAGGCAGCTCCTCATCCCCTATGCGCACGACCGAAGGAAAGTCCAGCTCGCCCAAAGACGTGATCTTCAATGGCTTGAATCGGCTCTCCCGGTACTGCAGCAAGCGCTGCTCCGGCGACAGCGACGCAATGCGCGTTTCGGGCAGCGTACGGAATTCGAGTTTCTTGTCGGGCGCGAGAACGATCACGCCGTTGGCGTCGGACAAGAACGCCTTGGCCGGGTCAGTCCATACCGACAGCCGCGAGATGTTGCGCTTGGTGACGGCAGCGCCGAGGAAGCGCCCGTTCTCGATGATAGGGTAAGAGTAGAACAGTCCGGCGATCTTGCTGGCCCGTCCGATCGCGTATTGATAGCCGCGCCGCCCCGCCCTCGCTTGCAGAAAATATTCCCGGTCAGCGTAGTTGGTGCCGACAAAACTCTCTGGCCGGCCGGCGGCATTGGCGGCGATGCAATCGCCGGCCGCATTCACGATCCACAGGGCATCTGCCTTGAGATTGGTCGCGGCGATGTCGAGTGATTCGTTCAGCGCGGCCAGCCGCTTGTCGCGCGTCCACACGCGCTTGCGCTCCTCGTAAGTGACGGTCGACGGGCCAGCATTTTTGTCAAATTCGCGCAGCACGCGGCGGATTGATTCGTCGCGTGAAAACACCAAGGGTATGCCTTTCAATATTTGCAGACTTTCCTCGATGTTGTGGGCGACTCTGTCAGCCTGCGCCTTGGCCTGTCGCGATTCTTGTTGGTACAAGTCGTTGACCATGCGCTTATGAATATAATCGATGCTGATCGCTGTGACTGCGACCCAGCCGACTATTGCCAGGCCGACTAGCTTGTACGATCGCTCTAATGAAAACAGCTTGTACTTGCTAACGTATGTCGCAACGATCGTGATCACGATGATCACGCTGGTTGCGGCCAGGATGATGGCCGCGAGGAAGGTAGGGCCGATCTGCGAATCGACGACAGTGCCGTCACCGTCACGAATAAAGTAGGCGGCGGCCATCGCCGTGTAATGCATGCCGGCGACGGCCAGGCCCAAGGCGGCGGCGCTGACGACCGGTAAGCGCGGATTCCATCTGGAGTGCCACGACAACAGGCGAAATTTCATCCACAAGGCGAGAGTCGCGAGGCAGACGGCGACGACGATCGAGAGCAGCAGCAACTTGAGATCATAGCGGATCAAGCCATCAAATCGCATTGCCGCCATGCCGGAATAGTGCATCGCGCCGATGCCGGCGCCAAGCAGCAGGCCGCCGGTTGCGAGCTGCATTGCGGAGATCTGGCGGTGGCTAATCATGCTTAATGCAAGCGTGCTTGCAAAGACACCGGGCAGCATCGAAAGAAGAGTGATTTTGTAGTCATAGCTGCTCGCACACGGCAGCGTGAAGGCCAGCATTCCGACGAAATGCATGGCCCAGATACCCAGACCCAAACAGAAGCCACCCACCAGCAGCCAGCTGCGCCTTGCCGCTTTGGCTGTGGCCGTCGTGACATGTTGTGAAACGAGGAGAGCCGCGTAGGATGCGAACATCGCGATGATGACGGACAGGCTGACTAACACCGCGTCGTAGCGTCCTACATACAACAGGCTACTGGCAGGAGCGGCGATAACTAGATGAAGGAAATCAAGCATCGTGCAGGGCTCCCTCTAACGGCAACTCTGGAACTAACTGGCAATTGAAGAGTGACTATCGGTCGTTCAAGTTACGAACGAACGCCATCATAAAAATTTTCGTCAAGCAAGAACGCCGGGAAGCTTCAACACCGACCAGGGCAGCCAGTTCGGTTCCGTCGCATTAACCGGTGTCCAGTAAATTCTGGGCCAGCGATTTCGCCGGTCCATGAAGCTGGGCGGATTTATCCTGCCAGCGTGTAAGATTGTTCTGCGAGCGACATCGGATTCCCTTCTGCAGCGATCATTCGACCGTCGCGAATCATGTACATGAGTTCGACGCCAGCCAGGACGTTTTTGTTGATTGAAGGGATTGAAAATCGAGCATCGGTTTCGTGACGCGCTTGATCGCACGATGCTCCTGTTCCACGTTGTTGTTGTTGTTGTTGTTGAGGTACTTTATTTGTCGAACCACGATCGGGATGTCCTTGCAACATTGATCTCATCGATCGCTGCTTGGTTGGCACCGCATTTATCCATGTTTTTTCAGGGGCACCGTTATCCCGCGTGGGCTTGTCAAAATAAAACCTGGCCGCCGCCTTGTCGCGCTTTGCTATCAAGGAATAATCAACCGTCTTACCCTCCTTGTCAACAGCACGATAGAGATATTTCTAGACGCCTTTCACCTTGATATAAGTCTCATTCCTCCGCCAACTTACGCTAACCAGGCGTTTATGTTTGCGGAGAACTTTTTTCAGTTAGCGGAAGAAACCGGCTCGCCCGGCGATTGATCGAAGCGTGGTCGACAAACACGCCGCGTTCTTCGCGCAATAGTTGCAATTTGGTTCGAGAAAGAATTGACGAGAAGTACATGGCCTTACTGATTACCGACGACTGTATCAATTGCGACGTATGCGAGTCCGAGTGCCAGAACGACGCGATCTACATGGGCCCGGAAATCTACGAAATTGACCCGCACAGATGCACCGAATGCGTCGGCCATTTCAACGAACCGCAGTGCCAGCAAGTGTGCCCGGTCGCATGCATCCCGTTCAATCCGGCCTGGCGCGAAACCAAGGAAGCGTTGCAGGCCAAGTATGAACGGCTGCAGACGCTGAAAACTCAGAATTGAAAACAGGCTCCGAGGAGCCTGTTTTGTTATGTGTTTGGCCGCGTGTCACACCTTGTATGCGCTGCCTATGGATTCCTCAGGCGAAGCGCAGCTTTCTGTCGAGCCTAATGGAATGGTCGCCCCTTCCTGAAGCGGCATCGAAGTGCCAAAGTGGAGGTGCAATGCAACCACTTGAGCGAAAGGGGCGACCATTCCATTAGGCTCTGTCAGTAGCGGACATTTGCCTTATTGCAGGTAAACGCGTGCATAATTGTCTGCACACAATGATAAGCGGCCTCCCATATGAGATCAGAGAAAGAGATTTTTGACGACCTAGAGAAGCTTTGCTCGTCCCCCGGATATGTGCACGCGATCGCTTACTTTTGCTTTCGCGACCACTTGATTCGATACTCAGGCGACATGAAGGCTGAGGATATGCAACATCTCTTCTCCATGACCCGCTTGATCCGAACAGAGATTTCCACGCTCATTGGGTTGCTGCTAAAAAATGATATCAATTACTGTGTGCCTGCTGCGGACGTTATGGAGCAGTATTTAGAAAAAACTGAAGCGCTGCTCGAAGAGATTCACCAATCGATGTTGGGGCCATGGCGGGCAGCGCTGGATCCCAAGAAGGTTACGGACAAAGGCTCAAAGCCTTTCACCAACGGAGCAGCGTTAAGAGAACCGATTTTTTATGGCGGCGAGTCGGCATACAGCTTTCAGTATCGCGACTTATCACCAAGAAAGTACGGGAAAGATGATGAGTGGCTCAAGACCAACAAGGGCTTTTCTATACAAACCGCCAGAGACATCGTTTACTCGGTTGGAAAGCTTCAAGAAGCGAAATCTATTGCAACCCTGAAAGCGTTAAGGAAGAATCCCCCTGAGCAATGGACCGTCCTCCCTGGCTTTGAATTCACTGTTCAAGAAATTGCGGAACAGACGAACATTGATAGCGCCGTGGTTAAAAAAGTATTGGAAGCGTTCTCGGTGCCAGCAGGAGAAAAAAACATTCAATTTTCCGTACTACACGATTTCAACATTGCGAATGCCTTTCCTCTTATATGTATTAGAGAAGATGCGTATATTCTTTTTCAGATTTACAGCCTTGTTGAATCTCTATACGAGTCGCCTTTTTATTGGGTGGGTGATGACAAAGCGTATGTCAGCACCGCTATGAGACACAGAGGACTATTTACTGAAGAGTTTGCTGCTGAGCGACTCGCGCTTGTGTTCGGGAGAGGCAACGTCTACTCGAATATTGATATCTTCAAGTCAAAAAGCACTAGGGTCGGAGAGATCGACGTTTTGGTTCTGTTTGGAGATCGCGCCATAGTACTCCAAGCAAAATCCAAGCGACTAACGCTTGAGGCAAGAAAGGGGAATGACGGTCAAATTAGGGACGACTTCAAGAAGAGCATCCAAGACTCCTGTGACCAAGGATACGCATGCGCAAAGCTACTGGGCGACGCTAATTACACGCTCAAAGATGCACATTCAAGAGAAATAGCCATACCTATGGCGCTGAAACAGGTGTACGTACTTTGCGCTATCTCCGATCACTATCCAGCACTAAGCTTCCAAGCACGGCAGTTCCTAAAATTTGATGCAACGGATACGACGCCCCCCCCCGTTCGTCTTGGACTTGTTTATGCTCGACGCGATGACGGAGATGCTGGATTCACCACTCAGGATGCTTAGCTATGTGGATCGCAGGACAAAATATTCCGACATACTGATGGCGTCGCACGAATTAACGATTTTGTCATATCACCTCAAGCAGAATCTGTGGCTAGATGAAGAATATGACATGGTCGTGATGTCCGACGAAATATCGGCGGACTTGGATCTGGCGATGCTCGTTCGGCGCGACAATATACCGGGGAAGAGAACCCCCGACGGCATATTGACCCGCTTTGCGGCAACGACCTTGGGCCGCATCGTTAAGCAGATCGAGACAAAGCCCGAGCCGGGGACGATTGATCTTGGATTCACGCTGCTAACCCTTGGCGAGAAGACCTTCGTTGAAGTAAGCAAAGGCATTGACGAGCTGGCGAAGCTGGCAAAAAAAGATGGGAAGAGCCACGATTTGACTATAGGTCTTAAATCAGCTGGCACCGGGCTCACCGTTCATTGCAACGATGACCCAATCCGTATCGCGGGACCGCGACTACAAGCGCACTGTAAGAGGCGAAAATACACTGAGCGAGCCGCAACCTGGTTCGGAATATGTGTCCTTCCAAGTGATACCTCATTGAGATTCGGTCTCAACCTCAATTTCAAGTGGGAGCGTAGTGATGAGATGGACACCTTAACTCAGAATCTGGCCAAACCAGGCAAGCTCCATGACTTATTGAAGAGGACTGTCGCGAAGGAGAGGAAGATCGGCCGAAACGAGATCTGTAAATGTGGCAGCGGGAAAAAATATAAAAAGTGCTGTCTCAATCAATAGCTTGCGTTGTCAGTTCTTGCTATGTCCCAACGTCTGTTGTGAGTCGATTGTGTTGAAAAACTCGAAATTCCAGGAATCTCATTTTTCCTGAAAATCGCTATTCGTCCGAATTATGAGCTGCAACCATGCGTGAGAAGCTCATAGATGAACTACATCGAATCCTTGGCGTTTCCGTGTCTGCTCTGGCACCCCGATAAATTAAATGCGCCTAAAGCTTTAGAATTTTTCTCGAACACCAAAAATCGAGTTTTTCAACACTATCGACCCATTGCAGTCATTCGATTGTCCTTCCTTCGGTATGATCAGATTACTGACAATATTGCTGCTGCAAAGTCGTGCGGTGCTTCCTGTGGCAGGTTATGACCCACTACAGGGATTACTCGACGTTGATATGGACCGGTAAAGAATCGATCGTGGTGCTCTGAGCCGCCGACCAAACTGACCCCATCACCACCACCATCCAGCACCACGGTTGGCACGGTAATCGGCGGTTGCGCGACCAGCAATAGCTCAGTATTCTCCACTGCCGGATCACCTGGTATCAGCGCGAAACGATGGCGGTACGAATGGATGACGACTGCAACGAAATCGCGGTTGTCGAAGGAGGCCGCACTCTGTTTATAGGTCGCATCATCAAAGTGCCAATTGGGAGACCAGAGCGTCCAAAGCAACTTGCAAAATTCGTACCGATTTTGTTCGAGACCAGCCCGGCCACGCTCGCCGTGGAAATAATATTGGTACCAGTAGCGAAATTCATTCTCCGGCGCCTGCGGCCTTATTGAACCGGGAATATCCTGAATGTTATAACCGCCTCCGGACACTAACCCGCGAGCGCGCTCCGGCCATAAGGCAGCGACAATGCACGCTGCGCGGCCGCCCCAGTCGTAGCCCGCGAGCACCGCACTCGGAATCGCAAGCACGTCCATGAACGCAAGCAGATCGTGGGCAAGCACAGCCTGCTGGCCGGAGCGCGGCGTATCAGGCGACAGAAAGCGCGTTGGTCCATAGCCGCGTAAATAGGGAGTGATGAGGCGACAGCCTGCCGAGACCAGCAGAGGAGTCACTTCGTCATAAGCGTGTATGTCGTACGGAAAACCGTGCAGAAGCAGCACGGGCGTGCCGTTGGAGCTGCCACTCTCCTCATATGCGACGCTGAGAACACCTGCTTCCACCTGCTTCAACATGACGGTCATTTCAATTGGCTCCAGTAGAAACACAGCCGTCCGGCTTGCCGGATTTTAGGGCCTGACGCGACCGTGCAAGGGGTCGCCAATAAAAAAGCATCGATCGTTGATGCCCGATCACCGACCGCTCCGCAAAGTCTGTTTTTTTATTTTAGTTCAAATAAAATTGGTGTAAGGATTAGATATCCGTTTGGCTACAAGCCTAGGCTAGTCTTATGCCGCTATCGATCACGGTGCTTTGCATGTCGGCTCTTGTAACCAATCGGGAATGACTGTTCCTGGCCGAACTGCGTCATTCGCGACAGGCCGAATTCGACCCAAAGCAGACGTTCACTGCCAGCAGAAAAGGACGATCAATGAGCGTCAACCGCGTCGGGCCGCTTCGATCGCAGCGATGTCGATCTTTCCCATCTGCATCATCGCCTCGAAAGCGCGCTTGGCCGCCGCGCGATCAGGATCGGCGATCGCTGCAGTGAGGGCGCGTGGCGTGATCTGCCACGACAGGCCCCACTTGTCCTTGCACCAGCCGCATGCGCTTTCCTGGCCGCCGTTTCTGACAATCGCATTCCACAAGCGGTCGGTTTCGGCCTGGTCGTCGGTCGCAACCTGGAAGGAGAAAGCCTCGTTGTGCTTGAACGCCGGGCCAACGTTCAGGCCGATACAAGGGATGCCAATCACGGTGAACTCGACCATCAAGACGTCGCCCTGCTTGCCAGCGGGATAGTCGCCGGGCGCGCGATGGATCGTTCCCACCGCGCTGTCCGGAAACGTCTCGGCGTAGAACTGCGCGGCTTCTACTGCGGTGCCGTTGAACCAAAGACAAATCGTGTTCTTGCTGACCATTTTAGTTCTCCGATGGATGACAAATACATAGCTTAAACCATGAAGACTGCCCGATTTCTTGGGCAATTGGCGTTCCTTAGGGTGGCGCACCCGCGCGATCGTCCGCCACGGCAACTGTCGTGAGTGACCGCTCGTGGCCGGCAGTTGCCCATCGTACTCGGCAATTGATCGGCACCTACCGCTGCGTTGATGTCCTTCGCCGCCGGCCGCAAAATGTCAAAGCCTCGAAAAAAAAACCCACGTTTAACGATAAGTTGACCGGAGCGATGCGACAGCGTCAAACGAAGCGTCAGGCATCACCCCGGAATCTCGGGTTCGACAAGGTTCGCAAGTTGTGCAAGCGACTCTTGCCAGCCGAGATAGCACATTTCGAGCGGAATGGCTTCAGGCAGCCCTTCCTGCTCTACGTTGAGTTCAGTTCCGCACGACACTTGCTTCAAGGTCACCGTCGTCTGCATTTCTCCAGGCAAGTTCGGATCATCGAATCTGTCCGTATAGCGAATTGTTTCGAATGGCACGAGCTCACGATACTCTCCCCCAAAGGACTGGCTGTGGCCTGTCGTAAAGTTCGTGAACGACATCTTGTAGGTGCCGCCAACTTTGGCATCCATGTGGTGAACCTTGCAGGTGAAACCGTATGGGGGAAGCCACTTGGCCATTGCGTCGGGATCCAAGAATGCTCGATAGACGCGCTCAGGATTCGCACGGAGCACGCGGTGAAGTCGGATAATGCCTTTGGGCATGATCAATTCTCCTTTCGATTCGTCATTTGGTAGAGTTGGGTTTACCATCACGGAAGCGCTGATGGCTACTGCATTGAATGCAGGCCAATCATGTTGCCTTCAGTATCGATGACCAACGAGATGTAGCCGTACTGGCCGATGGAGAATTTTTCCTTTTCCACCTTGCCACCGGAACTCGCCGCCTTCGCTGCTTCTACCGCGCAATCTGTGCAACTGAAGTAGATCAAGACACTGTTTGCGCCTGAAGAAAAGCCAGGCATCCGAACCAGGGCGCCTGGTGCACCATAGCGCTCTGCTTGCATCGGAAAAGCCCAAATTTCAATTTCTGGGCTGTCGAGCT
Organism: Pseudundibacterium arcticum; assembly: GCF_042646465.1. NCBI lineage: Bacteria > Pseudomonadati > Pseudomonadota > Betaproteobacteria > Burkholderiales > Oxalobacteraceae > Pseudundibacterium > Pseudundibacterium arcticum. Next base: position 73,835 of record NZ_JBHRTP010000032.1, read on the forward strand.
TTGCAAGTTGAACGCTAAATACACCCTCATAAAACGCCTTCGCGCGACCCATGTCTTGAACGTAGATTTCGAACCAGCCAACGGGGTTGTTGTTCATAGGAATCCTTTCAGAATGCGATGTGATTGAGATGCAGTTATGCATCAAATAAAACCCGCGAACTACTGCTGTCGAACGCTATATCGATGGCGGCAGTATTTGCCATATGCTGCCACGGAAAAGTTACCAACACAATCAGATGGATCAGGGGTGTCACCGACCGCTCTTGGCCGACACCAGCCATTCGGCCCATTTTGTTTTTGATCGGATTGGATAATCGCTTGACAGCAAAACAACCGGCTTCAATGCGAATGGATGGAGGGTCTGAGATGCATTACGAAACAAAAAAGCCCAGTAGATACTGGGCTTCAAGGGTATATCTTGATGTTTTTGAAACATCAATAACTCGACTGATACAAACGGTTCGACTTACGCGTTAAACAAGAAATTCAACACATCGCCATCCTTGACGATGTACTCCTTGCCCTCGGCGCGCATCTTGCCGGCTTCCTTGGCGCCCGCTTCGCCCTTGTTCGTGATGAAGTCGTTGTAGGCGATAGTCTGGGCGCGGATGAAGCCACGTTCGAAATCGGTGTGGATCACGCCGGCCGCTTGCGGTGCGGAGTCGCCGGCGTGGATGGTCCAGGCGCGCACTTCCTTGACGCCGGCGGTGAAGTAAGTCTGCAGGCCGAGCAGCTTGTAGGCCGTCCCGCATTCGAATCCGGTACCGCTCAAATAGCGAACTTTTTTGCGCATCAGGCAGGATGACTATGTTCAGAACGTGAATGTATCGCATGTTAAGTTTCACCCACATGTCCGAGCCGGGAAAGCAAAAAATCCCTTAGAGTTCTAGTTTTGAAAGACTCCCGCCGGTGGGGTGGGGTCACGATATATACCATGTCCCCCAGATGGGAAATGACTTCAAAATCCGGTAGGACCTGCGACAATCGTCCGGATTTCAATGCCTCTTTCACTGTCCAGTATGGGAGCTGCGTAATGCCCAATCCAGCGCATGCGGCATCGAACAGCAATTCCGAATCTTCAGACAGCAATGGGCCGCGCGGGAAAAATGTCTCTGTTTTTCCATCCACACGAAACACCCACGTCGTGGGCAAATCGCGGATCGCATGAATCAGGCAGGCGCACTGCTTCAAATCAGCGAGCGAGGTCGGGGTTCCAGCGCGCGCCAGATAATCCGGGTTCGCGCACAAAACATGGTGATGGGACGTCAACGGGTAGACCAGCAAGTCGGGATCATGTTGTTTGCCGACCCGGATCGCCAGGTCAAACCCTTCTTGAGCGAGATTGACGTAACTGTCCGACAGGCTCAGGTCAACCTCGACCGCCGGATATTGTGTCAGGAAGTCGACCAGCACAGGCGCCAGAAATCTGCGGCCAAACGTCATCGGCGCGGCAAGCCGTATCTTGCCCTGTACGGTCACATTCAATTCGCGCACTTCGCTGAATGCATCCTCCAGCTCGCCGAGCGCGCCCTTGGCACGCTCGAGCAGGATGCCCCCCGCCTCGGTCGGTCTGATTCCATGCGTGGTACGGACCAGTAATTGGGTCCCGAGACTCGCCTCCAGCGCATCAACTTGACGTGTAACGGACGACACCGCAATGTCCGCCGCGCGCGCTGCGGCAGAGAAGCTGCCATGCTTCATGACCTCAAAATACACTTTCAACGCAACAATAGGTTCCATCATTTTGCTCCCAAAGCAAAACCGTTTTTCATTTTAGCGAGTTTCCGACCTTCATCCGCCCGGTTACACTGCGCCAGCTTCAACGACCCTGGTGCACCGTCTCGGTGTACCGCGGTGACCACTGTTCAATTAATTATGTTGCCTTGGGAAATTAAGATGTTGTCGATGAAAGAAACACGTGCCGCCGACGCTGGGTTGCCCGCCACGCAGCGCCCCACAATCGGCCTTTGTACGGACCGTATTGAACACTGGTGGCACGCCTCTCACAACGTACCGCAAACCTACGTTGACGCGGTGATCGCAGGAGCCGGTGGCCTGCCAGTCCTGCTGCCGTCCGGCAATACGGCACTGGATCAGATGGCATTCTTGGCCGTCGTTGACGGCTTGCTGTTTACCGGAAGTCCGTCCAACGTCGACCCCGCTTGCTACGACGGCTTACCCTCCGCGCCAGGAACACTACACGACCCGCTGCGTGACGCCACGACATTGCCGCTGATCCGCGTCGCAGTGGCCATGGGGGTGCCAGTCCTCGCGATTTGCCGGGGATGCCAGGAGATGAATGTCGCTTTCGGCGGCAGCTTGCACCAAGCAGTGCATACCTTGCCTGGTGCGCTGAACCACCCCGCAGGAACTGACCGCCCGCGTGTGGACTGGTACGCGCCAAGCCATGACGTGTCGTTGGAAGAAGACGGCTGGCTGCGCGCCTGGATGGGTTGCTCCACAGTGCGGGTCAACTCGCTGCATCACCAGGGGGTCGATCGATTGGGCCAGGGGCTTCATGTCGAAGCGGTCGCGCCGGACGGGCTGATTGAAGCGTTTCGTGTCGCAGCGGCGCCAGGGTTTACGCTGGCCGTGCAGTGGCACCCTGAGGCCGCCTATGCCACCGATGCCCTGTCGGCAAGGATTTTCGAGGAATTCGGGCGTGCCTGCGCGCGTTACCGCGCGGCGCGCCACTCTGACAAATGATGGAGCAAACCTGCAATTGCTCCGTGTAAGGCAGGCCGGCTAGAGCGCACGGTAACTTCCGCTTACACGTGAAATACTTTGAATACACTTCATTCCGTGGCCCACACGTTAGTCTAAACATACGCCACGCGGCGGGCGACTTGCCGGAGCTTTACATGAACATGACTCAAACCTCGAACCTCGAACCGGCATCATGACGAAGAATAAACGCCTGTCCCAGAGTCATGTCGACAAAGCATTTCTGCAGTGGACCACGGAGACCCTATGAGAAAACTCTTTTTGGCGTCAGCGCTCGCATCTCTTTTCTTGACCGGTTGCGGGGGCGGAGCAGACGGCTATGCCCAAGTGGTAGTCGATACCGGTCCAGTGCCGGTGCCCGTGGCCGTACAGCCGACTTACGAGTATTTGCGTCATCCCACTATTTCCGGCCTGGAGTACTTCAATAGCGTAACCGGCTCTGAATCGCACCTGACCACGGCGGCCGGCGGTTATGTCGGGTACACCGGTGGCGACATTGTGACCTTTTGGTTGGGCGACATAGTGCTGTTCACCATGCCGGGGGACTTGGCCCAGCCATTTTCGTCCTTATATGACGCCAGCCTGTACACGACGTCGACGCTCCATAGCAGCACTGCTGTCGAAAATTTGATGGCTTTTCTCATGACTATTGATGATGACGGCAACTACACCAATGGTATTCAGATAGCGTACCCTGTGCGGGTGGCGGCGCTTGGGTTGAGGGTGAATTTCAATCAGTCCGCTTACGATTTCCGCGCTGACCCAGCCGTGCAGTATGCGGCGGCAGTTTTGTCCGGAAACACACTGTACGGAGCACGGCCCCTTCCGTCGCCGTCGGAGGCGGTCCTGGCATTACAGATTCCTTAGGCCGTGACCGCGTTCCACTAAGCAGAGAACGAGATTATGCCGAGTTTGCAGGAGTTCGATGATGGCGAGGGTTGAATTTGCGGGACTGCAATGGTCGCTGCACTAAGCCGCTTACGCAGTGGCGGCCTCGGCAGCGTTGTCGATTTGATGGCTAAGGCTGACCCAAGCGATTTTTCCTTCTGTGCGATTTGTGGGTGCTCACTCGGCTGATCTAGGCCGATGGCAAGAGCTTGCCTAATCTTGAAACGTGTTTCCTTTCTGCGAAGCTGATGTTGCGCGGCCTGCGCGCGGTGTCCGATTTCGAATATGAATTCCAGATGGCCTGTATGAACCGTTACCTGCTGCCCGATGTCGAAACCATGTTCCTGACGCCATCCGACCAGTACCAGTTCATCTCCGGCACCATCGTGCGCGAGATCGCGGTGCTGGGTGGCGACGTGTCTCCGAGAAGCACACGCGCACGGCTTCTACGTTCGAGTAGGTCAGGACCATGTGGTACACGAGATGGGGGAAATCCACGCCGCCGATCGTCACGCCAAGCGAGTTCATGACGGTGAAGTCGGACTGCGCCATGCGTCCCGGCACATGCTCCTGTTGGAACATCACTTCGCGTTCGTCGCCATGCTGAATCCGCCATCCATGGACGTGCCGCTGCAGCGTTCGTAGCTGGTTTTCCTGATACCGACCGGGATAGGCCTGGCAGAGCAAGGCAAACAAGGTCTTCGTTTGCAGCGCCTTGTCGCGCCGCAACTGATCTTCCACCCAAGGCCAGTCCGCGGCAAACGGGTTCTCCCGCGTCCGGTGCGTACGCGGCACCTTCATCTGGCTTGGCAGCTTGCCGGCTTGCTCGTACTTGCGTACGGTCCGTTCGCTCATCCCGGTGCGCGCTGCCGCCAGCTTCTGGCTCGCGCCCTTACGACGTTCTTCCAATAACAAGTTGATTTCTCCGTCTTTCTTCATGCCGCCCCCTCTGGGCAAGCATGATAGATAAGAGCCGGACCGTTGCCAGCCCAGCTCGTCAACCGGCAAATCTAATTGTCGCCACCGGAATTTCTAATTGTCGCTGGACACGCTGCCTATGGGTTGGGTCGACAGGTGTTCGAGTGTTCGGCCGAAAATGGCGATTCAAACGGGACAAAAAACCGCATTGACGTGACAGTATGGTCATCGGCGCTTCAGTCTCGGTGTGCGGGAAAGCTCGTGCCGGCGCGGCATAGCTTGGAATGAAATTTCCGTGTTGGTTCTACGCTCCACGAACCCAGCTTATTCAGGGGGCAATTACGCTGGTTAAGCCTATCGCATTCGAAAACAGCCACGCATTCGCACTTCAAACCAGCCAGCCAGAACCCTGTATTGGGATAAACCGCTTCGTATGCACTAATTTATTGCAGACAGGAGTAAATATAAAACTTGACAGACTACCTCAGGGCGTGAAGCGGACTTTCAATTCAGACAAGAGCAGACTTCTGCTGTCCTTATGAAATTTGGCACCGAGGGCCGAGGCATTGGTAATACCCGGCACCAAAGGCGACTGGGCAATACTGCTGGCTGTGCATTTTCGGCACTATGGAACATTCTGTTTCCGGCGCAATAGAGCCTGTGGATCGCTGACATAAATGACCTGATCAAGGGCTCGAACTTTCATTGATCGGCTAATCGGGCAATCTATGTGCTATTTTTCGGCACCATAGACCAAGTCGGCTATCATCTTGTCATTATGCAAGAAATAAAAATATTAGGAGGATTATGAAGACTCTTGACCTCACTCGCACGCTATACACGGTCAGTGACTTTGTTAGCTGGCAGAAAAGTAAAACACTTGTCTTAAGCCCTAGTTTTCAGCGACGACCAGTGTGGAATCCCGGCGCCAAATCGTTTCTCATAGACACGATTCTAAGGGGCTTGCCTATACCGATCATCTTCTTGCGCGATCAGAAAACAGATTTAAAGACCTTGCTGGCGAAGCGAGAGGTTATCGATGGTCAGCAGCGCATAAGGACGATACTTTCGTATGTCTGCCCAAAAGATTTGAACGATTATAACGAGGCGAACGACACTTTTAAGATTAAGCGAGTCCATAGCAAGGAACTCGCCGACATGGGATTTAGAGACCTTCCGAACGATTTGCAGCAACGGATATTGGACTATCAGTTTAGCGTCCACGTATTGCCATCAAGTGTTGACGATCGTGAAGTCCTCCAAGTCTTCGCTCGAATGAATTCCACCGGCGTGAAGCTCAATGACCAAGAACTGCGAAATGCCAACTTTTTCGGAGAGTTTAAAACTTTAAGCTACAACGTCTCGACCGAATATCTTGAGCATTGGCGCAAGTGGTCTATTTTTACCGAATATAACATCGCGAGAATGGAAGAAGTCGAGATAACAAGCGAATTCTTCATCATGATGTTGAAGGGTGTCATTGCGAAGACCCAAAATGCTATCGATAATGCCTATGCTGAATACGATGAGAATCTGCCTGAGCGCGATGAATTGGGAAAAAGATTTAGGCATACGATGTCGACAATTGAAACTAGGTTCGGCGATTCAATTAGGTTGACCCCGTTTCACAAAAAGACGCTTTTCTACTCTTTGTTTTCTTCTATCTACCATTTAGCTTATGGGATTGGATCTCCATTAACATCGAAGTCGAAGCCGAAGCCGGTTACGGCGATTCAGAGTAACCACATGCTCAAATGCGCCGACAAAATTGAAAAAAAATCCGCCCCAGAAGCCGTCATCGACGCTACATCATTAAGAACCACTCATCTCACGTCGCGAAAGGCGCTGATCGAATATCTGACCAACTCGAAACTTAAATAACTATGCCAAAGTCAGCTCATGATTTGTTTGCAGCGCTTCAGACGAGGCTGATAAGGTTAGATAAGACGCGGGACAGAGTCGAGAAACTCTATGCTTCGAATAAGATAATCAAGTTTGATGTCGAACAGATTTACTCCGGATTGTATTTGGACGCTTTTGTTTCGCTCGAACGGTATGTGGAAGACCTATTCATCGGCTATTTAACTGGGAAGATAGCCCCTGCGACTCGACTTGTTCAGCCGCACCTCTCTTTCAACACTCATCAATTGGCCATAAACGTTCTACTTTCGGGAAAAAGTTATCTCGATTGGCTTCCTTATTACAACACGAAGAAAAGAGCAGAAATATTCTTTCAAAACGGGCATCCATTCTCTAGCGTTACTAAGCCTCAAGAAAATCTCCTGGAAGAGCTGCATAGAATTCGAAATGCTTTGGCCCATAGAAGCGAACATTCGACTGGAGTGTTCTTGCGGTTAGTAATCGGAGCATTACCGCTCAACCCTTTGGAAAAGAAGCCAGCAAGTTTTTTACGCTCGACGTTCAGGGCAAATCCGCATCAGACGAGATTTGAGAACTATTTGGCTGAGATGCTGATCATTGCGCAACAGCTTAGTCGTGTATAGATGGCCGCGTTTCGGCAAGCTGCGTTCGAAATCGGTGTGGATCACGCCGGCCGCTTGCTGTGCCGGGTCGCCGGCGTGGATAGTCCAGGCGCGCACTTCCTTGACGCCGGCGGTGAAGTAAGTCTGCAGGCCGAGCAACTTGTAGGCGGCGCGGGCCAAGCGGTCCAAGCCCGGCTCTTCCTTCCCCATGTCGGCCAGGAAGGCACCCTTGTCTTCGTCGTCGAGGTCGGCGATCTCGGATTCGATGGCGGCGCAGATCGCTACCATCGGCGCATTCTGCGATGTGGCGTAGGCGGCCAGCTGGTCCAGCAGCGGGTTGTTGGTGAAGCCGGTGTCGGACACGTTGCCGACGTACATCGCCGGCTTGGCGGTGATTAGGCACAGCGGTTTGATCAGCCCGCATAGGGCAATGGAATGGACTCCTCCCCCCACGGCATCGGATGTGCCAGACTGAGATGTCGTCAAACACGTCAATCCACAGAGGAGGAGTCCAAATGAATGTTAAACGAATTGGGATCGATCTGGCAAAGCACGTATTTCAGTTGTATGACGTAGACCGAAGCGAGACGGTGATGGTACGCAAGCAGTTGCGACGGCGCAAATGCATACCTATTTCAAGGATTTAGCACCCAGCCTGATTGGCATGGAAGCTTGCGCCACCTCGCATTATTGGGCGCCCGCTTGTCGGCGACTGTCCGCTCGATATAAGAGTTAGGGGCATTCACTTGAACGGCTGCCTGTCGATCCAACTATTCCAATTGATGTGGCCGTCATCAAAGTCGACAGCCTTAAGGACCACTAAACTTACAAGCTGCGAGAAGTTGAATAGATAGTCAAACAGTCTCAACTCGATCTGTTGGCCGCCCACCAACACTTTCACAACGAACTCGCTGTTGTGGAACAAGGCATTCCGCAGGCGAGTGTAAGTAGAAATGGAGCGATGCAAATCGCCAAGACGGTCCACTTCAACGTCGAACCCATACTGCTGCAGGAGTTTGCATATTGGTACAGCAGCATTGCGCGTCGCACTGTCACCCAGTACAGCTCGTGCGAATGACTCTAGGCCGGAGAACAGGAGAAAGTAGGAAACCTCGACGAACGGCTTGCGCTGACGGAAGGGCTCGACACACTTGAAAAACAACGTCTTGAACCGAGTACTTTCGCAGAACGCTTGGTCTTCGAGTCTTTCTATGGCCTTAGCAATGAACAGCGCGCGCGACGCACGGAAGAAGGTATCTTCTCCGATAACGGCGCCGCCGCCGTTGTTCCTACGATGAGCATGGATCGTGTCTGGAAGCTGAACGAACGGGTCGTCATCGGATTGATCCGAGGGCGAAGTGATGATGACGTCAAGGCGCTCGACAAATGACAGAACCGCTTCTAAGTTAAAGAGGTAGGTATTGGTGACCGAATCCGCGGTTAGGACGGCGGTCAGGTGGTAGACATCAAGATCTCGAGCCCAGCCTTTCGCTTGGGCGTAGTCGTTTGTACGCGGTTTAATGCATAGGCCAGGAAGATCGATCTGGCGTGTAACCTGAAATCCGTAGATGCCGCAGACGACCGACAATTCGACACTCCTAAAGTTTGGGCTAAACGGGCAGTCACCGGCTTGCCCGCGACTGCCCAATTGAATGATGTGTAGTAGTTCCGACTTGATCTGACAGCAAGGCCTTGCCAAAGGGTGGAGTTACCCGGTTTGATAGAGGTGCGAATCTTTATTAAACCAGCGCGAAAGCGCCAAGGAGTAACCCCATGAGTAGTGTTCCTCAGAACGTCATCAAACACAAGGTCGGTTTGCTAAATCTGGCAACTGAACTCGGCAATGTATCCCGCGCCTGCAAGGTGATGGGATTTTCTCGCGACACGTTTTATCGGTATCAATCGGCGATGGAAGCTGGCGGTATTGACGCGCTGATCGACGCCAATCGCAAGAAGCCCAATACCAAGAATCAGGTTGAAGAAGCGACGGAGAGCGCGGGCGTTGCCTTTGCCCTGGAGCAGCCAGCCTTTGGGCAGGTACGCGTGTCCAATGAGCTGCGCAAGCGCGCCATCTTCATTTCTCCTTCTGGTGTCCGGTCAGTCTGGCTGCGCCGTGATCTTGAGTCGTTCAAGAAACGCCTTTTGGCATTTAATAGCGGCGCACCAAAATTAGCTTGACTGCTGAGCAGCGTTACCTGCGGAGATATCCCTGCGGTTTATTTGAAAACGAAGTTTTTGCACCATTTCAAGATATCTCCGTGCATCATTTCTATTTTTCTCATAGTGAAAATATTTCTGGTCGGCAGATTTTAAGGAGTTTTCGAGGAGGAGTTCTGCCTGTTTTAAATACTCTTTTGAGTCCTTTGAATAAGGGGCGCGTCTTGCTTGATGGTAGCGTGCCATCCCTTGTCTGAGATAACACAGTGTTCCTGGCTTTCCATTTATTTTTGCAACATTAATTGCTTTGTCGCCAGCGTTCAGATCATTAAGTTCGTAGTGAATCAAGGCGAGTGTAAGAGATGCGTCAGAGTTCTTTGGATCCAGCTCCACAGCTTTCTCTGCAATGGGCTTTGCATCTAGGGGACGTTTCGCATGGTGGAGCAAAAACAATGCATACCTGTCTTTCAGAGCCGCATTTAGTGGCTCATCTAAAAGCGCCAATTCGAAGTTTTCCTTTGCCGAGGACAGGTCACCTTTGAACGTCGCAATTTTTGCAGCCTTAGCGAACTGGCTTCGGAAGCCGTCGGCTACGCGATCTAGTTTGTATTCTCTCTCAACCTGTTGCCGTCCAAATGCCTTGTTATCGACCTTGGCTGCAATGTTTTTAAGTTTATCCACCTCAGCGGACGAAAACTTCCTTAACTTCTGCCTGAAAAATTCTTTCGCTAGATCCACAATTTCCAGATCGTAACTCGCACCGAAATCCGTGAGTGTTGCGAAATACGTTTCGTCCAAGCTAGACTGGAACTCTATATGCTGGATTCCAACTTCTTGACAAACATCCCCAACGCAATTTCCATCGACAGGATTTACTACATTGACAAGCACCAGAAAAACCTCTCGAGCTAGCTCATTCATTCGGAGCCATGCGTCTTCATACAAAAATTCCAATAGTTCGTCGTTCGTTTTCCTGAGGATCTGATCAAGTCCTTCCTGGAGGCTTGAAGAAGATCTAGCTACATATTTCACAAGTGTGTCGATGAGCAAAGGCTTGTTAGAAAGCTTCTTACAAACGTTCCTCAGACGTGCCTCTCCTGCCTGGACAACGGCTTTCGCAGCGTACTCTTCACCCAATCTTGACATGAGAGCAGCCGCTTCATCGTCAGGCAACGAACTAATAAGCAAAGGAGTAGCGGGGAGAAATTCTCGTCGGCGCGACGTGACAATCACCCGACCAATTTTCTTGCCAACCTTCCCTAGGAATTCCGATAGTTCCTCAACTTCCTTCACCGATGTTGCGAGAGTTTCCGTATTGTCAAGAATAAGAAGAATATCGTCGCGCTTCAAACCTTGCTCGGCGAACTCGCCCGCGATTTTATCTATAAGCGGCGTGCCTTGAATTTGGTACCAGTCCTTCCCTAATACTGGGTAAAGGAAGTGAAGGAGTTCCCGCACGCTGTCCTCCATCGCGTCCGATATTCCCTTGAAGTGGATCAGACCATTGTCAGTCCATTTAGTCTTCTTCGCAGTGTAGTAGCTAATGAGGGTCGGCAGATGTTTTGGTCGTTCTATGTCACCCTCTAAAAGTTTATTGAAAAACTCAAGTGTAAGAGTTGTCTTTCCGAACCCCCCGTCTCCGTAGATGAGACAAAAGCGAGAGTCCTCAATTTCATCCATCCATTCTTGCAGCTTTCCTAGCTCCTTAGATCGCCCAACAAAAGTGTTAGTCTGCCTGATGGGTATATTGTTAAAAATGGATGTTGCCGGTAAATAATAGGGAATCTCACTCAACCGCAATTTTTCAGTTGGCTTGTCAGAGGGAGTAAATATACTGTTATCTCCAAGGTCCACGGTTAATTCCACGGCCTCGATCCAAGAGAGAGATTGGGCGTGCATTTTCCAAACACCCTTTCGAGTCGTCACTTTGCTGATAACGACCGCGCGATCTTTTTGCACCAACGGCGTATTAATAGTCATGGTGTCGCTACCAATATCAGTGTGCAAAGTCTGATCAGGGTTGCGCTTGGGCAAGGCCGTCGCAAACACTTGAAGACATCTGGTTGCGATCATCTCGAGCCTCTGACTCCAGATGAGTACATCGTTTTTGTCCAAAACGCCATGCGCAGGCCTCTTGTTCCGAAACGCCACCCAAGACAATAGGTCCTGCGCAAGCGTTTGGTCGTTTGGGCTGCTCTTTTCAAACCATCCAATCATGTATGTTTTAGAAACATGGCTTCGAATAATTGGAACAAGGACATCCAAGGCTTCTACTGGCAACCCGTCTGAGGGCAGGGAAAATCTGCCTAGAAGGTGCGGGACGTTGGTGTCATCCTGAGTTGAGGGCGTCATGCCCTTTACTATTTCGAATGAGCAGATTGCTGCTGCTTGCAGAATTGATCGCAATATTGACGTGAAATATTGAAACTTCTCAGCATTCGAACCTAACTTGTTGGCAAAATCAATTTCTACTGCATATATGTTTTTCATTTGAAATGGCGGATTTTTTTTAGGTTGAACGTGAGCTAGTTGTCACGCTGGCAACCTGATCTTAGCAGTGTTTTACATGACCTGAAATAGCTGATAACAAAGGCTAGAGTCAATAGCTTTAATCCTTAAACGACATCCTGAAAATGAGAAGAGCATCTTAAAATATGAATGGCTGCAAATGGCCGGTTTTCGCCCGATAGCTAGTAGGCGCTTCGCGCCCCTCGCGGACCCACGCGGTTCCCAAATTGAGATATCTGGTTTGTGGCCTTGGCTTGTCATGACAGGTGATTGGGGGTTATGTCGGAAGTACTGGCCGGCTGCCTTCGCTTCTGAATCTCTGCCGGCGCGAAAAAAAGAAATCACGTCCGGTACGTTATTTGGCCTAAATTTTCAGCAACCTTCCGTAATGCCATTTGTGATCGTTCCCTTTGCCGGATAGTGATTCGAAATCCAAGTGGTAATGAGCGATCCCTTGTCCGCTGGCGCAATTTCAATAATTGCGGCAAATCCAACTTCAGACCTAGCGCGCACCTCCAGCACATTCGGACGAGGCGCTTCTGGCGTGAGTGATGCGGTCAAGAATGCAAGGCGTTCGTCTATGTTTTTTATGACGCATTTTGCGGCATGAGCCCCCTCCAGATTACTTACGTACACCCTCGGTGTGGTGTTCTTCGTATCGGAGAAGGATGATTGCGTCCCTGGGATGATCGCACAGCCAGCCACGGCAACAACAAAGACAACAAAGGCAACAAAACATATTCCATTTTTCACTTTCACATCCTTTCGCTATTTTGACGCGAGGATACGCTAAAAAGCCATGGATTGGATCGCCGTGGCAACGTGGTGCGATCGTCCGGTTTTGGCCCAACACCAGCCATTTAGCCCATTTTGATGTTGACCGGATTGGATACACGCTACGACAGCGAAATAACCGGCTTCAATGCGAACGGGTGGCTGGTTTGAGATGCATTAAGAAACAAAAAAGCCCAGTAGATACTGGGCTTTAAGGCTGTTTCTTCAAATTTTTAAAACATCAATAACTCGACTGATGCAAATGGTTCGACTTACACGTTAAACAAGAAATTCAACACATCGCCATCCTTGACGATGTACTCCTTGCCCTCGGCGCGCATCTTGCCAGCTTCCTTCGCGCCCGCTTCGCCCTTGTACGTGATGAAATCGTTGTAGGCGATGGTCTGGGCGCGGATGAAGCCGCGTTCGAAATCGGTGTGGATCACGCCGGCCGCTTGCGGTGCCGAGTCGCCGGCGTGGATGGTCCAGGCGCGCACTTCCTTGACGCCGGCCGTGAAATAGGTCTGCAGGCCGAGCAGATTGTAGGCGGCGCGGGCCAGACGGTCCAGGCCCGGCTCTTCCATCCCCATGTCGGCCAGGAAGGCGCCCTTGTCCTCGTCGTCGAGGTCGGCGATCTCTGATTCGATGGCAGCGCAAATCGCTACCATTGGCGCATTCTGCGCTGTGGCGTAGGCGGCGAGCTGGTCCAGCAGCGGGTTATTGGTGAAACCGGTGTCGGACACGTTGCCGACGTACATCGCCGGCTTGGCCGTGATCAGGCACAGCGGCTTGATCAGCGCCATTTCTTCCGCGTCCAGCCCCAGTGCGCGTACCGGCTTGGCCTCGTTCAGGTCCGGCATGATGCGTTCCAGCAGGGCGACCAGCTTGGCCGCATCCTTGTCGCCGGAACGGGCTTTCTTGTGCTCGCGATGAATCGCTTTCTCGACCGTTGCCATGTCGGCCAGCGCCAGTTCGGTCTGGATCACTTCGATATCGTCGAGCGGGTTGATCCGGCCGGCGACGTGGATCACGTTGTCGTCCTCGAAGCAGCGCACCACGTTGACGATCGCGTCGGTTTCGCGGATGTGGGCCAGGAACTGGTTGCCCAAGCCTTCGCCTTTGGACGCGCCTGCCACCAGGCCGGCGATGTCGACGAATTCGACTACCGCCGGCAGGACGCGCTCTGGCTTGACGATCTCGGCCAGCACCTTCAGGCGCGGATCGGGCACCTCCACCACACCGACGTTCGGTTCGATGGTGCAGAACGGGTAGTTCTCAGCAGGGATGCCGGCCTTGGTCAGCGCGTTAAATAGGGTGGATTTGCCGACGTTGGGCAGGCCGACGATGCCGCATTGGAGACTCATGGTGTGTGCTTTGCAATAAATTGAGATAACCCGCTATTTTACCGGATGCGGCGCTGCGCTCGGGTTTATTGAGGCGGCGCGCGGACATGGGCGTCCGTATCAGCCTGGTGAGCTTGTGGGATCGCGGGAGGGTGGGTGCTGCCTACGGTCGTCGCAGGCGAGTTGCAAGGCAGCCGCCCGCGACGCAGTAAGCGGTCGTGCCGGTGCTAGACCTTACTGCCGGCGGCAGATTTCACCGTCAAATCCATGCTGCTGACGAGCCGTAGCATGCCATCGCGGGTGGCCGGTTCCGCATTCTGCAGCAGCCACGGAAACAACACGTCGGGCGGGGTGAGCTCGGTGCCAAAGAATCCGGCCCATGCATTGCGGCCGCCATCCTTGGCCAGATACAGGGCCTTGTCGGCCAGTTCCACCACCTCGGCCCAAGTCAGCAGGCGCGGATGGGCGGGCAGGAACGGCAGGCAGGCGAATCCGATCGAGCAGGTTTTCGCCAGCCGCAAGCCGTCCGCCAATTCGAAGACCCGGTCGGCGACGACGGCGCGCACCCGTTCCGACACTGCTTCCGCGTCGGCGCGATTGGCGGCGCGCGCGACCACCAGGAATTCCTCGCCGCCCCAGCGGATCAGGTAATCGGACTCGCGAAACACGGTTTCCAGGCGTTCGCGCATCTGCTCCAGCACCTGGTCGCCGGCGGCGTGGCCGTAGGTATCGTTGACCGACTTGAAATCATCGAGGTCGATCAGGATAAAGATCAGGTCGGCGTCTTCCGGCAACGGCTGCTCGGGATGCTTTTGCCATTCATCGTAGCGCCGCAAGTTCATCGCCACATCCGTTTCCACGTGCTGCAGCAGGAAACGGCGGTTACGCAGGCCCGTCAACGAGTCGGTCAGGCTCATTTCTTCGACCCGGGCCCGGGTCTCGTGCAAGGTCTTCAAGGTTGCCGTCAGCTGCCGGTAGGTGGCCGCGTTGTCGAGTGCAATGGCGCCGAAAGCGCACAGCGTGCGCAGAATCAGTTGCTCGCGCTCGCCGTATACCTGCGGCTGCGGCGACTGGATCGACATGGCGCCGAGAATGCGGTCGCCGATCAGCAAGGGCGTGAACAGCGCGCTCAGGATCGGCAGCGTGCCCGGAATCCGGTTCGGATTGTCGTCGTCGGGCGTCAGGTCGACCAGGATTTCGCGGCGTTCCCGCACGCAGCGCGCCGAATTGGAGGTCGGGCTGGACAGCGCCACATGAAAGGCGGGCAGCGCTTTCCCGTTTTCGACGCCGAATACCGCATTCAACCCTTGAGCGTCGGCGTCGAGCAGGTAGATGATCAACGAGCTCACGTCGAGCAGGCCGTGCACGTGCCGGTCGAGCGCCTTAAACACCGCTTTGGCGTCCAGATGGGTCGTGATTTCCTGCCCAATCGCGCTCAGGCGCTCCAGCGTCGAGCCGGTTTGTTGCAGGGTTTCGGCCCGTTTTGCCTCCGAGCTGGCAAGCTGACGATGGTGCTCCGCATCGGCCCGCGCGCGCTCCGTGGCTTGCTGTACCTGCATCGCGATGGCGCGATTGGTTGCCGCCAGACTGCGCGTGCTTTCGCGCACGGCGTTGGCGCGCAAAGCGCTGTCATACGCTTCGGCGTAGTCGCCAAGGCTCGCATGTTCGCGCGCCAGCGCATCGAACAGCTCGCCCGGCACCGTGTAGTCGTCGATGGTTGCCGCCACCGCCAGCGCCTGCTGCAAATAGTGCAGCGGCGCGCCGTTTGCGGCGACGCCGTCGGGCGTCGGCAGGCTGTGCCGCGCATGAATGTCGGCCAGCACGCGCAAGGTACGAACTTGGGGCGCCGCATCGTTCGCGCGCTGGGCCAGTGCCAGCGCGGCGTGTGCTGCTTGCAACGACTCTTGCGGTCGGCCCAGATGCGACAGCGCGTGGGCCTGACCGCGGCGTGACTCGATCTGGAAATCGACCTGGTTCAGCGACTCCGCGCGCTGTTCCAGTTGGCGAAAGCTGTCCAGTGCTAGCGTGTGGTGGCCGCGATCGAGCGCGAGATCGGCCGAATATTGCAGCGCGATTGCATAGGTGCGTGAACTGGCCAGGGGCGCCAGCGTATCTAGCGCCTCGACCATCAGTTCCTGCGCGGCGTCAAGCCGACCCAGAGAACGCAGCGCTTCGGTGGTCTGAATCAGGCATACGCCGATGCTGAGCGGCCAGCCGCAGGGGCGAGCCAGCTCCAGCGAGCGTTGCATCCATTCCAGCGCCGCTTCATGGTCGTTCAGGCTGGTGAAGCAACTGCCGACATTGGTGCCGGCATTGATCGCGCGCCGCACCTGCCCGGTTGCCAGCGCGGTGTCACGCGTGCGTAAAAAGTGCGCCGCAGCGGTGCCGAAGTCGCTCGATTGCGCTGCCACCAGCCCCAGGAAATCGTGGACCCAGGGTGCGACAGCCGGATGCAGATCCGCCAACTCGGCTTCGAAGCGCCTGCCCCAGCGCTGCTGGGCGCCGACCTGATCGCGATAGGCGGTCCAGATCGCGGACGCGGCTTCGGCGATCCGGGCGCGCATGTCGTCGCCGGCGCGGCGCGCCTGGCTCGCCGCCGCCTCCAGTTCGGCGTCGCGCCGCGCGTGGTCGCCGCGATCGGCCGCAATCAGCGCCTGCAGCCAGTGGGCATCGGCGATGCCGGCAGCATCGTCCAGCGCGGAGAACGTCCGCAGCGCCGGATCGGCCATCTCTTGCGCCGCATCCAGCTTGGCCCACATCCATTCGGCCTCACTGCGTACCAGACGCAGGCGTGCCGCAATGCGTTGCCGATCAGGTTCGCGCTGGCAAGTGGCGAGCAATGCCTCGGCTTCGTCGGCTAGCGCCAGTGCGCGCCCGGTGTCGCGCTGCCGCAAATGCCATGCCAGCGGCTCCAGCACGGCGAGCCGGGGCAGGCCGCGCAACGGCGACAGCGCAAATTCCAAGCGAGTGACCTCGTCATCGAGCGCGAACATGTCCATGGATTGAATTCCTGTGTGGCTTTTCGGCAATATTTGTCGAATGCTACCGTAAATCGGCCGGCGGTTTGCGAAAACCTTGGCTGGATGATAATTATCACTGTTGCAAGGGTGGGTCCGCCGCGTCCGCCTGTCGTCATGAAGGCGTGGGTGATCGGGTCATAGCGGCAGTACCTGGTCCAAGTCTGGGCGCAACGCAAATTCGGCCAGCGCATCGCGCAGCCGCTCGCCCTCGGCGACCGCTTGCTGCCAGTGGCGGATACGGGCCTCGTGATCTTGGCCGTGGTACGTAAAGTCCTTGCGGTCCGGCAGCTTGTGGCGCACCAGGCTGTGCACGAAGCCAGGCGACGGCGATACCAGGATCACGTTGTCGAGCCAGCCGCGCTGCAGTCGGTCGCGATCGCCGCGGCCGGCGCGACGCCACGGTAACCACTTGTCGAGCCAGCCCGGGATGACGCGGTCGGTAAAGTGCGGATACAGCACCAGGCCGCCATCGGGCTGGTCCGCGATGCGTGAATACGGCAACGCCAGGTGGTAATCGATCAGACCGCCATCCCAGTAGGTGCCGGCCGGTGCGTGTGGA
Organism: Pseudundibacterium arcticum; assembly: GCF_042646465.1. Classification (NCBI taxonomy): domain Bacteria; kingdom Pseudomonadati; phylum Pseudomonadota; class Betaproteobacteria; order Burkholderiales; family Oxalobacteraceae; genus Pseudundibacterium; species Pseudundibacterium arcticum. The sequence continues at coordinate 91,209 of NZ_JBHRTP010000032.1, forward strand.
ATCTGGCGCACCGGTTCCATCATCAGCGGCAGGGAGCTCGATGCCAACAGCGCGGCGCCGACGTTGTCCGGCGTGAGCGGCACGAAGCGGGTCTCGAACGCATCGAATTGTTGCCTGAGCCAGTCTGCCGGATCGCGCGGATCGCCGATCACGATGCGTTCCAGATGGCCGGCCAGCCGCGCGCGTGACGCCAGGTTGGCGAGACCGGCAGCGGCGAATCCGGTACCCGTGCCCAGCCAGCCTCGCGGCGCAGCCAGCAGCTGGCGGCCGCGCACTGCCAACAACTGGAGGCGGTAATAAGGATGGCTGCACAGCTCTGCCTCGTGGCCGCCGATGAAGTCGGCGAGCAATTGGGCGGCCACCTGCGACACCTGGGCCGACGAAGGCCTGAGCGGATAGCACTGGCCGCAATACAGATCGCCGAGGCGCTGGAAGGCCGCAACCGGATCGGCGTGGCACGCTGCTGCCATGCGCCAGGCGCCGATCGATGCGCCAATCAGCATCCGTTCGCGCGGCGCCGATGGCAGCCAGTGGCCGAACAGCCATTGATCGAGCGCCTGCAGGATCAGGCCTTTCGGGCCGCCTGCCGCACCCGGGATCAGCGCGATATCCTGCGCGCGCAGCCCATGCTGCCGCAGATGGGCCAGCGCCCGCGGGCCGGCCTGGATCGTCAGGGCGGACGCGGTGCGCGCGGATTGGCTCACTTGTTGGTGTGCAGCTGCATGGTGGCGGCGTCGAACTTGCCTTCGCACAGCAGCGGAATCACGGTCAGGCTTTTTTCCAGCGCCGCATCGATCAGCGCCTGCTCTTCCTTGCGTGGTCGGTGCAGCACGAAATCGGCCACCGCCTGCTGGGAATTGATATTGCGCGGATGACCGATGCCGATCCGCATGCGCCAGTAGTCCTGGGTGCCGAGCGCGGCGGTGATGTCCTTCAGGCCGTTGTGACCACCCGACGAGCCGCCCTTCTTGATCTTGCTGATGCCCGGTTCGAGGTCGAGTTCGTCATGCACCACCAGCACCTCATCCGGCGCTATCTTGTAAAACCGTGCCAACGCACCGACCGATTGTCCGGACCGGTTCATGTAGGTTTGCGGCTGCAGCAGCCAGACTTCGCCGCCTGCGATCTGTCCTTTCGCGGCCAGCGCGTGGAAGCGCGTTTCGCGCTGCAGCCGGCAGCCGGGCAAGGTGTTGACGAGGTTGTCGACCAACCAGAAGCCGGCGTTGTGGCGGGTTTGTTCGTATTCCGGCCCGGGATTGCCGAGACCGACGATGAGGCGTATGGGCATGGTGCGCAATGAAAGCAGTACGGAAAACGTCGATTATCACGGACTGAGGGCAGGTCGTCCAATCCGTCTGGATTCGATCTGCAGTATGGGCTGCAATTCGGGCTGTAATTCGGGTTGTAATTTAGTCCGTGCGTCGGTCTGTGACTGGAAACCCATGCAGAAAACAAAAAGCCCGCCCTTCGCGAGGAGGGGCGGGCTTTTCGATGCCGGCCGATGGCCGGATCCTGCGATTACTCGGCGCTTACTTCTTCTCAACCGGTGCTGCGGCTACTGCAGCTGCAGTTGCTGCCTCGGCTTCGGTCGCGACGTGGCCAGCCGGTACCGATGCGGTAGCGACGGTCGGGTTTTCGCCAGGCGTGACGGCGGTAACACCGTTCGGCAATACCAGATCCGACAGATGGATCGAGTTGCCGACTTCGAGATTGGCCAGGTCGACCGACACGAACTCAGGCAGATCGGCTGGCAGGCAGCTGATGTCCAGTTCCGACATCACGTGGCTGATGATGCCGGCGGACAGTTTCACGGCCGGCGAGATTTCTGCATTGATGAAGTGCAGCGGCACCTTGACGTGGATCTTCTGGTTCGCATCGACGCGCTGGAAGTCAGCGTGCAACACCAGTTGCTTGAATGCGTGAACCTGGAAGTCGCGCAGCAGGACTTTTTCAGCCTTGCCATCGACTTCCATGTCGAGGATCGACGAGTGGAATGCTTCTTTCTTCAGCGCGTGGTACAGCGCATTGTGATCAAGCGAGATATTGACCGGTGCGCTGGTGCCGCCGTAGATGATGCCCGGGGTTTGGCCAGCCTTGCGCAGGCGGCGGCTCGCTCCGGTCCCCTGCTGAGTGCGTGCAAATGCGATAACTTTCATTTAAAACTCCAAAAAATGCAAGACGATGTCTTGCGGTGAAAATCCCCCGCGACCAGGGGATTTCAGAAAATGGGCACAGTGTAAGTGCAATGCCGTGCCCGAAAAAACGATTTCTTAGCCCGCTGCGTCGTCGGCAAACAGCGACATCACCGAATCGCCCTTGGTGATGCGGCGGAAGGTTTCGGCCAGTAGTTCGGCGCAGCTCAGCTGGCGGATCTTGCCGCAGGCCGTGGCTGCTTCCGACAGCGGGATGGTGTCGACTACCACCAGCTCGTCCAGCGGTGATTGGCAAATGCGGTCGATCGCCGGGCCCGATAGTACCGGATGGGTGCAATACGCGATGACTTTCTTGGCGCCGCGCTCCTTGAGCACTTCGGCTGCCTTGCACAGGGTGCCGGCGGTGTCGACCATGTCGTCCATGATCACGCAGTTGCGGCCTTCGACTTCACCGATGATGTTCATCACTTCCGACACGTTTGCTTTCGGACGCCGCTTATCGATGATCGCGAGGTCGCAGTTCAGGCGCTTTGCGAGCGCACGTGCACGCACCACGCCGCCGACGTCGGGCGACACTACCAGCAGGTCCTCGTAATTCTTCTTTTGCAAGTCGCCCAGCAAGATCGGCGATGCGTAAATATTGTCGACCGGGATGTCGAAGAAGCCCTGGATCTGGTCGGCGTGCAAGTCCATGATCAGTACCCGTTCGACGCCGGCTTTCTCCAGCATATTGGCCACCACCTTGGCCGAAATCGCGACCCGCGCCGAGCGCGGGCGACGGTCCTGGCGGGCATAGCCGAAATACGGGATGGCGGCGGTGATGCGGCCGGCCGAGGCGCGCTTCAGGGCATCGACCATCAGGATGATTTCCATCAGGTTGTCATTGGTCGGCGCGCAGGTCGATTGCAGCACGAATACATCCTTGCCGCGCACGTTCTCGTTGATCTCGACCATCACTTCGCCGTCCGAGAACTTCGAAATGTTGGCCTTGCCAAGCGGGATGCCGAGATGGTGGACGACTCCTTCGGCAAGCGCCGGATTTGCGTTACCGGTAAAAACCATCAGGTTTTCGTTCGCCATGGGAGTCCTGGAATGTAGTCGTTAAAAATTTGAAAGCCGCCAGACACTTGACGTCTCGCGTCTTGCGTTGGCGGCTTGCCGATCTGCTTCGATCTTTGTATCGCGCGTGGGTGCCAATCGGGGCTGCTGCGCTCTAGACTTTGCTACTTTATTGAATGGCAGGGGAAGAAGGATTCGAACCTTCGCATGCTGGAATCAAAATCCAGTGCCTTAACCAGCTTGGCGATTCCCCTACGCAACCGGGTGTCTGAATCGTGTCGGACGCTTACTGTTGCGTCACAAACCTGCTACACGACATGCAAACAAATTCTGTGTTGCTTACTTATGTTGCTAACTTACTTTCCTACTGACTATCGAACTACTTGCACTTACTTTCCTGCGATTACAGCAAATGCGCCAGCGGGTGTCGCGTCAGCGCTTTAGCTTTCCAGGCCTGCCAAATGCCGGGCACTTGGTTGAGCACCGCATCGACTGCCTGTTCGTCGGCAAACGCGCAAAACACGCAAGCGCCGGAGCCGGTCATTCTAGCATCACCGTAAGCCTTGAGCCACTCAATCGCGGCGGCCACCGGCGGAAACAGCTGACTGGCGACGACTTGCAGGTCGTTTTTTCCGAAGCCAATTGGCCTACTGGAAAAGTCCGCTATTTTGACGACTTTCGTATCCCTTGTCAAACTTTCTGCGCAAAAAATTGTGGCGGTCGGCACCGCCACGCCCGGTTCGATCACCAGATACCAGCAATCGGGCGTTTCGACCGCTGCCAGATCCTCGCCCACGCCTTCGGCGAATGCGTTCTGGCCGAAGATAAAAAACGGCACATCGGCGCCCAGTTGCAATCCGAGCGCCATCAGCTGGGCCCGCGTCAGGCCGGCTTGCCACAAATGATTCAGCGCGATCAGCGTGGTCGCGGCATCGGACGAGCCGCCGCCCAAGCCGCCGCCCATCGGCAGCCGTTTCTCGATCGCGATGTCGGCGCCGGCGGCAATCTTGCCATGTGTTTGCAGCAGCCGCGCGGCGCGCACGATCAGATCGGACTGTTCCGGCACACCGGCGATCTCGGTGCTGCGACGGATCACGCCGTCATCACGCACCTGGAAGTGCAGCAGGTCGCCGTGATCGATCAGCTGGAACACGGTTTGCAGCAGGTGGTAGCCGTCCGGCCGCCGACCGGTGACATGCAAAAACAGGTTCAGCTTGGCGGGGGCCGGGCAATTGTCGAGAGTGCGCGCGTGCCGGAGATCCTGCGTTGGCATCAGCGCGCCTGCCAGCTATCGATCACGATGCGCATCGAGACTTCGCCGGCTTGCGCCGTGCTGCGCGCCAGATCGATCCGCTTGGGGTGTGTGATCGTTGCGCCGTTGCGGTCGGGTTCGTCCTGCCAGCTGACATAGCGGATGCGCCAGCCGTCGCGGGTGTTGACGCTGTCGTTTTGCGCGCTGGCGATGAAACGCCGACCGTCGACGTTGGTGGCAAAACCCTGTAGCCATTCGCGCAGACCGGCGACCGGCAGCGGCCAGCCAAGAGCATCGGCGGCCAGCGCATCGACATCGGCCGCGGCGCGCGGCGCGCGCCCGGCCTTGGTCAGGGTTGAACTGCGGGGGCCGACTTCGATCGTGGCCATGGTCTGTCCGAGAGGCGACAGCAAGGTGATGCCGGCCCGATCGCCGCTCTGGATCCAGTTGAAGCTGCCGTGCACCGCCTGATCCTTGCCGTCCTGCTGATACAGCACCGACAGCCGGCCGCTCAGGTCGATGTTGTCGCGGTAGGGCCGCGCCGCCAGTTGCTGCATGCCGGGCAGGCCGGTGCGTTGCGCCGGAGCCTGATTGATTGCGGCGCAGGCGCTCAGCAAGACTGGTAGCAGCAAGGCGCTCGCCAGCGGCAGGCGGCGCGCCCGCAATGGTGCGCGCGCGACCAGCGCGAAAGTCCGGACCAGGGCTCGTGTTTTCTTGCCGAAATATTGATTTATGAGGGAGTATGTATTAAAAAATGGCATGCGCCGTAATGATTTATTGGGGTTTAAAAAATACTGGGCCTAGTATATTTTTTGAGGCGGTCGATGCCAAACGGCTGTCGAGGCTTACAACTGCACATTCAGGCGTGCCAGTGTGCTTTTCAGCGCGTCGTTTTTCGGGTCTTTGCTGCGTACTTCGCGCCACAGTTGCTGGGCATCGGTTTTTTGTCCCTCGGCCCACAGCACTTCGCCCAGATGCACCGCGATTTCGGCATCCGGACGCAGCGCATAGGCGCGCCGCAACTGCTGCTCGGCCTGCTTCAAATTGCCCATCCGGAACTGGACCCAGCCCATGCTGTCCATGATGAACGGATCGTCCGGCGCCAGTTTCAGCGCGGTGTCGATCAGTGCGAACGCTTCGGCCAGGCGCAGGTTGCGATCGGCCAGCGCATAGCCGAGCGCGTTATACGCTTGCTGGCTGTTCGGCGCCTGCGCGATGATCTTGCGCAGCGAGGTTTCCATGCTGGCCAGATTGTTGCGCTTCTCCGCCATCATCGCGTAGTCGTACAGCAGGTCGTTGTTGTCGGGAAAGCGCTTGAGGCCGGCTTCCAGCGCCGCGTAGGCTGCCTGCTCGCGCCCCCCGTCGCGCAGGATCATTGAATCGGCCAGCACCACCTGTACCTGGTCGCGAGTCGATTCCGGCTTCAATTCCGCCAGTAACTTTTGCGCGCCGGCGAGGTCGCCGCGCTTCGCGATCAGCTGCGCGCGTTTCAATTGGGCATTGAACCAGGCCGGCTTCTGGCCGTCGGCGTCCTCGATTTTTTCCAGCCATTTCAGTGCGGCAGCGGTGTCGTCACGCTCTTCGGCGATCTGGGCCAGGATCAGAAGCACCTGCGATGGATCGCGCTCGTCGTTTTCACGCGCCGACAGCAGATCCAGGTAGTGCGTGAAATACTGTTCGGCGGCTTTCGGGTTCTTCATCTGCAGCGCCAGGATGCCGAGCGCAAACATCGCTTGCAGGTCCTGCGGCTGGGCCTTGAGCAAGGTCTCGAATTGGCTGCGGGCCTGGGCGTACTGTTTCTGGTCGACCAGCATGCGGGCGTAGGCGAGGCGGACCTCGCGCGCCTTCGGATGGGCCTCGATGAAGGCAGCCACCGATTTCTGCGCCTGCTGCAGGTCCGGTGTGACCTGCGCCAGTGTCAGGATCGCCAGCTCGGAATCGGGCTGAAGGGTAAGCGCGGTATGGGCTTCTTCGGCCGCGCGTGCGTTGTCGCCGGCAGCGGTGGCCGATTGCGCCAGCGCAATATGGGCTTCCGGCGTTGACAGGTAGGGTGCCAGCAACTGCTCGAGCAGCGCAAATGCGGCGGCCTTGTTCTTGGCGCCGGCCAGAATGCGCTGCACCTGGAACATCATCAGGCCGCGCCGCTGCGGGCTGGCTTCCTGCAGCCGCTGCGCCAAGATCGGTTGCGCCTCGTCCAGCTTGTCACTCAGCACGATGAAGCCGAGCAGATACTGGGTCGCTTCTTCCGAATGCGGCGCCAGGTCATGCCACAGCCGAACTGCCGCCAGTGCCTCGGCCGGCTGTTTGGCAGCGAGCGCGATTTCGGCGGCGCGGCGTGCGATGCGCTGGTCGTGCGTGCGCTGCGCCACGTCCAGCATGGTGCTATAGGCGGCCTGCCACTGGCCGCGCTGGTAGGCGAGGTTGGCCGCCATCAGCTTGTACAGAATTTCGCTGGTCAAGGCGTTCGACGGCAGCGCGTCGGCGCCGGCCGATTCTGCCGAGTCTTCTGCTTCCGGTGCGGCCGTGTCAGCGGCCGTATCGGATACCGCCAAGTCCGGCTGTGGCGCGACCGGTTGCGCCGGCCGCTCGGCGCTGGCGCAGGCGGACAACAAGGCCGACACGGTTACAATGAGAAAAAGTTTTTTCAAGGGGAAATCCTGGCGCGTTGGACAAGGCTGACGATTTTCCGATTTTACGCCGAAGCCACGCGCAAGGTTTGCGCTGCGGCTCCAAACCGCCGTTTTTTTGCTTTATTTACAATCCGATACATGTGATTGATACATGTGATTTATTCGAATACCCGAACTATGCAATTTTCCCTGATTCAGCCTGAGTCCACGGTGCGCGATGCCTGAATTGCCAGAAGTCGAAGTCACCCGGCGCGGTGTAGCGCCGCACCTGGAAGGGCGCGTCGTCAGCGCCGTCACGCTGCGTCGTGACGGCTTGCGCTGGCCGTTCCCGGCCGATCTGGCGCAACTATTGAGCGGCCGCACGGTGCGTTCGACCGGCCGCCGCGGCAAATATCTGTTGCTCGAATTCGATCATGGCACGCTGATCATCCATCTCGGCATGTCCGGCCATCTGCGGATCCTGCCAAGCGCGGTACCGCCAAAAAAGCACGACCATTTCGACCTGGTGGTGCAAGGCGCCGCCGGACCGCAGATCCTGCGCATGACCGATCCGCGCCGCTTCGGCGCCGTGCTGTGGCATGCGCGCGAGGACGGCGACATCGAACACCATCTGCTGCTGCGCGGGCTCGGCGTGGAGCCGCTGGGCGACGCATTTTCGGCGCAGCTGCTGTATCGCGAGACGCGCAGGCGCAGCGCATCGATCAAGCAAGTGTTGCTCGCAGGCGACATCGTGGTCGGGGTCGGCAATATCTACGCGTCCGAGAGCCTGTTTCGCGCCGGCATCAATCCGAAAACCCCGGCGCACCGCATCGGCCTTGCGCGCTACGAGAAGCTGGCGCAGGCGATCCGCGTCATTTTGGCCGCCGCGATCGAGCAGGGCGGCAGCACGCTGCGCGATTTCATCGGCGCCGACGGTCAAGCCGGGTATTTCCAGCAGTCATATTTCGTCTATGATCGTAGCGGTCAGGATTGTCGCGTGTGCGGCGCTGCCGTGCGTCAGATCAAGCAGGGGCAGCGCTCTACTTTTTATTGCGTCAATTGTCAGAAATGAAGCCAGGAATGAAGCCAGAACAATTATTTACAGGGTGGGAAAAGTGAGCAATCTGGTCCAACAGTTCCAGCAATACAGCGATTGGCGCCATGGCGTCGTGACGGCGCTTCAACAATATCGCCACTGTATCGGTGCCACCGACCTGGCCGATGCCGCCAGCGACCAGCGGCTGGAACGCGTGCTGGCGCGGCTGGCCGACGACAAGCTGTCAATCGCCTTCGTCGCCGAATTCTCGCGCGGCAAGTCGGAACTGATCAACGCGATCTTCTTCGCCGATTACGGCCAGCGCATCCTGCCGTCTGCGGCCGGCCGCACTACCATGTGCCCGACCGAATTGCTGTACGACGAAACCTTTCCGCCGTGCATCCGTCTGCTGCCGATCGAAACGCGCGCCGCCGCCCAAACTACCAGCGATTTGAAGGCCCACAGCCAGGCCTGGACCGTGATGTCGCTCGACATCTCGTCCGGCGACGGTATGCTGGAAGCGTTCAAGCAGGTCAGCCTGACCAAGCGGGTCTCGATCGAGGAAGCCAAGCGCTACGGTCTGTATGACGAGAGCGATCCCGACGCGTTGATGGCAGTGGACAACATGGGGCAGGTCGAAATTTCACAATGGCGTCACGCGATCGTCAACTTCCCGCATCCGCTGCTGAAGGAGGGGCTGATCATTCTCGATACGCCGGGACTGAATGCAATCGGTACCGAACCGGAACTGACGCTGAACCTGATTCCGAACGCGCACGCGGTGCTGTTCGTGCTGGCTGCCGATACCGGCGTCACCAAGAGCGATATCGAGGTGTGGCGCAACCACATCGGCAGCGGCGCCGGCAGCGGCCGCATGGTGGTGCTCAACAAGATCGACAGCATGTGGGACGAGTTGCGTAGCGAGGCCGAGATCGAGCAGCAGATCGAGCGCCAAGTGGCGACGGTGGCGCAGATGCTGGGCCTGGAGCAGCGTCAGGTGTTCCCGGTGTCGGCGCAAAAAGGCCTGGTCGGCAAGATCAATCGCGACGCCAGGCTGCTGCACAGAAGCCGTTTGCCGAAGCTGGAAACGGCGTTGTCGGACGAGCTGATCCCGGCCAAGAAAGATATCATCCGCACCCAGCTGGCGGCCGACATCGGCGAACTGACCGCATCGAAGCAGGCGCTGATGGCATCGCGCACGCGCAACGTGGTAGAGCAGCTGTTCGAGCTGAAGAGCCTGCGCGGCAAAAACAATAATGTGGTCGAACACATGATGAAGCGGATCGAAATCGAGAAAAAGGAATTCGACGGCAGCCTGATCAAGCTGCAGGGAACGCGCTCGGTGTTCGCCCGCCTGTCGACCGAGGTGTTTACCAGCCTCGGCATGGACATCCTGAAAGAAGACATCAGGAAGACGCGCGATGCGATGAACAAGAGCACGTTCTCGACCGGCCTGCGCGATGCGGTCCGGCAATTCTTCGCACAGAGCCGGCACAACCTCGAATTATCCGATCGCAAGACCGATGAGATCGGCGAGATGATGTCGGTGATGTACCGCAAGTTCTCGACCGAACATGGGCTGGCCGTGTCGACCCCGATGCCGTTCTCGCTCGACAAGTATCACAAGGAGCTGGCGATGATCGAAAGCGTGTATCAGAAGCAATTCACCACGGCGGCGTTGATGACGACCACGCGGGTGATGCTGATGGAAAAATTTTTCGACTCGATCGCATCGCGCGTGAAACACAGCTTCCTGCAGGCCAATCGTGATGTTGAAGCCTGGCTCAAGGTCATTATGGCGCCGCTCGAAGCCCAGATCCGCGCGCACAAGGAGCAGTTGAAGCACCGCATGCAGTCGCTCCAGCGCATCCACCAGGCTACCGACAGCCTGGAAGACAGGATCCAGAGCTTTGAACAAATGCAGGGCGAACTGGAGCGGCAGAAGAAAAACCTGGTCGCGTTCGAAACCAGCCTGAAAGCGGCCATCGCGGGCGAGTCGCCGGCGTTTGCTGCCGATAAAGCGGCTTAGTTCAATCTTGAAACGCATAGTCGGTGCGCGACCATCGCCGCTCGCGCCGGAACAGTTTATCGATCCGGAGTTTTCACGGCAGGTGATCGGCTGGCAGCAGCAACATGGGCGCCACGCGCTGCCGTGGCAAAACACGCGCGATGCGTACCGGATCTGGCTGTCGGAGATCATGTTGCAACAGACCCAGGTCGCGGCCGTGATTCCATATTACCAGCGCTTCCTGCAACGCTGCCCCGATGTCAGCGCACTGGCAGAGGCGCCTTCGGAACACGTGATGGCCTTGTGGAGCGGACTCGGCTACTACACCCGTGCGCGCAATCTGCATAAATGCGCGCAACGGATCGTGGCCGAATATGGTGGCGTGTTTCCGGACGATCCGGCCCTGCTGGCCGAGCTGCCCGGCATCGGCCGTTCCACCGCCGCCGCGATCGCGGCGTTTTCCAGCGGCAGCCGCGCCGCGATCCTGGACGGCAATGTCAAACGGGTGTTTGCGCGGGTATTCGGCATCGACGGCTATCCCGGCGCCAAGCCGGTCGAAGACTTGTTGTGGCAACGGGCCGAGGCGCTGTTGCCGGCACACGGTATCGAAGCCTATACGCAGGGACTGATGGATCTGGGGGCGACGCTCTGCACCCGCAGCAAACCTGTATGCGCGGACTGTCCGCTGGCCGCGCGTTGCGTGGCGCTGGCGACGCAGCGCGTGCATGAACTGCCGCAGCGCAAGCCAAAGAAAGCGATCCCGGAAAAACAGACTGCGATGCTGCTGGTGGTCGACGCTGACCGGGTCCTGCTGGAGCAGCGCCCCGACAGCGGTATCTGGGGCGGCCTGTTGTCGCTGCCCGAGCTCGATGGTCAGCGCCTCAGCGACCGCAACGACGGCAACGATGACAACGATGACAACGACGACGCGCCCGAACTGGCGGCGTTCGGACGCGCCGTCGCGCCGTTTGGCGAGCTGGCCTCGTGCCAGGCATTGCCGGCGTTTTCCCATGTGTTCACGCATTTCAGGCTGCACATCCGGCCCTACCGCATCACCCTGGCGCGCCGGCTCGAGATGGCAGGGCAGACGCGCCACGTCTGGTACCGCATCGACCAGTTGTCACAGGCGCCATTGCCGGCGCCGGTCAGAAAACTGTTGCTGAACACCTTGTCGGTTGCCGACTTGTCATCGGTGCTCGCGCCCGGCTGAGCAGCGCCGCCGGCTTATTGTTCCCACTCCACCCGGTTGCGCCCGAGCTTCTTGGCGCGATACAGCGCGCTATCGGCGCGCTCGATCAGCTGCCCGATCGTTTCTCCGTCCCGGTATTGCGCAACGCCGATCGACACCGAGATGCCTGTTTTGTGAAGGATCGGCTGCAAGTCGAGAAAGCCCGCGTGCACCCGCAGGCGCTCCGCATGCATCACCGCGCCTTTCAATTCTGACCCCAGCAGCAGGTGCATGAACTCGTCGCCGCCGTAGCGGCCGAACACATCGGTGGCGCGGATTGAGTCGTGCGCGACCTTGACGAATTCGCGCAGAATCCGATCGCCGATCTGATGGCCGTTATCGTCGTTGATGATCTTGAAATGATCGATGTCGATCAGGCAGATGCAGAACGGCACCGACTGGGTATCGGCATTGTGTTTTGCCTGTGTCAGTTCGTGATTGAGCCGGTGCCGGTTATAACTGCCGGTCAGTTCATCGCGCACCGCGCGTTCTTGGACATGTTCGAGTTGATCCTGGGTGCTGGCGAGTCTGGCGAGCAAATTGCGGATCTGAATCGCGATCACGATCAGACCGGCGAACAGCAGGCACAGGACAACCCAACGCATCAGGTCATGCTGGAATTCGGTCGCGGATCCTTGCTGATACCCGCGCAGCAGGATCACCAACAGGTAAGCGCTCAACCACCCGACGGCGAGCAGGATATGACGGCGCGTGTCGAGATGGAATATGCCGAACAGGAAGGCCGTCAGCATGAAGGCGTCGAGCGAAATCTCGGTCGAGCGATTCAGGTAGGCGACCAGCAGCATGGTGAAGGTCGCCGCGCAGATGACCGGCAGCGTCAGGGTCGGTTCGCGAAAGCGGCGGTGCAGTCCGGAACGGAACATGCCATAAAACAGGATCATGAAAAACAGCACCAGCGCGCCACCGCTCAGCAGCACGTTGCCGCTGATATTGCCCATCCGATACAACACAAACAGATTCAGCACATACAGCGTAGCAGCCAGCACCGCACAGTGGCCCCGGTTGACACGCAAGCCCTGTCGCTCTTGCCAGTGCGAGAAATGTTGTTTGAGCAGCGCTGGTATGCCAGATCCAAGCTGCTTGCTGATGCGGGCTTGCGCGCTTTTTTCGTTCAGCATATCGGCTAACTACCGGGTAACTATCGGGTGTCAATCCGCTACAGTCGAACCTCGTTCGATGCCGGACATGACTATCGAGTTATCCCGGAAATCGCGGCGACCAATATTGCGCTGGAACAACATTGGCGCAGGTTAAGGCACCATCAGGCGAAAAAATATGATCAGGTGGCGATCAGGACGGGGCACTGCGTGAGTGGAGAACGATGCGGAGAGCGGTCGCCGGCTTTGTTGTTGCGATGCAACAACAGCGGGTCCGCCATCGGTGGGTGATCAGGACAATTCGCGGTGTCGCAATATGACGCGCTCAGTGGCCTGGAAATACTGTGCCAGATGCTCGACCATGTACACCGAGCGATGCTGGCCGCCGGTGCATCCGATCGCGACGGTCAGATAGCTGCGGTTGTCATTCTTGAACGACGGCAGCCATTTTTCGACGAAGCCGCGTATATCGGCCAGCAATTCGCCGGCCTTGGGCTGCGCGTCGAGGAATGTGATGACCGGTGCATCCTTGCCGCTCAGCGGGCGCAGCGTGAGGTCGTAATACGGATTGGGCAACGCGCGCACGTCGAACACCAGATCGGCGTCCAGCGGCACGCCGTGCTTGAACGCAAACGATTCAAAGAACAGGGTCAGCGGCGCGTGTTCGATCTTGACGATTTCCCTGATCCAGCTGCGTAATTTGGAGGCCGGCAGATCGGAGGTGTCGATCACATGGCCGAGCATCTCGATTGCGCTCAGCATTTCACGCTCTTCGCTGATGCATTCGATCAGGGTGCGCCGGCTGGCCGGATTACTGTTGGCCCGAAACGAGTGCGATAGCGGATGGCTGCGTCGTGTTTCGGAGAAGCGCGCCACCAGCGAATGGGTATTGGCAGTCAAGAAAATCACCTTGACGTCGTGCCCCTGGTCGCGCAGCTTGCCGATATCGGTCGGCAAACCGCGCAGCGACGCCGAACTGCGCGAATCGATCGCCACCGCCAAACGCTGCGTATCCTCGCCGATCAGGGTCGCGACCAAGTCGCACAGCAGGCTCGGCGGCAGATTGTCGACGCAATAGTAGCCGGCGTCTTCGAGCACATGCAATGCGACCGATTTGCCGGAGCCGGAGATCCCAGTGAGAAGAATTATGCGCATAGCGATAAATCATACCGCATGCCGCGGGTGAAAGGCGGGTGAAATGGATTACTGCAATTGCTGGCAGCCCAATCGCGCTAGTCGCCACTCATCGCATTGCGCTGGCGCTCGATGAAATCTTCCAGCGTGTTGATGCCACGCAACTGCAGGATGGTATTGCGCACTGCGGCCTCCAGCAGCACCGCGATGTTGCGGCCGGCGGCGACCGGGATCACCACCTTGCGCACCGGCAGGCCAAGCACATCTTCGGTTGGCGCCTGCAGCGGCAGCCGCTCGACATCCTCTTCCAGCGTGCTGCGACGAACCAGATGCACGATCAGCTTCAGCCGCATCTTGCGCCGCACCGCTGTCTCGCCAAAGATCGCGCGGATATCGAGCAGGCCGAGACCGCGCACTTCTAGCAGATTTTGCAGCAGCGGCGGGCAGCGGCCTTCGATCATGTGCGGTGCGATGCGCGAGAACTCGACCGCGTCATCGGCCACCAGGCCGTGGCTGCGCGAAATCAGCTCCAGCCCGAGCTCGCTCTTGCCGAGGCCAGATTCACCGGTGATCAGCACGCCGACGCCAAGCACGTCCATGAATACGCCGTGCATCATGATGTGCTGGGCCAGCTTCTTCGACAGATAGACACGCAGGAAGTCGATCACTTCTGCCGCCTGCAATGGCGTCGAAAACAGCGCGATATTCTTGTCGTCGCAAATCGCGAGGATGTCCGGCGGCGTCTCCAGACTCTCGGCGATGATGAAGGCGGGCGGTTCGCCGGCCACCAGGTCGTGGATGTGGCGGGTGCGCGACTCCTGTGTCAGATGCTGAAAATACTTGATTTCCTGATGGCCGAATACCTGGATCCGGCCCGGATGAATCAGGTTCAGATGGCCAACCTGGTCGGCGGCCGATGCGGTATCGCCTGAAATCAGCCGTTCGCCGCCGGTGAAACCGGCAAACCAGCCGAGTTGCAGCGATACACGGTTGTCGTCGTACAGGCGTTGTATCGTCAGCGTAGTGGTCAGGGGCATGATGGTTCAGCGTGGTTGCGGGCAACCAATATTATGCGCCAGTTGCAGATGCGTTAGGCGTTGTCGCTTGTCCCGGCCGGCAATAACACGCGCAGCAGCGTCGCATTTGCCGGCGACTATGCGGCCGATTGCATGCTCGGTTGCCAGCCGACAATGCGCTGGTGAACCACCGCCGCATCCGTTTCGGTCGCGAGCGTATTGCGAAATGCGTCGTCAGAAAACATTTCGGCGATCTCGGACAGGATTTCCAGATGGTGCTGCGTCACATGATCGGGAATCAGCAGAAACACCAGCAGCGTGACCGGTTCGCCGTCGGGCGACTCGAATGGAATCGGCTCGGCCAGCCGCACAAATGCAGCCAGCGGCGCCTTCAGTCCCTTGATCCGGCCGTGCGGTACCGCCACGCCGTGACCGAGTCCGGTCGAGCCGAGTCGCTCGCGCGCGAACAGATTGTCTGACACGGTCGAACGGGCAATGCCGCAATTGTTTTCGAAGATCAGGCCGGCTTGCTCGAACGCGCGCTTCTTGCTGGAGACTTCCAGGTCGAGTACCACATTGTTCTTCGACAGGAGTTTGGCGAGGTTAGTCATTTTTATTCAGAATTGTGCGGTGCACAAAAGGTGGTTCCGTGCGAATTATAGGCTTCTTTCCGGATAGTGCAACGATTGCCAGGAGCGCAATACGGGACCCCGGAACCCTTCACATCAACAATTTAAAAATACTGCATGGTGTATATCTCATTGCCCTTTCAAGGCGCTCGGAATTAGCCCGGTTGCGTCGAACAATGGCCAATACTCCCTTGTAATATTGAAGTAGAGGAATATTCCATGAAAATATTGTCAAATAATTATCTAATAGAGTTCTGCTTCAAGTCGCAAGCCGTGGTTAAAAAGGCGCCTGCCACGCGCACGCTGTATTTCCGTGTCTGGTCGCGTCGCCAGACGCCTGACGGCGTCGACCAGACCATTCAATCAAAACTAAAACGCGCAAAAAAGAACAGCACATCGCCGTTGTTGCCATCCCTCGACAGGCGCGGCACATAGGTCGCCATCAGCTTCGCGCTGCTGGTGCCGATCGCACCGACCGGCAGCACGGCGGGAAACGGCACGCCACTATACATATCCGCGCGACTGATCATCAGTGCGGTATAGCCGCCGGCAACTTCCAGCCCGCTCCCGAGCAACGGCCAGCTCCACAAGTGCGCGTAACCGGCCATCAGCTGCGGCTTGAAATGCGAATCGGAGAAGCCGAATGCAAACAATGATTCTTCATCGCCGCCGTCGTTGCGCAGCGTCTTGCCGACACCCGCACCCCAGGCGTGCCGCTCGTTCAGCTCGCGTATCCGTTCGGCGGTATACGTGTTGCGACCGTGGTGAATGTAGCCGGACAGATACAGATCGTTCTGGTGGACCGCCGTGATCTGGTCGGCCTTGTCCCGGATCTTCTGCCACCAGTCGCGTGACTCGGCTTGCTGCGCGTTGGCGCGGCCGGGCAGCATTGCCAGTGGGAAAACAAGGAAGGACAGGCACCGGGTGGCGCGCCATAAATGCGCGATAAGGACGTTGCCGCCAGCCGCCGGTGTCGCTGGTGCCGCTGGCATACTTCTGTTATCGAACGAGTATATTGAAATTCCCATGATGAATTGGCGGGAATCCTTGTGTCATTGACTGAGTATGTTGGTGCGTTGGTCTGCGGTGGCATGGTTGTGGTGCCAGACTAGCGCGGGCCCACCATGCGTTTTTTTCCTGCATCTATTCCATGCATTCAAGATAATGCAATAAGTCTTGTCGTCAATTGATCAGGCGCAATAGGCCGTCGCTGGCGACCGGGCCCTTGTTGCGCTGGCGCAGCAAGGCATCAAATCGATGGTTGTTGGGGCGCTCTACTGGCGGGCGTTGCGCAGATTCGACGGTCGCGGTCCGCCGCTGAAATTGCTGCGCCAGGGATTGATATCGAGTCCGCCGCGCCGCGTGTAGCGCGCATAGACTGCCAGCTTGTGCGGCGCGCACTGGCGCAGGATGTCGATAAAAATACGCTCCACGCATTGCTCATGGAACTCGTTGTGATCGCGAAAGCCGATCAGGTATTTAAGCAGGCCTTCCTGATCGATCTGCGGTCCGACGTAGCGGATTTGCACGCTGCCCCAGTCTGGCTGACCGGTCACCAGGCAGTTCGATTTCAACAGATGCGACACCAGCGTTTCTTCCACCGGGGTTTGGTCGTGAGCGGTTTTCAGCAGCGATGAATCCGGCGTGTAGCTATCGACCTCGATATCGAGCCGGTCCAGCAGCAAGCCGTCCAGTTCTCCCATCGCGAGCGTCGCGAAATTGTCCGGCGTGGTCAAGCTAATTTGCACCGGTGCGCCGAAACCGGCGGACAGGTCGGCACGCAGCAATTCCAGCAACGCGTCGACATCCGCCAGCCGGGTCTGGTTGAACGAATTGAGGTACAGCTTGAACGATTTCGACTCGATGATATTCGGTGAATCCGCCGGCACCATCACGCGTGCAATCGCGATCTGCGGCTTGCCGCGCAGGTTCAGCCACGACAGCTCGTAGGCGTTCCACAGGTCAATGCCGAAAAATGGCAGCGTGCCGAGGTCGCCGCCGATGCCGAGCTCGGCGCGCTTGCCCAGGCGCGCGATCGGAAACAGCAGCGACGGCGCGTACTGGCTGACGTAGGTGGAGGGTTTGCCTAACGGCGAATTTTCTGCGGACATGGCAAGGCTCTTAATCTCTAACTTTAATCAATAATCATGCGGTGCGCAGCGCGCACCGGCGGCAAGCCGTCACCCCAGGAACAGCTTGTACGCCGGATTCGCACTCTCGTCCCAATGCGGATAACCGAGAGTCGTCAAAAACGCGCGGAACGCCTTCATTTCGTTTTTCGGCACCTGGATCCCGACCAGGATGCGGCCGTAATCGGCGCCGTGGTTGCGGTAGTGGAACAGGCTGATATTCCAGTTCGGCGCCATGCTCGACAGGAAGCGCGTCAGCGCGCCCGGCCGCTCGGGGAATTCGAAACGGTAGATCAATTCATTCTGCGCCAGCGCGCTCTTGCCGCCGACCAGGTGGCGGATGTGCAACTTGCCCAGCTCATCGTCGGTCAGGTCGAGCGTCCTGAAACCGTGCTTCTCGAAATTCTTCGCGATCTTGCCGGATTCATCGCGGTCGGCGATCTGGATGCCGACGAACACGTGCGCTTCCTTTTCATCGCTGATGCGGTAGTTGAACTCGGTGACGTTGCGCGGGCCGACCAGTTCGCAGAAACGCTTGAAGCTGCCGCGCTCTTCCGGGATCGTGACTGCGAACACCGCTTCGCGCGCCTCGCCGACTTCGGCCCGTTCGGCCACGAAGCGCAGGCGGTCGAAGTTCATGTTGGCGCCGCAGGCGATCGTCACCAGCGCTTCATTCTTGAGCGGCTTCTTGCCGGCCTTGGCGCCGCTGTTTTCCCGTTCCACATAGGCCTTGGCGCCGGCCACGGCCAGTGCGCCGGCCGGTTCCAGAATGCTGCGCGTGTCCTGGAACACGTCCTTGATGGCGGCGCACACCGCGTCGGTGTCGACCAGGATCACTTCGTCGACATACAGTTTGGCGAGGCGGAAGGTTTCTTCGCCGACCAGCTTGACCGCGGTACCGTCGCAGAACAGGCCGACATCGGCCAGTGCCACCCGGCGCCCGGCGTTCAGGCTGCGCGCCATGGCGTCGGAATCGGTGCTCTGCACGCCGATGATCTTGATCTCCGGGCGCACCGCCTTGACGTAGGCCGCGACGCCGGCGATCAGGCCGCCGCCACCGATCGCGACGAAAATCGCATGGATCGGGCCGGCGTGCTGGCGCAGGATTTCCATGCCGATTGTGCCTTGCCCGGCGATCACGTCGGGATCATCGAACGGGTGGACGAAGGTCAGCTTGTGCTTCTTTTCCAGCGTCAGCGCGTGCTCGTAGGCATCGGTAAACGAATCGCCGAACAACACGACCTCACCGCCGCGCGCCCTGACCGCGTCGATCTTGACCGGCGGTGTGGTGGTCGGCATCACGATCATGGCCTTGCAGCCGAGCTTGGCCGCCGACAGCGCGACGCCCTGCGCGTGGTTGCCGGCCGAGGCGCAGATCACGCCGCGCTTCAATTGGGCCGGCGTCAGGTGCGCCATCTTGTTGTAGGCGCCGCGCAGCTTGAAGCTGAACACGCTTTGCATGTCTTCGCGCTTGAAATAAATCTGGTTGCCGATGCGTTCTGACAGGGTCGGTGCCAGCTCCAGCGGCGTTTCAAAGGCAACGTCATAAACGCGTGCGGTCAGGATTTTTTTCAGGTAGTCGATGGTCATGGGTGGGCGCGTCAGGATTGATCGGTCGTGGCTCGCGGCCGTCAGGACGGCGAGCCGGGGCTGCAAACGCACGGCTTGTGGCCGCTATGGTGCGTCTGTGGTGCGTCTATGGTGCTTCTGTGCGGTGCGATTGGCGCGCGGATCTGCGCGGCGTCCCGGCATGCTGGCGCCGGAATGTGGATTGTAGAGCACGAATTGCTCAACATTATAATGGACGTTTTTCCACCAGCCCATCCGCCAGAATGATCGAATCCGCAATCCTGTGGCTGTTGGCGTTATTGGCGTTGCCGCAAGTCGGCCTGTCTGCCGTGTTCCTGGTCAGTTTCGTCGCGGCGACGCTGGTGCCGATGGGTTCGGAGCCAACCGTGTTTGCAGTAATCAAGGCCAACGATGCGCTGTTCTGGTCCGCGATTGCGGTGGCGACCGCCGGCAATACATTGGGCGGCGCGCTCAATTACTGGATCGGCTACGGCGCCAGCAAGCCCTTCAGCCGGGAGCGCGCCAGTCGCTGGTTTCGCTGGATCGAACAGTACGGCGCGAAGAGGATGCTGCTGGCGTGGCTGCCGGCCATCGGTGACCCGATTTGTACGCTGAGCGGCTGGTTGCGGCTGCCGTTCTGGTCCAGTGTGGCCTATATGGCGATCGGGAAATTCGCGCGCTATGTGACGGTCACCTGGCTCTTGCTACGTGTACCGGATGGGTTCTGGCAGCGCATCGCGCATTGGTTGGGCTGAAAATCGCGTCTCTTGTCAAAAGCATACTGGCCCTGTATTTTTTGATGCCGGCGATTTACGGGCGGTATCCGCCATATTTTTGAACATACTCCTCGTGATTGATTTTTTTCGGGCGCTGCCGAGGCGGTCGTGGCGCGCTAAAATCTGCGTTGCCAGATTCTGAAGATACTGGCCCAGGCAGCCTCGGTGATCGCAAATAAAGCATGGCAAATTGTGATACGCCAACAATTTATTGTCATATCGACAAACTTGGCGATCGCGGTGACGCCTTGTTGCCCTGGCCAGCCGCGCGTCGCCCGCATGTCACCCACTCTTCGAGCGCCGCATGCTGCGACGCAATACGCTAGAATGGTCTATTAGGGTCCACGTCAGTCCAGTCAGTCCACACTCAGCCAATGAACGCGCCAGCAAAAATCCTAGCCTTAAATCCCGACACTCCGTCAGACGCCCCGCACAGCGCAGTACCGGCACGCTTGCGCGAAATTCCGTACAACTACACTTCGTTTTCCGATCGTGAAATCGTGATCCGGCTGCTCGGCGAGGAGGCGTGGCGCCTGCTCGACACCTTGCGCAGCGCGCGCCAGACCGGCCGTTCGGCACGCATGCTGTACGAGGTGCTGGGCGACATCTGGGTGGTGCAGCGCAATCCGTACCTGCAGGACGACATGCTGGACAACCCGAAGCGGCGCCAGGCCCTGATCGATGCGCTCAATCACCGCTTGGGCGAGGTCGACAAGCGGCGCGACAGCGGTGACCTGGATGCACTCGACACAGACGCCCGCACCCGCAGCGCCAGCGTCGCCAGCCTGCTGCAGGCGGCGCGCAAGGCGGTAGCCGATTTTGCCGAAGAGTTCCGCCAGACCTACGACCTGCGCAAACGCGCGACCAAGGTACTCGGTCGCTATACCGAAAAAGACAATATCAAGTTCGATGGCCTGTCGCGCGTGTCGCATGTGACCGACGCCACCGACTGGCGCGTCGAATATCCGTTCGTGGTGCTGACACCGGATACCGAAGACGAGATGGCCGGCCTGGTCAAGGCCTGTATCGAGCTCGGCCTGACCATCATCCCACGTGGCGGCGGCACCGGCTACACCGGCGGCGCGATTCCGCTGACGCCCTTATCGGCGGTCATCAATACCGAAAAACTGGAAGCGCTCGGTGAAGTCGAAATGACCATGCTGCCGGGCGTGGATCGTGAATACGCGACCATCTACTCGGGCGCCGGCGTCGTCACCAAGCGCGTCTCGGATGCGGCGGAAAAAGCCGGTTTCGTGTTCGCGGTCGACCCGACCTCGGCCGAGGCGTCCTGCATCGGCGGTAACGTCGCGATGAACGCCGGCGGCAAGAAGGCCGTGCTGTGGGGCACCGCGCTCGACAACCTGGCGTCGTGGCGGATGGTCGACCCGAATGGCGACTGGCTGGATGTGACCCGGATCGACCACAACCTCGGCAAGATCCACGACGCGCCGCTCGCCAAGTTCAAGCTCGAATGGACCCATCCGGCCGACAAGGGCAACGGTAGGGGCAAGAGCGACGCACCGTTCAAGACCGAGATTCTGGAAATCGCAGGCAAGGTGTTCCGCAAGGAAGGCCTGGGCAAGGACGTCACCGATAAATTCCTGGCCGGTTTGCCGGGCATCCAGAAGGAAGGCTGCGACGGCCTGATCACGTCGGCGCGCTGGATTCTGCACAAGATGCCCAAATTCACGCGCACCGTCTGCCTCGAATTTTTCGGCCAGGCGCGCGATGCGATCCCGTCGATCGTCGAAATCAAGGATTACCTGGACGGTCTGCCGCAGAGCGGTGGCGCTGAATACGCGACGATCAAGCTGGCCGGACTGGAACACCTGGACGAGCGTTACCTGCGCGCGGTCGGTTATGCGACCAAATCGAAACGCGGCGTGCTGCCCAAGATGGCGCTGTTCGGCGACATCGTCGGCGACGATGAAAACGCGGTGGCGCAAGCGGCCTCGGAAGTGGTGCGCATCGCCAACACCCGCGTCGGCGAAGGCTTCGTCGCGGTATCGCCGGACGCACGCAAGAAATTCTGGCTCGACCGCGCCCGCACCGCCGCCATCTCGAAGCACACCAATGCCTTCAAGATCAACGAGGACGTGGTGATCCCGCTCGACCGCATGGGTGAATATACCGACGGCATCGAACGCATCAATATCGAGCTGTCGGTGCGCAACAAGCTGCAACTGGTCGATGAACTGCGCGCGTTTTTCGCGGCCGGCAATCTGCCGCTCGGCAAGAGCGAGGACGCCGAAGGCGAAGACATTCCGGCCGCCGCGATGCTGGAAGATCGCGTGGCGCAGGCGCTGCAACTGCTCGACGAGGTCAAGGCGCGCTGGGCGTACCTGCTGGCCGAACTCGACCAGCCCTTGGTCGCTGCCAAGGCCGAACTGGCGCGCCTGGGCCTGGACAAGCTGTTGCCCGTGTTCGACGATCGCTTGGGCAAGCAGCCGCAGGCGAGCCTGTTCGACGTGGTGCAGGACCGCACCGTGCGGGTGTCGTGGAAACAGGAAATCCGCGCCCAGCTGCGCCAGATCTTCAACGGCGGCGCCTTCAAGCTGATTCTCGACGAATGCAGCGCGATCCATAAGCGCGTGCTGCGCGGGCGCGTGTTCGTCGCGCTGCACATGCACGCCGGCGACGGCAACGTGCACACCAATATCCCGGTCAACTCCGATCATTACGAGATGCTGCAGGTTGCGCACGCCGCGGTGGCGCGCATCATGGCGCTGGCGCGCTCGCTGAACGGCGTCATTTCGGGCGAGCACGGCATCGGCATCACCAAGATCGAATACCTGACGTCGGACGAGATGGACCCGTTCCGCGACTACAAGATGCGGATCGACCCGGAAGGGCGCTTCAACAAGGGCAAGCTGCTGGCCGGCGCCGACCTGCGCAATGCCTACACGCCTTCGTTCGGCCTGATGGGGCACGAATCGCTGATCATGCAGCAAAGCGATATCGGCGCGATCGCCAACAGCGTCAAGGACTGCCTGCGCTGCGGCAAGTGCAAACCGGTCTGTGCGACCCATGTGCCGCGCGCCAATCTGCTGTACTCGCCGCGCAACAAGATCCTCGCGACCTCGTTGCTGGTCGAGGCGTTTTTGTATGAAGAGCAGACCCGCCGCGGCATCTCGATCAAGCACTGGGAAGAGTTCGAGGATGTGGCCGACCATTGCACCGTCTGCCACAAGTGCGTGACGCCATGCCCGGTCGATATCGACTTCGGCGACGTCTCGATGAACATGCGCAACCTGCTGCGCAAGCTCGATAAGAAATCGTTCAATCCCGGCACCGCGGCGTCGATGTTCTTCCTGAATGCGACCGATCCGGCCACCATCAATGCCACCCGTCAGGTGATGATCGGCTGGGGCTACAAGGCGCAGCGCCTGGGCCACGACTTGCTGAAAAAGTTTGCCAAGAAACAGACCAAGGCACCCCCTTCGACCGTCGGCAAGGCGCCGATCAAGGAGCAGGTGATCCACTTCATCAACAAGAAGATGCCGGGCAATCTGCCGAAGAAAACCGCGCGCGCCTTGCTCGATATCGAGGACGACTCGATCGTGCCGATCATCCGCGATCCGCATTCGACCACGGCCGATACCGAGGCGGTGTTCTACTTCCCCGGTTGCGGCTCCGAGCGCCTGTTTTCGCAGGTCGGCCTGGCGACGCAGGCGATGCTGTGGCAAGTCGGTGTGCAAACCGTGCTGCCGCCCGGCTATCTGTGCTGCGGTTATCCGCAGCGCGGCGCCGGCCAGTTCGACAAGGCCGAG
Organism: Pseudundibacterium arcticum; assembly: GCF_042646465.1. Classification (NCBI taxonomy): domain Bacteria; kingdom Pseudomonadati; phylum Pseudomonadota; class Betaproteobacteria; order Burkholderiales; family Oxalobacteraceae; genus Pseudundibacterium; species Pseudundibacterium arcticum. The sequence continues at coordinate 114,695 of NZ_JBHRTP010000032.1, forward strand.
AAGATGATGACCGACAACCGGGTGCTGTTCCACCGGGTCGCCAACACCTTGAACTACCTCGACATCAAGACCGTCGTGGTGTCTTGCGGCACTTGCTACGACCAGCTCGCAACCTACGAATTCGACAAGATTTTCCCCGGTTGCCGGATCATCGACATCCACGAATATCTGCTTGAAAAAGGTGTCAAGCTGGAAGGCGTCAACGGCACCCGCTACATGTACCACGAGCCCTGCCACAATCCGATGAAGCTGCAGGATTCGGGCAAGACTATCAACGCGTTGATCACGACGGTCGATAACGTCAAGATCGAAAAGAACGAGCGTTGCTGCGGCGAATCCGGCACACTGGCCATCACGCGGCCCGACATTTCGACCCAGGTGCGCTTCCGCAAGGAAGAAGAGATGCTCAAGGGCGCAGACAAGCTGCGCGCCGACGGCTTCGACGGCGACGTCAAGATTCTGACCAGCTGCCCGTCCTGCCTGCAGGGTTTGTCACGCTACAATGATGATTCGGGCACCCAGGCCGATTACATCGTGGTCGAGATGGCCAAGCATCTGCTGGGGCCGAACTGGCTGCCGGAATATGTAGCCAAGGCGAATAACGGTGGTATTGAGCGGGTGTTGGTGTAGGCGAAACAGGTTTAACCACCGGCCATTGGCAACACATGGTGGTTGGTCAGCTTGATCGGCTCCTTCCCCCTGTGAGGGGGAAGGGCGTAGCAGGGAATTCGGGCAGCATGTTGCCCGCCTGCGGAGCGGTATCCGCTTACAAGCGGATACGCGCCCTGCAAGGGGGGATGGGGGTGGGCTGGTCGATCAGCGACGTGCATCGTTCATCGACCGCACTACCCCCTCCCTAACCCTCCCCCTGCAAGGGGGAGGGGATTGACCGTCGCGGCTTGACCTTTACCAACTCGAAAACGGGATCGGCTCCTTCCCGATTGAATCAATAACCAGACTTCAGACGCACAACGATGACCAATCAGATTACCTGCGAATTGTGTACCGAACTCGGCGCCGAGATCATCTATCAGGGCAAGGAATGGCATGTCGTGATGGTCGACGATGTGCATTATCCCGGCTTCTGCCGCGTGATCTGGAACGATCACGTCAAGGAAATGACCGACCTGACGCCAGCCCAGCGCAACAGCCTGATGGACGCCGTATGGCAGGTGGAACAGGCGGTGCGTGAGGTGATGCAACCGGCCAAGATCAATCTGGCGACGCTCGGCAACAAGGTGCCACATCTGCATTGGCACGTCATTCCGCGCTTCAGCGACGACGCGCATTTCCCGCTGCCGATTTGGGCCGAACCGAAACGGCTGGCAACGCCGGCCATGCTGGCGTCGCGCCAGGCGCTGCTGCCGGCATTGCGCAAGAACATCGCGCAACGTTTTGCGGCCTGAACCGACAATCACCGAGCAACTTTCAGGAACAATCAACATGGCCGGATCGAAACAGACACCGCCGGGGCCGAGCCCCACCGAACTGACGGTGCGCAAGCAGTCGCGCGTGCTGGAAATCGGTTTCGATGACGGCGCTGCCTTCTCGTTGCCGTTCGAGTTGCTGCGCGTATATTCGCCATCGGCCGAAGTGCGCGGCCACGGGCCCGGCCAGGAAACGTTGCAGACCGGCATGCGTGAGGTCGAATTGGCGGCGCTGGAACCAGTCGGCAACTACGCGGTGCAACCGCAATTTTCCGACGGCCATAATACCGGCATCTACTCATGGGATTATCTGTACTGGCTGGGCGCCAATCAGACCCAACTGTGGCAGGACTATCTGCAGCGCCTGCAGGCAGCAGGTTTCAGTGGAGAAAGTGGACGCGACGCGCCGATGGTTACGGCAGCGGCGGGTGGCGGCCATGCCTGCGGTCATCAGCACTAAGGCGCGCGCTCCGCGCCACGACAGGCCCGCGCCGGTTCCTGGATCGACATGATGGGCACTTGTAACTTGTATAATGGGATCTGATCCACGCGAGGCTGCCAGCATGTCCAACACTACCCATTTCGGTTATAAAACCGTCGCTGAAGACGACAAGGTGCACAAGGTCGCCGAAGTCTTCCATTCCGTCGCCGCCAAATACGATGTGATGAACGATGTGATGTCGGTCGGCCTGCACCGGTTGTGGAAGATTTTCGCGATCGCGCAAGCGGCGGTGCGCCCCGGATTCAAGGTGCTCGATATCGCCGGCGGTACCGGCGATCTGGCCAAGGTATTTGCCAGGCAGGCCGGGCCCAGCGGGCAGGTCTGGCTGACCGATATCAATGAATCGATGCTGCGCGTCGGCCGCGACCGGCTATTGAACAAGGGCCTGACGACCCCCATTTCCTTATGCGACGCCGAACACCTGCCGTTTCCGAATAATTATTTCGACCGGGTCAGCGTCGCCTTCGGTCTGCGCAACATGACACACAAGGATGGGGCGCTAGCCGAGATGCTGCGTGTGCTGAAACCCGGCGGAAAACTGCTGGTGCTGGAATTTTCCAAAGTATGGGAACCGTTGAGAAAGCCGTATGACGTGTATTCGTTCTCGGTGCTGCCGTGGATGGGGCAACAGATAGCGAATGATGCCGACAGCTATCGCTACCTGGCCGAATCGATCCGCATGCATCCGGATCAGGAAACGCTGAAGAAAATGATGCAGGATGTCGGTTTCGAGCGCGTCGAGTACTTCAATCTGACTGCCGGTGTCGCAGCGTTGCACACCGGTATCAAACTTTAGGAATGTTGATGAAAAAATTATTTATTGCCGTGATGATTGCCGCGACCTCGCTGTCGCTGATGGTCGGTGATGCAGCTGCCCGTCGCCTCGGTGGCGGCAGCTCCATCGGGCGCCAGTCGCAAACCGTCAGCCGTCAGGCTACGGCGCCAGCCCCGACCCAGACTTCGAAGACCGCGGCACCTGCCGCCGCACCTTCGGCCGCACCTGCAACGGCAGCTGCAACGGCGCCGGTCGCGCCGAAACCGGCCAGCGCCTGGAAGGGAATGCTGGGCGGCGCCTTGCTCGGTCTCGGCGCCGGCGCGCTGCTGTCGCATTTCGGCATGGGCGGCGCGATGGGCGGCATGCTCGGATCGTTGTTGATGATCGCCTTGCTGGGTGTTGCCGCAATGTTCGTGGTGCGCATGTTCCGCAACAAGGCTAGTGCTGCCAGCCCGATGGCACCGGCTTTCGGCGGTGAAGGATATGCACCGTTCAGTACGCCGGAAATCGGCTCACGCATCGAGCCGCCAGTGCAGCCGAGCGCGTTGCAGGCGATCCCGTCGCAGGCGACCCCATCTCTGGCGACCCCATCCGCTGCCGCCGCCGCGACAGCCGTGACCACCGCCGCCGCGCCGTGGGGCGTGCCGGCAGATTTCGACACCGCAGGTTTCCTGCGCACCGCCAAAACATATTTCATCCGGCTTCAGGCGGCCTGGGACAAGGCCGATAACAATGACATCCGCGAATTCACGACGCCCGAGATGTATGCCGAACTGAAGCTGCAGGTGCAGGAGCGCGGCGCGACCCCCAACAATACCGACGTGGTGTCGCTCAATGCCGACCTGCTCGGGCTGGAAACTGTGGGCAGCGACCACCTGGCCAGCGTCAAATTTAGCGGGATGATCAAGGAATCGGCAGAGGCAGCGGCCGAACCGTTTGCCGAAGTCTGGAACCTGACGAAGCCGATGTCCGGGCAGGGCGGCTGGCTGCTGGCGGGTATCCAGCAACTGTCCTGACCGGTCGGCCGAACTCGCCGGCACTCACAGACACGCGCCAGACCCAGCGCGCAAGCTGGTAAACTCGAAGCCGCTCGTGCAGTCACGGGCGGTTTTTCTTTGGTCCTGATCCCTGTCCCTATCCCTGTCAATGCTGCCATCCATACTGTTCGCCGGGCTCCATGCCGCCATCAATCATTTGCTGGCCCAGGAAGACTGGGCGCGCGTGAAACTCGTACAGCACGCCGGCAAACTCGCTTGCGTGGACGCCGGCCTGTTCGCCGTCAGGCTGAAGGTCGGGGCCGACGGCATGCTGGAAACCGCTACCGGCGATGAGCCGGCGCAGGTGACGATACGGGTCAAGCTGTCGGACCTGCCGCTGATCCTGCACGATCGCGAACATGCGTTTTCGTATGTGAAGATCGAAGGCGACGCCGATTTCGCGAATACGATTTCGCAGCTGAGTCAGTCCATGCGCTGGGACGCGGAGCACGATCTGAGCAAAGTGGTCGGCGATATCGCCGCCACCCGCATCGTGTCTGGTGCGAAGGAGATGGCCAGCAGTGCCCGCATGGCGCAACAAAAACTGGCGGAGAATATCGCCGAGTATTTTCTGGAAGAAAACCCGATGTTGCTGCGGCCCCAGACGGTCGAGGATTTCGCGGCCGAGGTCGGCAAGACGCGTGATGATGTGGAGCGGCTGGCAAAGCGCATCGAGAAACTGGAAAGAGTCTGATGTTGTTCAAATTCCTGAGGCTGTTCAAGATTGCGCGGGTCGCGATTCGTTACGGACTGGACGAAATCGCGATCTCCGGCTTCGACGTGCCGCGCACCGCGAAGCTGATCGAGACCCTGATCTTCTGGCGCGACATTTCGGCGCCGCGCGGCGTGCGTCTGCGGCAGGCGCTGGAAGATCTCGGCCCGATCTTCGTCAAGTTCGGACAGGTGCTGTCGACCCGTCGCGACCTGATGCCGGCCGATATCGCCGATGAGCTGGCCCTGTTGCAGGATCGCGTGCCGCCGTTTGATTCCGATCTCGCGATTGCCCAAATTACGAAATCGCTGGGCGACCATCCGGCAGAGCTGTTTGCCAGTTTCGAGCGGATTCCCGTGGCGTCGGCCTCGATCGCGCAAGTCCATTTCGCCGTCCTGAAAGACGGTCGCGATGTCGCGGTCAAGGTCCTGCGCCCCGGCATGAAAAAATCGATCGACGAGGACGTCGAGCTGATGCACATCGCCGCGCAGTGGGTGGAACGGCTGTGGGCCGACGGCAAACGCCTGAAGCCAAGAGAAGTGGTCGCCGAGTTTGACAAATACCTGCATGACGAACTGGACCTGATGCGCGAGGCGGCCAACGCCAGCCAGTTGCGCCGCAACTTTGCCGATTCCGATCTGCTGGCGGTGCCGGAAATGTTCTGGGATTATTGTTCCAGCAGCGTGATCGTGATGGAGCGCATGCACGGCATCCCGGTATCGCAAACCGAGCGCCTGATCGAGGCCGGCATCGACATGAAAAAATTGTCGCGCGACGGCGTGGAAATCTTCTTCACGCAGGTGTTTCGCGACGGCTTTTTTCATGCCGACATGCATCCCGGCAACATCCTGGTGTCGACCGACCCGGCCACGTTCGGCCGCTATATCGCGCTCGACTTCGGCATCGTCGGCACCCTGACCGACTTCGACAAGGATTACCTGTCGCAGAATTTTCTGGCGTTTTTCCGGCGCGACTACAAACGGGTTGCCGAGGCGCACATCGAATCGGGCTGGGCGCCGAAGAATACCCGGGTCGATGAGCTGGAATCGGCGGTGCGCGCCTGCTGCGAACCGATTTTCGACCGGCCCTTGAAAGACATCTCGTTCGGCCAGATTCTGCTGCGGCTGTTCCAGACCTCGCGCCGCTTCAACGTCGAAGTGCAGCCGCAACTGGTGCTGCTGCAAAAGACCCTGCTCAATATCGAGGGATTGGGGCGCCAGCTCGACCCCGAGCTCGATCTATGGAAGACCGCCAAGCCCTATCTGGAGCGCTGGATGACGCAGCAGATCGGCTGGCGCGGCATGCTGGAGCGGCTCAAGACGGAGGCGCCGGGCTATGCCCATATCCTGCCGCAATTGCCGCGACTGCTGCATCAGGCGTTGAAAGTGACGGTCGAGCCGCAGCAGCGCGATGCCGAATTGCTGAAGCATCTGATCGCCGAGCAGAAGCGCACCAATTTGCTGCTTGGCTTCGCGGTGTATGTCGGCGGCGGCTTGCTGGCCGGCGTGCTGATCACGCAGATCGTCGTGCGCTGGCATTACCTGTTCTGAGCCGCATACGGATTGAACGCCCCAGCAGCATGAAAAACTTCGATACACGTGACTCCAGCACGCCCGATTTCTGGAGTGAACGATTCCAGCAGCGGTTTACGCCCTGGGACAAGGGCGGTGTGCCGCTCGCGCTCAAGCAATTTGTGGCGACAGCCAGTCCGGTCAGCATCCTGATCCCCGGTTGCGGCAGCGGTTATGAAGTGGCCTTCCTGGGCGAGCAGGGCTGGGATGTCACCGCGATCGATTTTTCACCGGCTGCCGTAGCGGCGGCGCAGGCGGTGCTCGGCCCTTGGGCACAGCGCGTGCTGCAGGCGGATTTTTTCAGTTTCACACCGAGCTCGCCGCTGCACTGCATCTACGAGCGTGCCTTCCTGTGTGCGTTGCCGCGCCGGATGTGGCCGGCGGTCGCCGCACGCTGGGCAGAATTGCTACCGGTGGGCGGCTTGTTGATCGGTTTCTTCTTTCTCGATCCGGCGGTCGATGCAGCGCATCCGACCGGGCCGCCGTTCGCGCTCACGCAGTTGGAGCTCGATGCCTTGCTGGCGCCGAGCTTCGAGCGGGTTGCCGATGACGCGGTGACCGATTCGATCCCGGTGTTTGCCGGCAAGGAGCGCTGGCAGATCTGGCGCCGCAAACCCTGACCCAAGCGTCCCCGGCCGGCAGGGCGATTGCATGAAGAACCGCATGAACATTGGCGCTGCCGGGTTGAGTTCCCTCCTCTCCTTCGACAAGCTCAGGACATGCTTGCAGGGGGGAGGGTTAGGGGCGAAGCAGGGAATTCAGGAGGCATGCCTCCTGCCTGCATAGCGGTATCCGCCTGCAAGCGGATATGCGCACTGCAAGTGGGGGGTGCGGTCGATGAATGATGCATGTTGCCGATCGACCGTCCTACCCCCATCCCAACCTTCCCCCTGCAAGGGGGAAGGGGCGAGAAGCCTTAGCCTGCAACGATCTTCGTGCGATTGCCCTGCCCCGGCCGGCCTCCAATCCCGTAGAAGCTCGAAAAAACCTTTATAATTCAGGGTTTTGAATGATTTTCGCGGAGTTTTTCGATGCCAATTTACGCTTACCGCTGTGATGCGTGTGGTTTTGCCAAGGATGTGTTGCAGAAGATGTCCGATGCGCCGTTGACCGACTGTCTGTCGTGCGGCAAACCGGCGTTCAAAAAACAAGTCACCGCAGCGGGCTTTCAGTTGAAGGGTTCCGGCTGGTATGTCACGGATTTCCGCGGCGGTTCGGGCGGTACTTCGGCGCCTGCTGCCAGTCCGGCGGCAGAATCGGGTGCCGCTGCCAGCACACCGGCCCCTGCCACTGCGTCAGCGGCGCCGGCCACATCAGACAAGCCGGCCAGCAGCGGTACCAGCGGTACCAGCGGTACCAGCGGTCCCAGCGGTCCCAGCGGTCCCAGCGGTACTACTGCTGCTGCCTGATCGCGTCCAGGCCGCTTTAACGCCGACATTGAATCACAATCACCCTGGACGCCATGCGTAAATATTTCATCACCGGATTGCTGATTCTGGTCCCGCTCGCGATCACGCTGTGGGTCCTGAACCTGATCATCGGCACCATGGATCAGTCGCTGCTGCTGTTGCCCGAGCGTTGGCGTCCGGAACACCTGATCGGTTTCCACATTCCTGGGCTGGGCACGATCCTGACGCTCTTGATCATCTTCTTCACCGGGCTGCTGGCCCAGAATTTCATTGGCAACTATGTGGTCGGAATATGGGAAGCGCTGCTCAGGCGCATCCCGGTGGTGAACTCGATCTATTCCAGTGTCAAGCAGGTGTCCGACACACTGTTTTCTTCGTCCGGCAATGCCTTCCGCAAGGCGCTGCTGGTGCAATATCCGCGTCAGGGATCATGGACCATCGCGTTCCTGACCGGCACCCCGGGTGGCGATGTCAAGAATCACCTGCAGGGCGATTTCGTCAGCGTGTACGTGCCAACTACGCCGAATCCGACCTCCGGATTCTTCCTGATGATGCCGCGTGAAGACGTGATCGAACTCGACATGAATGTCGATGAAGCGCTGAAATATATTGTATCGATGGGTGTGGTGGCGCCGGGTCAGGCGGTCGCCGCACCTGTTAAAAACTAAAATTAAAATCAAGATTACAACCGAATCACTTTTTGAATCCAGACTGGTAAATCTATGTCCATGCGTACCCACTACTGCGGCCTCACCACTGAGGCGCTACTTGGTCAAACCGTCAGCCTGTGCGGCTGGGTGCATCGCCGGCGCGATCACGGCGGTGTCATTTTCATCGACCTGCGCGACCGCGAAGGCCTGGTGCAGGTTGTCTGCAACCCGGAGCAGGCCGAGGTATTCAAGACTGCCGAGCATGTGCGCAACGAGTTCTGCCTGCGCGTTACCGGTGTCGTCAGCAACCGTCTGGAAGGCACCGTCAATACCAACCTGAAGTCCGGCAAGGTCGAAGTCGTCTGCAGCCAGCTCGAAGTGCTGAATCCGTCGGTCACGCCACCGTTCCAGATGGACGACGACAACTTGTCCGAGACGACGCGCCTGACGCATCGCGTGCTCGACCTGCGCCGCCCGCAGATGCAGAACAATCTGCGCCTGCGCTACAAGGTGACGATGGAAGTGCGCAAGTTTCTCGACGCCAACGGCTTTATCGACATCGAGACACCGATGCTGACCAAGTCGACCCCGGAAGGTGCGCGCGACTATCTGGTGCCGTCGCGCGTCAACGCCGGCCACTTCTTCGCGCTGCCGCAGTCGCCGCAGCTGTTCAAGCAGCTGCTGATGGTCGCCAACTTCGACCGTTATTACCAGATCACCAAATGCTTCCGCGATGAAGATCTGCGCGCCGACCGCCAGCCGGAATTCACCCAGATCGACTGCGAAACCTCGTTCATGAACGAACAGGAAATCCGCGACATATTCGAAAACATGATCCGCCTGGTGTTCAAGAACACGCTCGACATCGACCTGCCGAACCCGTTCCCGGTGATGGACTACGTGCAGGCAATGGGCATGTACGGTTCCGACAAGCCCGACATGCGCGTCAAGCTCGAATTCACCGACCTGACCGCAGTGATGAAGGATGTCGACTTCAAGGTGTTCAGTGGCGCCGCCAACATGGTCGGCGGCCGCGTGGTCGGCCTGCGCATCCCTGGCGGTGGCGCGATGCCGCGCTCCGAGATCGACGCCTACACCCAGTTCGTCGCGATCTACGGCGCCAAGGGCCTGGCCTACATCAAGGTCAACGAAAACAACAAGGGCCGTGAAGGCCTGCAATCGCCGATCGTGAAAAACCTGCACGACGCGGCGCTGGCCCAGATCATTGCGCTGACCGGCGCCCAGGACGGCGACCTGATCTTCTTCGGCGCCGACAAGGCCAAGGTTGTCAACGACGCGATCGGCGCGCTGCGCGTGAAGATCGGTCATTCCGACTTCGGCCGGAAAGTCGGCCTGTTCGACGACGCCTGGCGCCCGCTGTGGGTGATCGACTTCCCGATGTTTGAATATGACGACGACAATGATCGTTGGACGGCGACCCATCATCCGTTCACCGCGCCGAAGGACGGCCACGAAGACTACATGGAAACCGATCCGGGCCGCTGCATTTCCAAGGCCTACGACATGGTGCTGAACGGCTGGGAACTGGGCGGCGGCTCGGTGCGTATCCACCGCGCCGAGGTGCAGAGCAAGGTGTTCCGTGCGCTCAAGATCGAGGCCGAGGAAGCGCAGCTCAAGTTCGGCTTCCTGCTCGACGCGCTGCAATACGGCGCGCCGCCGCACGGTGGTCTGGCATTCGGTCTCGACCGGATCGTCACCATGATGACCGGCGCCGAGTCGATCCGCGACGTGATCGCGTTCCCGAAAACCCAGCGCGCACAATGCCTGCTGACCCAGGCGCCGTCGGTAGTGGATGAGAAGCAATTGCGCGAGTTGCACATCCGTCTGCGCGCAGTGGAACCGGCCGTGAAGGCCTGAGCCCCTCGCTTTGCGGCATAATCAAAGGCGCGGATTTCCGCGCCTTTTTTTTATTCTTGCCGCAGTCACACAGCAGCCATGATCAAGCCTTACAAAATCCCCGAATCCGTCCTCGTCGTCATCCACACTTTTGACCTCGACGTGTTGCTGATCGAGCGCGCCGACAAGCCTGGCTATTGGCAGTCGGTGACCGGCTCGAAGGACCGCCCGGACGAGCCGCTGCGCGAGACGGCGGTGCGCGAGGTGTTTGAAGAGACCGGCATTGTGGTCGGCGCCGATACGCAGCACGCGGTCGCAGCGGACCAGCTGCGCGACTGGCGCCTGTCGAACGTCTATGAAATCTACCCGGTCTGGCGCCACCGCTACGCGCCCGGCGTGATCCACAATACCGAGCATGTATTCGGCCTGCTGGTGCCGCGCGACATTGCGATCACGCTGGCGCCGCTCGAGCATCTGCATTACATGTGGTTGCCGCATCGCGCAGCCGCCGATAAATGCTTTTCGGCATCGAACGCGGAGGCGATTCTGCAACTGCCGCGCCAGACCGGGCTGGGTTACCAGTCGTAATTATGTTTCATTAATAAAAGAAATCCGTTTCAATTCCTGATTATGAGCATTCATCCTCAAACCGACTGGCGCACAGTCTTATCTGACAGCACCTTGCTTGCACTGGCCGGTAACGCTGTATTCAGGCGCGGCCAGACGTACGCCTGCAGCGGTGCAATTAGCGCGGCAGAGTTGTCCTATCCTGATGCCAGCATCACGCTTAAAGCGCAGGTACGCGGCACGCGGGCCTATACCGTTGAATTGAGTGTCGCTGCGGATGAACAGTTAGAAGGTGACTGCGATTGCCCACATGCCGAAGACGGCAATTTTTGCAAGCATCAGGTGGCGGTGGCCATGCAGCTACGCCAGTTATTGGAGGGGGCGGAGCTAACCATTGATCCCGAGGCGCAAAAAAAAGTTGCTGCGGCGAGCAAACGTGCACAAACCCAAGCCAGCAAGCGCGACGCCTTGCTCAAATTTCTACAAGAGCAAACCGCACAGACTTTGGCAGAACGTCTATGGCAGATTGCCGAACATGATCGCTACATCATGGCTGACCTTAAAGCATGGTTTGCTTTAAGCGATGTCCGGCAAGATGGTAAATCACTCAAAACAGCGCTTTCCAATATTTTGAAGTCGCAAGGTTTTCTGGATTGGTATGCTTGCACGGCCTATGCACGGCGCGCCGAACAAATACTGCCGCTGCTGGAGAAAACGCTACAGAATGAACCGCTGTTAGCGCGTACTGGGTGCGAACATGCCTTGCGTTGCCTGTACAGGGTAGCGGAGCACGCAGACGATTCAAATGGGGAAATCGGCGGGGTGCTGGGTGCTGTCATGGACTTGTTGTTGCGCTCGCTCGAGGCTGTACCACCCACGGCCGCCTGGATAGAAAATTGGTTTGCACTGATGGACGCCGATCCATGGGGGCTGTGGAATGAAGCGGCGGTACTGGAAGCGGCAGGCCCTGCGCTGGTGCATGCCTATAGTGAAAAGGTGGCACAGGACTGGCAAAAATGGCAGGTAAGCCAGCCCAAGCAAGAAACTGGCAAGGCCACTGCCAGCCGAGAAGCTGCTTATTTTTCCTATGACTACGTGCGCAGCACATTGCGGCGGCGTTACATGCAAGATCTACAGCGCCAAGGAGACGTCTTGGCAGTCATTGCATTGATGCAGGATAGTGCGCGTGAGAACCATGAACATCTGGAATTGATCAAGTACTGCGAGGATCAAAACAAGATGCGCGAAGCCTTGCAATTTGCTCAGCAAGCCTACACCCGCTACCCAGATCATTTTGCTGTAGTGGATGCTCTGCTACGCTGCTATGACCGCGACGGCTGGGATAATGAAGCCTACGCGATACGCCGCAAGCAGTTGGAAAAATCTCCCACGGTAGCGAACTATCAAGCTGTCTTGAAGAATGCCAAAACAGCAGGATTGGATGTGGCGCTGGTGCGTGAAGGATTGTTTTTCTGGCAAATCCAGGAGGAGCAGCAAGCCTTAAAAAAACCAGCTTATCAACAGAGGCTGGCGCTTCCCAATAGCGACAACAAACGTGGTGGCAACGCCGGCCTGGTCGTGAGCGCCAGAGTAGGCTGGCTGTTGGCAGAAAATCGCGTTGAGGAAGCCTTGGCGCTGGTGCAAATCCCGAACCGCTGCGCACCGGAATTATTGCATGCCATTGCGAGCCGATTACCAAGTAGCGAGAATCAGCGCGCGGTGGTCTTGTTGCTACGCCTATTTGAGCACGCCATGCCCGGTGCTTCCACCCCCTACACGCAAGCACTCGATTTGATACGTGAAATCTTGCCGCGCATGCCGGATAGCGCACAATGGTTGAGCCAGCTACGCATGCAGTACAAGGCCAAAAGAAATTTCATTAAAGGCTTGGCGGAACTGTGATGCCGTTCAGTTAAGAGAATTAATATTCTGACATTGTTACGAAAGGCAATGCTGATTAAATCCACCGATTATGCGCAATGTGCAGATAGTAGAGCCCGTTGACAGACCCAAACCGGTCATTTTTGCGCGGCGCCGCCTGCCGAACCACGATATGTTGATTGCTAAGAAAGAATATACTGGGCCGTGTATATTTCAAGATCGCGTTAAAACAAGGAGGTTTCAGCAATTTTTTCCATATACTCCAGGTGACGACTTCGTCAGATCTACACAACGCGCCCCGCGCAGTGCTGGCGGTTTTGCCGTCACAGCGCTCGAACCGGGGTGCGACCAGACCCGCGAACGGCTCCGCCTATCGCGGCGCCGATACCGATAGCCGCAGCGGCGTGACGCAGCTTTCACTACAATCGAGTCTATGAAACTGCGTATCGCTACCTACAACATCCACAAGGGCATGTCCTCATTCGGCAGCCGTCCGCGCATCCATGCGCTGAAGCAGGCCATGACGTCGATGCATGCCGACGTATTGTTCTTGCAGGAGGTGCAGGGCCGCCACGACCTGCTGGCCGCGCGTCACACGACGCATTGGCCGGAGCAGGCGCAGCACGAATTCCTGGCCGGCGATTCGCATCATTCGGCGTACGGGATGAACGCGGTGTACGACCATGGGCACCACGGCAATGCGCTGCTCAGCTGCTTTCCGATCGCGACCGCCCGCAATCAGGACGTGTCTGACCATGCCTATGAGGCGCGCGGTATCCTGCATTGCGTGGTGCAGGTGGCGCAAGTCGAGGTGCATTGTTATGTCATACATCTCGGCTTGTTTGCCGGCAGCCGTAAACGTCAGACCGAAGCGTTGATCGACGCGGTCGGCGGTTCGGCACCGGCGGATGCGCCCTTGATCATCGCCGGCGATTTCAACGACTGGGGCAACCACCTGGGCGAATCGCTACGCTTGCAGCTGGGCGTGACTGAAGTGTTCGACGACACGCTGGCGCCGCGCAGCCTCTCTGGCTACCTGCGCCGGCTGAGCGGGCGCGGACCGGCCAAGATCAAGCCGGCGCGCACCTTCCCGGCGGCGTTGCCGTGTTTGCGGCTGGATCGCATTTATGTGCGCGGCTTCGCGGTAGAATCGGCGCAGGTGCTGCACGGCGCACTGTGGGCCAAACTGTCGGATCACGCGCCGATCGTCGCGACCCTGAAGTTGCGCTGACCGGGCCAGCTCGTCGGCCCGCACCATCCGCTACCCGTTCCTATTCAATCGAGGTGAATGTCGTTCTATGCGTTCGGTCAACTATATCGCCAAAAACAACCTGACCCTGCTGCATGGCGGCGCCGAATTCTTCCCGGCGCTGCTGGCCGCGATCGATGCCGCGACTTCCGAGATTTATCTTGAAACCTATATCTTTGCCACCGACGACATCGGCGGCGCGATCAAGTCGGCGTTAAAGCGCGCCGCGGAGCGCGGCGTCACGGTGCGGCTGATCACCGACTGGCACGGCACCGGCCGGCGCCGGGTCAACGCGCTGCGGCTCGATTGCCACGGTGGCGGCGTCCAGCATCGTTCCTTCAATCCATGGTTCCGGCGCGGCGTGGCGCGCTCGCATCGTAAGATCTGCGTGGTCGATCGCAGCGTCGCCTTCGTCGGCGGTCTGAATATCAACGATGATCTGCTTGACGATGCGACGGCGACCCCGCTGGCGGCGCCGCGCTGGGATTTCGCGGTGATGGTGAGCGGGCCGCTGGTCGATGTGATCCAGCGCGAGGTCGAGGCGCAGTGGGCGCGACTGGGCAAGCTCGATCTGGTATCGCGTATCGAGTTGTACAAGGAGTTGCGCGCGACCGCCAAAATCGCGTCGCGCGATCCGGCGCTGGCTGGCCTGGTGGTGCGCGACAACCTGCGCAATCGCCGCACCATCCAGCGCGCGTATCTGCAGGCGCTGGGCAACGCGCGCAAGAGCGTGCTGCTGGCCAATCCTTATTTCGCGCCCGGTCGCAAGTTGCGTAATGCGCTGGCATCGGCCGCCGCGCGCGGTGTCGACGTGACCTTGCTGATCGGGGTCGGCCAGTTCCCGCTACAGGATTCGGTGGCGCATTCGTTCTATCCGAAACTGCTGAAAAGCGGTGTCAAAGTGGTCGAATATCGCAAGACCCAGCTGCACGCGAAGATCGCGGTGGTGGACGACGTCTGGGCCACGGTCGGCTCCAGCAACTACGATGGCCTGAGCCTGTTCGTCAATCAGGAAGCCAACGTGGTGATCAAGGACGCGGCGTTTTCGAGAATTTTGCGCCAGAAAATCGAGCACGGCATCAGCGAAGGGATCCCGGTACGGCTGGAGGATTTTGCCAATATCCCGTGGTTCAAACGGGTCTGGTACGGCATCAGCTACCTGATTTACAAGAGCATCATGCGCGTGGTCACGCTGGGTGGCTATACCTAGTACAACATGGCGCAAGTCGGATCGCCTGATCGCGCCAGCGCAGCGGCGGCCGGCGCCAGTTCTGGATGCCGCGCTGTCAGTTCTCCAGTTTGGGGAGGGAAGCGATCAAATCTGCAAACCTCTGTCCCTGAATCAGGATGTGGTGGCGCAGCAGCTCGGCGGTCCGCTCGCCGTCGCCATCGAGAATCGCCTGCACCACGTCTTCATGCTCGCCGTAAGAAGTGCCGACCCGGTCGCGCACGCGCAGTTGTAGCCGGCGGTACAAGCGCAGGCGCCGATGCAGCTTGCTGGCCTGCTCTGCCAGGAAACTGTTGTGGCTGCCGGCATAGATCAGGCCGTGAAAAATTTCATTCTTGTAAAAATAGCCGTCAGGGTCGGCCGCATCGCGGGCCTCCTTGCAGGCCTGATGCGCGGCTAGCAGGGTCGCCTGTTCGGCCGGCGTCATCCTGCGCGCAGCCAGGCGTCCGCACATCGCTTCAAATTCCGCCATCACTTCAAACATTTCCACCAGCAGTTGCGGACCTATCCTGGTCACCAGCGCGCCGCGCCGCGGGCGCATTTCGACGACGCCCATGGAGGACAGTTGTATCAACGCCTCGCGTATCGGCGTGCGCGATACGTTGAATTGCGCCGCGAGCTCGGTCTCGTCCAGATGTTGCCCCGGCTGCAGCTGCCCGACGGCAATCATTTCCTCGATTTCTTCTCGCAGGGTTTCAGAACGATTTTTCATGTTTTGGCGCACCTATTTCGCTGATTACGCGTGGGTTGTTGATTGACAGGTAAGGTCATTTTACCACTTGCATATAATTTTATTGACATTGCATGCATATTATAAGATCTTGTATACATAAATAAAAAATGAGCATATCGAAAAGTAATGTTCGCAAACTTTCAGCCCCGTTTTTGCTGTTCCGAGACCCGTCACTGTTGCTCATGAATAATTCTTCATGTCTACAAGCCGGCTTTCCGTCCAGAAAAATCTTGGTGTTTGTTCCAATCCTCAGGAGACCAGCATGTCCATGTTGAAAAGAAGATCCGTTCTCGGCGCCTTGACCGTCGCGCCCTTGTTGTCGGCACTGTCGCCGATTGCGGCCTGGGCCCAAGCGACCGTGCTCAAAATTTCGCATCAATTCCCGGGTGGCACGCTGGAAGAGGGCGACTTCCGCGACCGCCTGTGCCGCATGTTTGCGGCAGAAGTGCAAAAGCGCACCAAGGGCGCGCTCAAGTTCGAAATCTATCCCGGCTCGTCGCTGATGAAGACCAATGCGCAGTTCTCGGCAATGCGCAAAGGCGCGCTCGATCTGTCGCTGGTGCCGCTGTCCTACGCCGGCGGCGAGGTGCCGGAGGTCAACATCGGCCTGATGCCCGGTCTGGTGCCTTCGTATGAGGTCGGTGCCGCCTGGAAGAATGCGGAAGTCGGCAAGGAGCTGAACCGGCTGTTGCTGGACAAGGGCATCGTCGTGGTGAGCTGGATCTGGCAGGCTGGCGGGGTCGCCTCGCGCACCAAAGCGGTGGTCGATCCGGATGACGTCAAGGGCATGAAGATCCGCGGTGGTTCGCGCGAGGTGGACCTGGTGCTGAAGGCGGCCGGCGCCGCGGTGGTCTCGCTGCCGTCCAACGAGATTTACGCAGCGATGCAAACCGGCGCCATGGATGCGGCGATGACGTCGTCCACCTCGCTGATGTCGTTCCGGCTGGAAGAAGTGTCGAAATATCTGACTAGCGGCCGCGGCCAAAGCTACTGGTACATGTTTGAGCCACTGATGATGTCGAAGGCAATCTTCGACAAACTCAGCAAGGAGCAGCAGGCCACGATCATGGCGGTCGGCGCCGAGCTCGAAGCGTTTGCGACCAAGGCTGCCAAGCAGGACGATGCGCTGGTCGCCACCGTGTACGAGAAGAAGGGCGCGAAAGTGGTCGACCTGAATGCAGCGACCGTCAAAAAGTGGCAGGCGATTGCCAAAGCCACGGCCTGGAAGGATTACGCAGACAGAAACGAGAGCTGCGCCAAATTGATGAAAATGGCGGAGAAGCTGTTATGAGCCATGGTTTTGAACTGGAGCCGCCCAAGGGACCGCCGATCCCCGATAACCCGGCGGTCGCCGCGATCGCGCGGGTGTTGAATGCGATCAATGAACTCATCGTCAAGGTCTCGATGGTCGCGATGTTATTGACGGCACTGGTGCTGACCTATTCGGTCGTGATGCGCTACCTGTTCAAGGTGCCGACCGACTGGCAGGATGAGGCGTCGGTGTTCATGCTGATCGGCGTGTCGTTTTTTTCTGGGGCCTACGTGCAGTCGTACCGGGGGCATATCGGGATCGAGTTCTTGTCAACCGTGTTGCCGCCGTCGGTCAATCGGGTCCGCTTGATCATGGTCGACGTGGTCAGCGGCGCCTTCTGTGCGTTCTTCTCATGGAAATCCTGGACCCTGTTTCACGAAGCCTGGGTCGATGGACAGACCACCACCTCGACCTTTGCGCCACCGCTGTGGATTCCCTACGGCATGATGGCGCTGGGCATGAGCTTGCTGTCGCTGCAGATCCTGACGCAAGTGCTGGCCGCCATCACGGTTTCCAAAGTCGCTCCAGTCGCCGCAGGGAGGCCCGCATGAGTCCGCTGACCCTGGGTGTGCTGTATGGCGTGGTGACCTTGCTGGTGATGTTCTCCGGGATGTCGATCGCCTTTGCGCTCGGTGTAGTGGCGACCGGCTTCATGTATTTTTTCATGCCGGCGGCGTCGCTCGATACGATCACGCAAAACGTGTATGAAGAGATGGCGTCGATTACCCTGCTGTCGATCCCGCTATTCATTCTGAAGGGTGCAGCGATCGGCAAGTCGCCGGCCGGGCGCGACCTGTATTCGGCAATCCATGCGTGGCTGCACAAGGTGCCCGGCGGCTTGGGCATCGCCAACGTGTTTGCCTGCGCGATGTTCGCGGCGATGGCGGGTTCGTCGCCCGCGACCTGCTCCGCGATCGGTTCGGCCGGGATTCCGGAAATGCGCCGGCGCGGTTATTCGCCGGGCTTCGCGGCCGGGATCATCGCGGCCGGTGGCACCCTCGGGATCTTGCTGCCGCCGTCGATCACGATGATCCTGTATGCGGTGGCATCCGAGCAGTCGCTGGGCCGCCTGTTCCTGGCCGGCATCGGCCCCGGCTTGCTGCTGGTGGTGCTGTTCTCCGGCTACGCGGTCTATCGCGCGCGGCACGAGTACCAGCTGGCGTTGGCCGCTTACCAGCAGGGCGGCGTGAAGTCAGCCTATCTGGATGAAGAGCACTTCACGCTGCGGCAAAAAGTCGAGATGTTGCCACGCGTGCTGCCCTTCGTGATTCTGCTGATCGGTGTGATGGTCGCCTTGTATGGCGGGTACGCGACACCGTCCGAGACCGCCGGTCTGGGCGCGTTGCTGGCGATGGTGCTGATCGCGATCGTGTACCGCGTCTGGCGGCCCAAGGACATCGCACCGTTCATCGCGTCGACCATCAAGGAGTCGACCATGCTGCTGTTCATCATCGGCATGTCGCTGCTGTATTCGTATGTGATGAGCTATCTGCACATCAGCCAGTCGGCGGCGCAGTTTGTGGTCGATTTGCATCTGAGTAAATGGCTGTTGCTGAGCGTGATCCTGATGATGGTGGTGGTGTTCGGCTTCTTCCTGCCGCCGGTATCGATCATCCTGATGATGTGCCCGATCATCTTGCCGCCGCTGAGAGCAGCGGGATTTGACCTGATCTGGTTTGGCGTGGTGATGACGATCGTGATGGAGATGGGCCTGATTCATCCGCCGGTCGGCCTGAATATTTTTGTGATCAAGAATATCGCGTCCGATATTCCGCTGCGGGACATCGTGATGGGGGTGCTGCCGTTTCTGTTGTTGATGCTGGTCGCGGTGATCCTGTTGTGCCTGATGCCGCAAATCGCAACGGCGTTTCCTGATGCCTTGATGGGGGTGAAGTAAATGACCGGACGCTGGAATACCTTGCAGCTGAATCGGGATGCGCGGCTGCGTCGTGCGCAGCAGTCGCTCGGTACGCAGCTGGTCGGCAAGATCCTGTCGTCCGAGCGCATCGTGGACTTGCTGCATGCGGTGATCGAATCGGGCGACCGGGTTTGCCTGGAAGGCAATAACCAGAAGCAGGCAGATTTCCTGTCGAGCGCGTTGACCGGTCTGGATGCGGGCCGGGTGCATGACCTGCACATCCTGCAATCGGTGCTGGCCCTGCCCGAGCACCTGGATATATTCGAAAAGGGCATCGCCTCCAAGCTCGATTTTTCGTTTTCCGGACCGCAGGCGGGACGGTTGGCCAAGCTTGCTTCTTCCGGCAAGCTCAACATCGGTGCGATTCATACCTACCTGGAATTGTATGCACGCTATTTCATCGATCTGACGCCGCGCGTGGCATTGGTCGCGGCGCAGGCGGCGGACCGCTTCGGCAACCTTTACACCGGAGCGAATACCGAGGACACCCCGACCATCGTCGAAGCCACCGCCTTCAAGGCCGGCGTGGTGATTGCGCAAGTCAATGAGATCGTCGACACGCTGCCGCGGATCGACATTCCGGCCGGCTGGGTCGACTTCGTGGTCGAGCCACCGACCCCGCATTACATCGAGCCGCTGTTCACGCGCGATCCGGCACTCATTTCCGAGATCCAGGTCCTGATGGCGATGATGGCGATCAAGGGCATCTATGCCGAATATCAGGTCGAACGCCTGAACCACGGCATCGGTTTCGACACCGCCGCGATTGAATTGCTGCTGCCGACCTATGCGGCGTCACTCGGACTCAAGGGCAAGATCGCCCGCTATTGGGCGCTCAATCCGCATCCGGCGCTGATCCCGG
Organism: Pseudundibacterium arcticum; assembly: GCF_042646465.1. Lineage (NCBI taxonomy): Bacteria > Pseudomonadati > Pseudomonadota > Betaproteobacteria > Burkholderiales > Oxalobacteraceae > Pseudundibacterium > Pseudundibacterium arcticum. Next base: position 134,385 of record NZ_JBHRTP010000032.1, read on the forward strand.
CGATCGAGGCCGGCTTTGTCGAATCGGTGTATTCGTTCGGCTCCGAGTTGGGCATGGAAGACTATATCCGCGCCCGGCCGGACGTCTTCTTTGTCGGCGCCGACGGCTCGATGCGCAGCAACCGCGCGCTATGCCAGGCGGCCGGGCATTATGCCTGCGACATGTTCATCGGCTCGACGCTGCAAATCGACTTGCAAGGCAATTCGTCGACCGCGACGCTGGGACGGATATCCGGCTTCGGTGGCGCGCCCAACATGGGTGCGGACGCGCGCGGCCGGCGTCACGCCAGCCCGGCCTGGTTGAAGGCGGGGCAGCAGGCCCGCGCCGGCAAGAACCAGATTCCGCGCGGACAGAAGCTGGTGGTGCAGATCGTGGAGACCTTCCGCGAACACATGCATCCGGCTTTTGTCGAGACGCTGGACGCCTGGCAACTGGCCGAGCAAGCCAACATGGCGATCCCGCCGGTGATGATTTATGGCGACGACGTGACGCATATCCTGACCGAGGAAGGGATTGCCAACCTGCTGCTGTGCCGTGGCGAAGAAGAGCGCGAACAGGCGATCCGCGGCGTGGCCGGTTATACGCCGGTCGGTCTGGCGCGCGACCAGCGCATGGTGGACAACCTGCGTGATCGCGGCGTGATCCAGCGTGCCGAAGATCTCGGCATCGACAAGCGCCTCGCGACCCGCGACCTGCTGGCCGCAAAGAGCATGAAGGATCTGGTGCGTGCATCGGGCGGCTTGTATCAGCCGCCGAAGCGGTTCCGGAATTGGTAGGCAGCGGGAGCGGTGTAAACCGCAAGGAATATACTCCCCATAAATTTTGGCAAATATGCTCTATCTGCCACAGAAATATTGCGGCGTGTAAACATACTATAGTCAGTATTTTTTAGAGTCAGGTACTTACGCAAAATCACGATGTAGGGTGCGCCATGCGCACCAATACGATCAGTGGCGATATTGGTGCGCATGGCGCACCCTACGAAATCCCTTTTTGCGTAAGTCCTAATGAACAAGGATCGCGATGGAAACCCTGTTATTTCGATTTGAAAACGGCCAGCGAAAGCAGCCGCAGAATGCGCAACTGGTGGGCGTGGTCAGCTCGGGCAATCTGGAAGTGCTGATCAGCGCGGCCGATCTGAACGATGGCTGCGAGATCGAAGTGCAGACCGCGGCCAACGGCTTTGGCCCGATCTGGCAAGCCGTGATGCGCGATTTTCAGGCGCGCTGGAATCTGGCCGATACCCGCATACAGATCAACGACATGGGCGCCACGCCGGCGGTCGTCAGCCTGCGGCTGGACCAGGCGGTCGAAGCCTATCTGGAAGGCAAAGCATGAGCAGCTATCTGGAAGCGACTGCAAGACAGCGCATCGGCACGCTGCTGGATCAGTTTGAAGAATTCCTGCCGCCTTCGCAGCAGGTGATCAGCCCGCACCTGGCGCAACTGGATCTGCCGGTGTCGTTTGATGACGGTGTCGTGGTCGGCCAGGGCAGCTTGCAGGACAAGACTGTCTATGCGGCAGCGCAGGAGGGCGGCTTCATGGGCGGCGCAGTGGGCGAGGTGCATGGCGCCAAACTGGTCGGCCTGATGCAACGCGCGGTCTTGCACCAAGCCGATGCGGTAGTGCTGCTGCTGGACAGCGGCGGCGTGCGCCTGCATGAAGCCAATGCCGGTTTGATCGCGGTCTCTGAAGTGATGCGTGCGGTGCTCGATGTGCGCGCCGCCGGTATCCCGGTGATCGTGCTGATCGGCGGCAGCAATGGCTGCTTTGGCGGGATGGGCATCGTGGCCCGCTGCGCCAATGCGATCGTGATGTCGGAAGAGGCGCGGTTGGCGATGTCCGGGCCGGAAGTGATCGAGACCGCCAATGGCGTGGACGAATTCGATTCGCGCGACCGTGCGCTGGTCTGGCGCACCACAGGCGGCAAGCATCGCTATCTGCTGGGAGATTGCCAGATGCTGGTGGCGGACGATATTGGCGCGTTCCGGCAAGCGGCGCTCGACATGATGCAGGCCTGCGCACAGCAGGCGGTGGCACTGACGCTGGACGATCTGGAGCAGGAGCAATTGATGCTGACAAAACGCTTGCAGCAATTTGGCGACTATCGCGAACCGATGCAAATCTGGTCCGCGCTCGGCATCGCAGAACCGCAGCAATTGCCGATGCTGGAAGCGGCTGCATTCGTGGCGCTGGCCGGCCAGCACAGGCACCGGGTCACCACCGCGCCGGGAGCAGCATCATGAACTGGCATGCGCTGGCGACCCGGCTTTTTCCGCAAGGTTTTGAGATTGCCGAGCACGCGTGTTTCTTGTCCGGTACGGCGCAGGTCGATGGCCGCAGCGTCGCGGTGATCGGCACCACCGAACACACCCCGATCGGCGTCGAAATCGCACTGGCCCAGGCGCAGGCGGTGCTGGCGACCGTGCGCGACCATCCGCAACGACCGATCATCATCCTGGTGGACACGCAAGGTCAGCGTCTGCGCCATCGCGATGAGATGCTGGGCATCAACAGCTACATGGCGCATCTCGGTAAATGCATGGAACTGGCGCGGCGCAACGGCCATGTCATCATCGGTCTGGTGTATGACCAGGCCTTGTCCGGCGGTTTCCTGACCAGCGGCTTGATGGCCGACGCCTGTTACGCGCTGCCCGATGCCACCATCCGCGTGATGGGTTTGCCGGCGATGGCGCGCATCACCAAGGTGCCGGAAGAGCGACTGACCGAACTGGCAAAAGACAACCCGGTGTTCGCACCCGGCCCGGCCAACTATGTCCGCATGGGCGGGCTGCAGGCGATCTGGGACGGCGATCTTGCTGCCTGCCTGGTCAAGGCGCTGAGCGAGGCCGGCAGCACCGATCAGCGCAGCGCACTGGGGCAAGCGCGCGGCGGCCGCAAGTGGGCGCAACGGGTGATCGATGCGGTGATCAGCGGCGATCATGTCTAAGGCAGACGCTGCGCGAGCCCCCGAGCGGCATGATCTGGTCTGGCCGTCAGCCTCCGGCTGGCGGCAGTTGCTGGATCAGGTTGCGGTCGGCGATCGCGCCGCGATAGCGCGCTGGCAGCAGGCCGATTGGCCGGCCGTGGTACGCCGACATGATCCTGCCGATGCAGGTGCAAATGCAGCAGCCTCCGACAAAATCTATCTTGGCATTGCGCTGCCGCCCGACGCAGTCGATGGCTGCAAATGCAGGATCGCGTTAAGCATCAATAAAGCGCTGGTGCGCACGCTGCGTGCGCCGCTGGCGCTGAATGACGTGATCGCGACGGCGCCGCCAAGATGGCGCGCCGACTTGCAGGGGTTGGCGGACGGGGCCAGCACTGAAGAGATTGCCCTGCGGGTGTACGGTTCGCTTGCGCTGCAAACACTGACTGGTCAGACCTACCTCACCGACCGGTCCGACATCGATATCCTGTTCGCACCAAACAGCCGCAAACAGCTGGAGGTCGGCATCACGCTGTTATCTGACTTTGCCCGTAATTTGCCGCTGGATGGCGAGATCAGGTTCCCCGACGGGCAAGCGGTCGCCTGGAAAGAGTGGATCAATACCGTCGGTGCCGCCAGCGCCGTCGCTGCCCAACGGAACTTGCGTGCCAGAGTACTGGCCAAGAGCCTGCAACGGGTGCAGTTACAGCCGCCGGCAAAATTACTGGCCAGTCTGGAGCTGACGCCATGATCGCGCTGTCCGCCAGCGCCGCCAGCACCACCGGCGGCCAGGCAGCCAGGCCGGCGCGCGCACCGATGTCGCAGCGCGCGCTGTACCATCAGGATCTGGCGCTGCCGCTGACACCTGCACAGCTGGCGCGGCTGGCATTGCGCAGCCTGCATGGCGAATTGGTGCTCTATCCAAAACCCGGCCTGGTATCGTTGATCGATAACGGCAGCCACACCGACATGACCGCCGCGACCTTTGTGCGCAGCCTGTTTTCCTTGCGCCACTACTTCAGCGAGATCAGCTTCGCCGGCATGCAGGCGCTGCCATTCGCCAGCTTGAAGCGTCTGGCGATCGCCGCGGAACAACGGATGCTGCGCGCGACCAAGGGCGTCAATACCCATCGCGGCGCGATCTTCTCGATAGGCATGTTATGCGCGGCGATCGCCTGTTGCAGTGCGCGGCGCATTGCATTGACACCGCAGGCGATCCGCGCGGCGTTGCTGAACAACTGGGGCGAGGAACTGGCACGGCACACCCACGTGATGCTGGCCGATAGCCACGGCACGCGAGTTGCCAAACAGTATGCTGCCAGCGGTGCGCGGGAAGAGGCAGCGCTCGCTTTTCCTTCGGTATTCGAGATCGCGCTGCCGCGCTTGCAGGCGACGCTTGCGGCCGGCCGCAGTTGGCATGAGGCCCAGATCGACGCCTTCTTTGCACTGGTGGCGCACATCAGCGACACCAATCTGTATCATCGCGGCGGCGCGGCAGGCGCCCATTTCGCCAGAATGGCGGCGCAGGATTTTCTCGATGCGGGTGCCACCGCGCAACCAGACTGGCGCAGCCAGGCTGTGGCATGCCATCGGCTGTTTGTACAACACCGGCTGTCGCCCGGCGGCGCCGCGGACCTGCTGGCCGCGACCTGCCTGCTGCAGCTCTGCATGCACGACAGCGCCTGCTAATGCCCGGCCCCATGTCCAGACTCGCGATACTTTGCCCGGGGCAGGGCGCGCAACACGGCGCGATGTTCGAGCTGGCACGTCAGGATGCCGGGGTGGCCGAACAGATTCAAAAATGGTCACTGAGCGATCGGCTCGGCATGCCGCTCGACCGGATTCTGGCCGACCCGAGCGCGATGTTTGCCAATCGCATCGCGCAACCGCTGATTGTCGCGGCGACGCTGGCGGCATGGGCCGCCGTCCGTCAACTGCTGCCGACGCCGGCGCTGGTGGCCGGCTACAGCATCGGCGAGGTTGCCGCCTATTGCGTGGCCGGTGCGATCTCCGCAACCGATGCGATCGCGCTGGCAGCTGCGCGCGCCGCCCTGATGGATCGCTGTGCGCAGCCTGATGCGCCACAGTCGATGGTCTCCGTGATCGGTGTGCCCGCTGCGGTAGTGGCAGACTTGTTGCGCCAACATCATTTGCATCTCGCGATCGAAGTTGGCGAGACCAGCATCATCGCCGGCGGCTTGAGCCGCGCTTTTGCCCCATTCAACGCCATCATCGAATCCATGGGAGGTGCGGTCAACCCATTGCCGGTCGGGGTCGCTTCGCATACGCCTTTGATGACTGCCGCACTGGAAGACTTTAGCGATCTGCTGGAACGCTGCACTTTCGCAGATCCAAGAATTGCCGTGCTGTCCGGGATCCGCGCCGAACCGGTGCGCCAACGACAGCAGGCCAAGGCCGACCTCGCCCAGCAAATGGTGCAGGCCATACGCTGGAAGGATTGCATGGACCGCTGCGCGGAGCAGGGCATCACGCTCGCGCTGGAACTGGGGCCCGGCGCGGCGTTGGCGCGCATGTTACACAGCCGGCATCCGCACATCGCTTGCCGCTCGCTGCAGGACTTTCGCAGCCTCCATGGTGTCGCCGCCTGGATCAAGCGCCACGCTGATTAGCGGGACAACCTATTGTGGAGTATGGGCGCGATTCGGCGGAATTGATTGCGGATGAGGCGCAGGTAGCCACCCAGTATATGGCCGGATGATATGGCCGGATGAGCACGGCGCGATACCAGCTCAGAGCTGCACCCAGGCGCCCTTGAACACGATCGGCCCGCTCGGTCGGTTCGGATTCGGCGAACCGCCTTTCGGCTCCAGCGTGATCGCCAGCAGCGCAATGGTGTGCGGCGTCGCGTTGTCCGGCAGCGGCAGCGTGACCGTGCCATTGGCAGCCACCAGGCCGAGCGAGCGCGGCGCGCCGTCTTTTGGCACGGCCCACAGTTCCAGGCTCTTGTCGGCCGCAATCGCCTGCGCGGTCAGCACCTTGACCGTCAGTTGCCGACGCTTGGCGTCACCGATGATGATCATTGCCGGTTGCGCCTTGTCGTCGGCCAGGGTGGCGACATACGACGTGATCGGCGTGATGGGTTCCAGCTGGCGCGTCAGCAGCACGGTCACCAGGATCGTCGCCAGCGCGGTGGACGCCATGCCCAGTCCACGCCAGAAACTCAGATCATTGTGCAAACTCAGCCAGAACGCACGCTTGCGCTGCACGGCCGCCAAGTGCTGCAGGTTCAGCTGCTGTTCGAGGTGGCGCCACACCTGCGGCGACGGTTGTGCGCCGGGCGCTAATTCGGCCAGCGGATGCAGCCGATCCTGCCATTCGGCGACCGCGCGCCGCAACAGCGGATTGTCCTGCATCGCGGTCTCGAGGCGCCGCCGTGCGCCGCCCTTGAGCGTGCCGAGCACATATTCGGCCGCCAGTTGTTCCAGCAAGCTATCGTTATCGGAGATGTTCATGCCTGCTCCAGCTTATGATCGAGCTGCGTGTCCAACTTGGTCAGGCACTGGCGCAAGCGTTCCAGCCCACGCCGGATCCAGGTCTTGACGGTGCCCATCGGCAGCTTCATCTGGTCGGCGATCTCACGGTGCGACAGATCGTGATAATAGGCCAGCGCGATCGCCTGCCGGTGCAGACCCTCCAGCCGCGCCAAGCAGCGCGCCAGTCCTTTCGCATCGTCGGTCAGTTGCAGCGCCTCGAGCGGGGTCGGGTCGGTGCTTTCCAGTGCGGCCATCACGTCCTTGTCGAACGTATCGGCGTCGATTTCGACTGCATGGTCGGCCCGGCGCAGCAGGTCAAACGCCTTGTTGCGCACGATCGTGGTCATCCATGTCATCGGCGCGGACAGGCTGGTCTGATAGCCGGCCGCGTTGTTCCAGATGCTGATGAAGCTTTCCTGTAACACGTCTTCGGCCAGTTCGCGCTTCACCAATATACGCAGCGCAAAGCCAAACAGTTTCGACGATGTTGCGTCATATAAAGATCGGAAGGCGGCGACATCCTTGTGACCGACTGCCGTCAGCCAGGTTTTTAGTTGCTGCTGGAGCGCATCGTTGTTGGACATGGGTATTCGCTCATAAAAGTTGCTGCGTGAACAGGCTGCATGCGGCGGACGCCAAATAGAACGGAACTATTTGGCAATTATTGGGCTATTAGGCAACTATTACGCAACTAAGCTTGTTAAGAATACATCATGAATTGTGTGCGTGCAGCAAATCGGAGCACTCGGGCAGGGTTGAGTTCCCTCCCCCTTGCAGGGGTTAGGGGCTGCGCAGGGAATTCAGGAGGCGTGCCTCCTGCCTGCGGAGCGGTATCCGCCTGCAAGCGGATACGCCTGGAAGTGGGGTAGTGCGGTCGATGAATGATGCACGTTGCTGATTGACCATCCTACCCCCATCCCAACCTTCCCCCTGCAAGGGGGAAGGGGCGAAAAGCCTCAGCCTGCAACGATCTTCATGCAGTCGCCCTGCGAGGTCGGGTTACCTCCAGCATCGCCGGCCAAGCGACAGCTGCGGTCAGCGACTGGCAGTGATACGATCAAGGCTGGCAACAATTTCAACTTCATGACCGACACCGTTCGCATCGATAAATGGCTGTGGGCCGCCCGTTTCTTCAAGACCCGCTCGCTGGCGACCGACGCAGTCGACAATGGCAAGGTGCGCCAGAACGACGCTCGTATCAAGCCCGCGCACGGCGTCAGGCCGGGTGACACACTCGAGATCGACAACGGCTCTACCCGTTGGGAAGTGACGGTGCTCGCGCTGGCCGAGCAGCGCGGTTCGGCCGCCGTGGCGCAGACTCTGTATGCCGAAACTGCCGACAGCAGTGTCCGGCGTGCGCAACAGAGCGAGCAACGAAAGTTATACCGCGAACCGGCCAGCCTGCTGAAAGGTCGCCCGACCAAGCGCGATCGCCGCTTGCTGGACAAGGCCGGCGGCTAACCCGCTCCGCCCGGTACCTTGCAGGTGAAAAACCGGTGCGCCACAGTACCGGTCGCGCTCGCACTTCGGCGCCTCTATTGCCGTTCGCCTATAGAACCGCCCCTCTAAAAATCCCATTTGACATTTGCATCCCATTAGACAATAGTACGAGCGTTCGCATTTTTTATGCGCCCCCCGTTTTCATCGTGGCGATTCACAGTCCGGAGCGGGATTCATTGGGACGAAATATCATCAATACCACATCAAAATCCATGCGCAAGGGCGAGCTCACCAAGGCCACGATCCTCGATGTCGCGCTCGAGCTGGCCAGCCGTGATGGTCTGGAGGGCCTGACCATCGGCCTGTTGGCGGACCGGATGAATATGAGCAAGTCCGGCGTGTTCGCGCATTTCGGTTCGCGCGAAGACCTGCAACTGGAAGTGCTGAAGCTGTACCACGTCCGTTTCGAGCAGGAAGTGTTCTATCCGGCCATCCGGGAACCGCGCGGCCTGCCGCGTCTGCAAGCAATGTTTGCGGGTTGGGTCAAGTGCGTCAGCTTCGAAATTGCGTCCGGCTGCATCTATATCAGCGGCGCGGTCGAATACGACGATCGACCGGGTGCGATTCGGGAAGCGCTGGTCGGAATGGTGCAAGCCTGGCAAGACGCGTTGTTGCGCTGCGTTGCGCAATCGGTCGAGACCGGCCATTTGCGGCCGCAAACCGATGCACAGCAGATGGTGTATGAAATGTATGGACTGATCCTGGCCTTGCATCACGATGCCAGGTTCCTGCGCGTACCCGGCAGCGTCGAACGGGCGCAGAACGGATTCGAGCGCTTGCTCGACAGCTATCGCAATCCGCAGCCGGCGGCGAACCTGCATAAGTCAACCGCGAAAAAAGTCGCCTAAAAGTCAACTCACTGACCACGCAAATTCACGTAACTAATCTAGTAACTAAGCAAGTAACTAAACAAGTCAGGACTTACGCAATATAGAGAATGTAGGGTGCGCCATGCGCACCATTACCCGCGCCGACGCTACATTGGTGCGCACGGCGCACCCTACTTTTTTCTAGTTTTGCGTAAGTCCTACAAGTAACCAAACAAGTAACCAAACAAGTAGTTCTCACCATAGTCGTCAGGAGAAAATCATGGGTCAATACGTCGCTCCGTTGCGGGATATGCAGTTCGTGCTGCATGAATTGCTGCACGTCGAAGATGAACTGAAACAGTTGCCGAAGCATGCGGAAATCGATGCCGAGATCATCAACCAGGTGCTGGAAGAGGGCGGAAAATTCACCTCCGAGGTGCTGTTTCCGCTGAACCTTTCCGGCGATCGCGAAGGCTGCCATCACGACAAGACGACCCATACCGTCACCACGCCAAAAGGCTTCAAGGACGCGTACCAGCAGTACGTCGAAGCCGGCTGGCCGGCGCTGTCCTGCGACCCCGACTTCGGCGGCCAGGGCCTGCCACTGGTCCTGAACAACTCGTTCTACGAGATGATGAATTCGTCCAACCAGGCCTGGACCATGTACCCGGGCCTGTCGCACGGCGCCTACGAGTGCCTGCACGAGCATGGCACGCCGGAACAAAAAACGCTGTATCTGCCAAAACTGGTGTCGGGCGAATGGACCGGCACCATGTGCCTGACCGAAGCGCATTGCGGCACCGACCTCGGCATGTTGCGCTCGAAGGCCGAGCCACAGGCGGACGGCTCTTACAAGATCACTGGCAGCAAGATTTTCATCTCGGCCGGCGAGCACGACATGTCGGCCAACATCCTGCACCTGGTGCTGGCACGCCTGCCGGACGCACCGGAAGGCTCGAAAGGCATTTCCCTGTTCCTGGTGCCGAAATTCCTGCCGAACGCGGACGGCACGCTCGGTGCGCGCAACCCGATCACCTGCGGCGCGATCGAAGAAAAAATGGGCATCCATGGCAATTCGACCTGCCAAATGAATCTGGACGGCGCCACCGGCTGGATCATCGGCGCGCCGCACAAGGGTTTGAATGCGATGTTCGTGTTCATGAATGCGGCGCGTCTGGGCGTCGGCATGCAGGGCCTGGGCCTGACCGAAGTCGCGTACCAGAACGCACTGATGTACGCCAAGGACCGCATCCAGATGCGCAGCCTGTCCGGCCCCAAGGCACCGGATCGCCCGGCCGACCCGATCATCGTCCATGCCGACGTGCGCCGCATGCTGTTGACCGCCAAGGCCTATGCCGAAGGCGGTCGCGCTTTCTGTTCGTATGTCGCGTTGCAGATCGACAAGGAACTGAATCACCCGGACGAAGAAGTGCGCAAGGACGCCGCCGACCAGGTGGCGTTGCTGACGCCGGTGATCAAGGCCTTCATTACCGACAATGCCTGGATCGCGACCTCGGAATGCATGCAGGTGTACGGCGGCCACGGCTTTATCTCTGAGTGGGGCATGGAGCAGTATGTGCGCGATGCCCGCATCAACATGATTTACGAAGGCACCAACACCGTGCAGTCGCTCGACCTGCTGGGCCGCAAGGTACTGCAAGACAACGGCGCCAAGCTGCGCAAGTTCGGCGAGCAGGTCAAGGCCTTCGTCGAAGACAACGGCACCGACGAAGCGATGAGCGAATTCATCACGCCGCTGGCCGATCTGGGCGACAAGGTGACCAAGCTGACCATGGAAATCGGCATGAAGGCATTCCAGAATCCGGACGAGGTCGGCGCCGCGGCGGTGCCGTACCTGCGCGTGGTCGGGCATCTGGTGTACGCCTACTTCTTCGCGCAAATGGCGAAGATCGCGCTGGCCAAACAGGATTCAAGCGATACCTTCTACAAGTCGAAACTGGCGACGGCGCGCTTCTACTTCGCGCGCCTGTTGCCGGAAACCGCGATGCTGATCCGTCAGGCGCGCTCCGGCTCGGCCAATCTGATGGCGCTCGAAGCAGATCTGTTTTAAGTCGCGTGTAGCTGTCCGCTGTTTTTCTCCTCCCCCTTCAAGGGGGAGGTCGGTTGTTTCTTCTCCTCCCCCTTCAAGGGGGAGGTTGGGTGGGGGATGGGTATAACGCAATCGCATGAAACCCATCCCCCCTTGCAGGGCGCACACAGGCTTGCAAGCCTGTGCCGTTCCGCAGGCGTGGAGCATGCTCCACGAAATCCCTGCTACACCCCTAACCTCCCCTTGAAGGGGAGGGAATATTCGCTACGAACATAAAGGAATAATCCCATGTCCAATTTCATCGTCAAGAAAGTCGCCGTGCTCGGCGCCGGCGTGATGGGCGCGCAGATCGCCGCCCATTGCGTCAATGCCAAGGTGCCGGTGGTGCTGTTCGATCTGCCCGCCAAGGAAGGTGCCAAGAACGGCATCGTGCTGCGCGCCATCGAGAACCTGAAAAAACTCAACCCTGCGCCGCTCGGCAACAAGGATGATGCCGCTTACATCGAAGTGGCCAACTACGAAGACAATCTCGAGGTGCTCAAAGGCTGCGACCTGATCATCGAAGCGATCGCCGAACGGATGGACTGGAAGCACGACCTGTACCAGAAGGTCGCGCCGTACATCGCACCGAACGCGATCTTTGCATCGAATACCTCCGGCCTGTCGATCAATGCGCTGGCCGAAGGCTTCGACGCCGAACTGAAGGCGCGCTTCTGCGGCGTGCATTTCTTCAACCCGCCGCGCTACATGCATCTGGTGGAATTGATCCCGACCGTCGCCACCCGCCCGGAAATCATCGACCAGCTCGAAGGCTTCCTGACCACAACGCTCGGCAAGGGCGTGGTGCGCGCCAAGGACACGCCGAACTTCATCGCCAACCGCGTCGGCATCTTCGGCATGCTGGCAACGATTTACGAAGCGGAAAAATTCGGTTTGACGGTGGACGTGGTCGACGACCTGACCGGCAAGAAACTCGGTCGCGCATCGTCCGGCACCTTCCGCACCGCCGACGTGGTCGGACTCGATACCATGGGTCACGTGATCAAGACCATGCAGGACAACCTGGCCAGCGATCCATTCTTTGCGGTCTACAAGACACCGGAGGTGCTGGCCAAGCTGGTGGCGGCCGGTGCACTGGGCCAGAAGACCGGCGCCGGCTTCTACAAGAAGGTCGGCAAGGACATCCAGCGCCTCGATTTCGCGTCCGGTCAATACGTCGCCGGCGGCGCCAAGGCGGCCGATATCGTGGCCCGCATCCTGAAAGAAAAGGACCCGGTCAAGCGCATGAAGGCGCTGCGCGAATCGACCAATCCGCAGGCACAGTTCCTGTGGGCGATTTTCCGCGACGTCTTCCATTACATCGCGTTCCATCTCGACACCATCGCCGACAACGCGCGCGACATCGATTTCGCGATGCGCTGGGGCTTCGGCTGGAACGTCGGCCCGTTCGAAACCTGGCAAGCCTCCGGCTGGCAGGAGATCGCGGCCTGGGTCAAGGAAGACATCGAAGCCGGCAAGGCGCTGTGCAACGCACCGCTGCCGGCCTGGGTATTTGACGGCAAGGTTGTACAGAACGGCGGCGTGCACGACGCGCAAGGTTCGTACTCCGCCAGCAAGAACACCCAGGTCGCCCGCTCCGAGCTGCCGGTCTATCAGCGTCAGGCATTCCGTGCTGCGGTGGTCGGGGATGGCGTCGCCAATGGCACCACCGCCGGCATCACCGTGTTCGAGGACGAATCGGTACGCATCTGGCATCAGAACGACGACATCCTGATCCTGTCGTTCAAGACCAAGATGCACGTGATCGGTGCCGGCGTCGTGGACGGCATGTATAAGGCGATCGCAGAGGCTGAAAAGAACTTCAAGGGCCTGGTGATCTGGCATGCCGATGCGGCCGAAGGCGGCGCGTTTTCTGCCGGCGCCGATCTGCAGTCGATGCTGCCGGTATTCATGGCCGGCGGCGCCAAGGCGATCGAGCCGGAAGTGGCACGCTTGCAAAACGCGCACCAGGCGCTGAAATACGCCAACGTGCCGGTGGTCGCGGCGGTTGCCGGCCTGGCGCTGGGCGGCGGTTGCGAGTTGCTGATGCATGCGGCCAAACGCGTGGCGTCGATCGAATCCTATATCGGACTGGTCGAAGTCGGCGTCGGCCTGATCCCGGCCGGCGGCGGCTTGAAGGAAGCCGCAGTACGCGCAGCCGCCAGCGCCAAGGGCAACGATATCCTGCAATTTTTGAAGGCTTCGTTCACCAACGCCGCCACCGCCAGCGTGTCCAAATCGGCGCTGGAAGCGCAAAAGATGGGTTACCTGTCGGACGACGACGTGATCGTGTTCAATCCGTATGAATTGCTGCACGTGGCCAAGGTCGAGGCGCGCGCCATGTTCGACGCCGGCTATCGCCCGCCGTTGAAAGCGCAATTCGCGGTGACCGGCCGTTACGGCATGGCCACCATCATGGCGCAACTGGTCAACATGCGCGACGGCGGCTTCATCTCTGCGCATGACTACAAGCTGGGCGCGATGATCGCCGAGATCGTCGCAGGCGGCGAAGTCGAGCAGGGCAGCGTCGTCAACGAACAATGGGTGCTCGACCTGGAGCGCAAGGCCTTCATCGAACTGCTGAACCATCCGAAGACCCAGGAACGGATCATGGGCATGATGCAGACCGGCAAACCAGTGCGGAACTAAGCAGGCTCCCTCCCTTTCAAGCATGTCCTGAGCTTGTCGAAGGGGGGAGGGCCAAGGTGGGGATGGCGCGCTTAGCCCCCCGCGCAGCGCTGAACGACTCGCTCCCTTTCAAGGGGAGGGTTGGGGTGGGGATGGCGCGCTTAGCCCCCGCACAGCGCTGAACAACTTCCTCCCTTTCAAGCATGTCCTGAGCTTGTCGAAGGGGAGAGGGCCGTGGTGGGGATGGCGAGCTTATCTCCCGCGCAGCGTTGAACGACTCCCTCCCTTTCAAGCATGTCCTGAGCTTGTCGAAGGGGAGAGGGTCGGGGTGGGGATTGCGAGCTTATCTCCCGCGAAGCGTTGAACAACTCCCTCCCCTTCAAGGGGAGGGTTGGGGTGGGGATGGGTTAAAAATGGCTTAAAAAGGGGGTTAAAAAATGCACGGACAAACCAACGCTTTCGCAAAATCCCGCGCACCAGATTTGCGAAAGACCTTGACCGACGCTGAGAAAAAGCTATGGCAGCGTCTGCGAGGTGGCCAACTCGAAGCAAAATTTCGCCGTCAACACCCGTTTGAAAACTATATATTGGATTTTGTATGTCTGGAACATCGCCTGGTGATTGAAGTCGATGGTTCCCAGCATGATGAGCAAAAAGAACACGATGAACTACGGACCGGAAAACTGCACGACGCAGGCTTCCATGTCCTTCGATTTTGGAATAACGAAGTATTAAATGAGACGGATGCGGTTGTTCAAGTGATTTGGGGCGCTTTACACCCAGTTCGTGACCCATCCCCACCCCGGCCCTCCCCTTGAAGGGGAGGGAGAAAACGGAGCGGAGCTAGGCTCGGATGCCCATCCCCACCCCAACCCTCCCCTTGAAGGGGAGGGAGCTTAAACAAGGAGTACACAAAATGACCAAACAACTTCAAGACGCCTACATCGTTGCTGCCACGCGCACACCCATCGGCAAAGCGCCACGCGGCATGTTCAAGAATGTGCGACCGGACGACCTGCTGGTGTACGCGATCCAGTCGGCGATGGCGCAAGTGCCAGGCCTCGATCCGAAGCTGATCGAAGACGCAATCGTCGGCTGTTCGTTCCCGGAAGGCGAGCAAGGCCTGAACCTGGCGCGCATGGGCGTGCTGCTGGCCGGCTTGCCGAAGACCGTGGCCGGCGTCACGGTCAACCGCTACTGCGCATCCGGCATCACCGCGGTGGCGATGGCGGCCGATCGCATCCGCGTTGGCCAGGCTGATGTGATGATCGCCGCCGGTGCCGAGTCGATGTCGATGGTGCCGCTGATGGGTCATCATCCGTCGATGAACATGGGCATCTTCAAGGACGAGAACATCGGCATGGCCTACGGCATGGGTCTGACTGCCGAGAAGGTCGCACAGCAATGGAAGGTCTCGCGCGAGGCGCAGGACCAGTTCTCGCTGGCATCGCACCAGAAGGCGCTGGCGGCGCAGCAGGCCGGCTTCTTTAACGACGAGATGACCCCGGTCGAGATCGTCGAGCGTTTCCCGAATCTAGCCACCGGCCAGATCGACATCAAGACCCGCACCGTCAGCCAGGACGAAGGCGCGCGTCCTGATACCTCGCTGGAAGGCCTGGCCAAGCTCAAGCCGGTGTTTGCGGCCAAAGGTTCGGTCACCGCCGGCAACAGCTCGCAGACCTCGGACGGCGCCGGTGCGCTGATCATCGTCAGCGAAAAAATCCTGAAGCAATTCAACCTGACTCCGCTGGCGCGCTTCGTGTCGTTCGCGGTCAGGGGCGTACCGCCGGAAATCATGGGTATCGGTCCGAAAGAAGCGATCCCGGCAGCCTGCCGCGCCGCCGGCATCACGCAAGATCAGATCGACTGGTTCGAGCTGAACGAAGCGTTCGCAGCGCAATCGCTGGCCGTGATCCAGGACTTGGGCCTCGATCCGGCCAAGGTCAATCCGATGGGAGGCGCAATCGCGCTCGGCCATCCGCTCGGCGCGACCGGCGCGATTCGTTCCGCCACCGTGATCCACGCGATGCGTCGCAATAATCTGAAATACGGCATGGTGACGATGTGCGTCGGCACCGGCATGGGCGCTGCCGGTATTTTTGAACGTATGTAAAATGCAGTAGCACTCGGGAAGCCGTCAGGGCAATCGCACGTAGAATCGCATGAACATTGGTGCTGCCGGGTCCAGTTCCCTCCCCCTTGCAGGGGGTTAGGGGCGCAGCAGGGAATTCAGGAGGCATGCCTCCTGCCTGCGGAGTGGTATCCGCCTGCAAGCGGATACGCCTGGAAGTGGGGTAGTGCGGTCGATGAATGATGCACTTTGCCGATTGACCGTCCCACCCCCATCCCAACCTTCCCCCTTGCAGGGGGAAGGTGCGAGAAGCCTTAGCCAGCAACGATCTTCATGCAATCGCCTTGGGGAAGCTGCACCGCTTTTTTACGAATATAAATCACATGACGCTGGCCATTTCGGCGCACCATTATTAATAGGAGACTTATGGATATTTTGACCAGCAAGCAAGACGGTGTGTTGCATATCGAATTCAACCGGCCAGACAAGAAGAACGCAATCACGGCCGCTATGTACCAGACCATGACCGATGCGCTGAAGGATGCCGACGCGGATGCGTCCGTTCGCGCCATCCTGTTCAGCGGCAAGCCGCAAATCTTCACGGCCGGCAACGATCTGGAAGACTTCCTGAAAAATCCGCCGACAAGCGATAGCGCGCCGGTGTTCCAGTTTCTTTGGAACCTGAGCCACGCCACCAAGCCGATCGTCGCCGCGGTGTCCGGCGCAGCGGTCGGCATCGGCACCACGCTGCTGATGCATTGTGACCTGGTATATGCGGCCGATAACGCCAAATTCTCGCTGCCGTTTGCGCAGCTCGGCGTGTGCCCGGAGGCCGCGTCCAGCCTGCTGTTTCCCAATATAGTTGGCTACCAGCGTGCGGCAGAAAAGCTGATGCTGGGCGAGGTGTTCCTGGCCGACGAGGCACGCGAGATGGGCTTGGTCAACCAGGTCGTCGCGCTAGATGAATTGCAGGCATTCGCGACCCAGCAAGCGGCCAAACTGGTCGCGTTGCCGGCATCATCGATCCGCATGACCAAGCGCCTGATGAAACACAATATGAATGTGATCGAGACCCAGATGGCGGAAGAAGCCAAGCATTTCCGCACCATGCTGTCCGCGCCGGAAGCGAAAGAAGCGTTCACCGCGTTTTTTGAAAAACGCAAACCGGATTTCAAGAAGTTCGCGTAAGAATTTGTCGCTCGCACCCGTCCCAGTGCCGATCTCTTCCTCCCCTTCAAGCATGTCCTGAGCTTGTCTAATGAAGGAGGGCCGGAATGGGGATGGGCATCCAAACCTAGCTTCGCTCCGTTTTCTCCCTCCCCATCAAGGGAGGGCCGGGGTGGGGATGGGCATCCAAACCTAGCTTCGCTCCGTTTTCTCCCTCCCTTTCAAGGGGAGGGCCGGGGTGGGGATGGGTTATCAAACGCACGGCTCCTAACCCATCCCCATCCCAGCCTTCCCCTTGAAGGGGAAGGAGTATCTACGCCAGCCCCGGACACCGGATGGGCATCCAAACCTAGCCCCGCTCCGTTTTCTCCCTCCCTTTCAAGGGGAGGGCCGGGGTGGGATGGGTATCCAAACCTAGCCCCGCTCCGTTTTCTCCCTCCCCTTCAAGGGGAGGGCCGGGGTGGGGATGGGTTATCAAAGCACGGCTCCTAACCCATCCCCATCCCAACCTTCCACTTGAAGGGGAAGGAGCATCTACGCCAGCCCCTGGACGCCATCAATAGCGTCTGTTGTAAAAAAACCACCGACACCACCTTTCTTAGTCCTCATCATGCACCCGCTGCGCTCTAGCGCGGCTCATCTGTGCCAAACGCTCCCCGTATACCAGCCATCACTCTGCTGCCGCAGAGCGCACGGTGCCCGCACGCACTCTTTGTTAACAAATGACACTACTTGATGCTTATCAATAAGTTATGTTTTAACAATGCAACACTTTGTGCGTGCGGGAGTGAAAAGCAGCGTGGTCTTCCACGCAGTTGGAAATGAGCCGTGCTTTGGACCTGGCTAAGGCCTGCGCCCATCTTTCCTGCCAACATGACAAGAATTCTGACCACGGTAACATTTCACCTGTTGCTGTGGACAGAATCTGACAGACGGATGGACTTTTCTCAATCGACTTGCGTTTCGTCAACGAAACATGCTTGCATCAGTGAAACACTACATCCATGTTGTTTCCGATAAAAGCACACGAACACTCGCTGGATACCTTGTGAACTATGAAATCGAAATAAGCTCGCGGCTTGCTAGGGAGGCCGCAGATGCCTCGATGGTCGGCAGGATGCGGCTGGTGCTGTCTATTGCAGCGGTATTGACGATTTTTATCGATCCGGAAGGTGTAGACGACGTTACTGGCCTCACCCAGCTGGTGTTTTGTGGTTATACCCTACACAGCATCGTTCTTTACGTTCTTTCGCAGCTTGATCAGCCGTTCTTGCACAGCAAGATGATCCATTGGCTGGATGTTGGCTGGTATGCGCTCATCGTTTTTTTTACCGGTGGCAGCAACAGCTTTTTCTTCCTCTTCTTTTTCTTCGCCATCCTCACGTCGTCTTTTCGCTGGGGTTTTGAAGAAGGCGCGCGAATAACCCTCGCTTCATCAGCGCTGTTCGCCGTCACCGGCCTGGTATCCATGACGGAAGCCGAAATCTCCCGGCTGCTGTTGCGCACCACCTTCCTGCTTGCGCTCGGCTACATGATCGCGTACTGGGGTGGATCGGAAGTAGCGCAAAAACGCCGACTGGCATTGCTTCGAGATGTCAGCCAGTTGTCGAATCCGCGCTTCGGGGTCGATCACACCATCGCCTCGGTCCTGGAAAAGACGCGGGCGTTTTTTAAGGCCAGCAGCTGCATTCTGGTGATGCGGGACATTGAGTCTGCGACTTGGTCACTGCGTACAGCAATGGAAGACCATGCAGGGCGATCGATCAATGCAGAGCGGATCAGTGCAGAAGCGGCGTCGCCGCTCATGGCTTTTCCGCAGGAGCAGATCGTCGTCTACAACCGCCCGCTCTGGCCGGCGCTACCCCGGACCGGAGGATCCCGGACGCTGGGCAATGCGCAAGTCAGATGGATCAAACGCGTTGGCGAACCAGGCGAGAGTTTGGCCGAGCTGCTGGAAGCGCGTTCCTTTATCACCGCGCCTTTGTCGTTGAGAAAAGGCGAGGGCCGTATTTATGTCGTGTCCTCGAAACATGGGTTCAGCAAAGCGGATGCACTGTTTTTGAGTCATATCACGGCGCAAGCATTTCCGGTCATTGAGAACATCGAGCTTCTGGACCGGCTGGCTTCGGGAGCTGCCGTACGGGAGCGGCGAAAGATTGCACGCGATCTGCATGACACCACGATCCAGCCCTATATAGGCTTGAAACACGGACTAAGCGCCGTGCGCAATAAAGCTGCCGCCGATAATCCCCTGATCGAAGATCTCGACAAATTAACGGCAATGGCAACGCAGGTGGTAGGCGAGCTGCGCCGCTATGCCGGGACATTTAAAAACGGACTGGGGCTAAGCGAACCGGTATTTCTTGTGGCCCTGCGCCGGCAAGCGGCACACGTCAGGGAATTCTACGGAATCGATATCGCGGTCAGCATGGAGGGCGAGCTTGACATGTGCGATCGCCTGGCTGCGGAGGTCTTCCAGGTGGTCAGCGAGGGGATGAGCAATATCCGCAAACACACCAGCGCGCGACGTGGCTTCGTCAAACTCAAGTGCGCAAACGGGTGGCTCAATATCCAGATCGAAAATGAATGCCTGGGCGCGCAGGCAACCGAGTTCATGCCACGCTCGATTGCGGAACGGGCCGCCGCGCTGGGAGGGAAGGCGTACGTGGAGCAAGGGTCGAGCGGCGGTACAGCCGTACACATCGAAATACCAGTTTAAACAGGGGAACAATGATGCTGGCCGAAAAAACGATACGCGTGATGCTTATCGACGATCACAAGACGATGCTGTGGGGATTGGCAAGATTGATCGAGGGCGAAAACTCCAGGATGGAAGTGGTCGGGACCGCCAGTAATTGCGACGAAGCCCTGGCGCAAATCGGCCAGCTGGCTCCCGATGTAATTTTGCTGGATCTCGACCTTGGCGGAAAATGCTCGCTCGATATTCTTCCCGCCCTGCTGGCGAACGGCGTATCGCGCGCATTGATTTTAACCGGCACGCGCGAACAGGCGACGCTGGACCTGGCGGTTCTTCGCGGCGCGCGAGGTGTGGTGCGCAAGGACGCATCGGCGGAACAAGTCCTGAAGGCGATCGAAAAAGTGCATCAAGGCGAGCTATGGCTCGACCATGAAATGCTCGGCAGAGTATTCGGCGAGTTCATGAATCCCAAGGCGACGCGCAAGCCCGACCCCGAAGCGGAAAAGAAAGCGGCGCTTACACCCAAGGAAAGAAAAATCATCGACACGATTGTCGAGGGAAAGGGCGCCTTGAATAAAGCGCTTGCGCAACGGCTCTTCATATCGGACCACACCTTGCGCAACCATTTGACGTCGATATACCAGAAGCTGGGCGTAAGCAATCGGCTTGAATTGTACGTCTATGCGATCAAACATCAATTTGGGAAGTGCGCTTCCTGAGTGCGGTTCTCGTAGACATAGCAGGCGTTGGTAATTCTCGCGGCGGGGACAATCGTTCGCAGCCGCGCCCATTGATTCAGCCCGGAAAAGGTTTGATTTTCCGGGCTGCTGTGTTCTCCGTCTCCCTCTGGGCTAATCTATGCACACATCTTTGCAACTCGTTAATTTATATAGCCTTGTAGGAGCGCACCCGGGCGCGAACACCCACAGCTCACGCAGAGCGGCATAATTACCAAGCTACGCAGCCAATCGCAATCCGATCGCGCCCAGGTGCGCTCCTACAAAAAACCACGTTCCAGCACGGTTCCAACACTATTCGTTCCGGATCTATAGCTGACGATTTGAGCGCGCTGAGAAGCGCCGAGAATTCGCGCAGCCATCGCCCAAAGCAGCACAAAAAAACGCAGATCCTCCCGTCGCCAGCACGCTCAAGCACTAGCGGGCTTGTACGGGCACTAAATACCTGCTCATAATTAATTGTGCATTTTAATAGATGGAAGCAACAAAAAATGGAAGGAAGTAGGGTGCGCCACGCGCACCAATGCAGCCACGGACGGCCATGGTGCGCATGGCGCGCCCTACTTTTTTCGGTTTTTCGTCAACCTGATCACACACACATTTTGCGTGGCTACTTAGTACAAAAATCCTGTCCGTTGCGGTAAAAAAGAGGTGGGTTGTACTAAGAAGAAAAGGATGTTTATCCGATGCATGCGAATACAGACGTGTCTATAGTTGATTCTTCAGCACGGATGTTGTTGCCGACTGAGACAAGCCAGGCAAAGCCATGAAAAAACTATTCGGAGCAAAGTATGGGTTTAGACGGATATCTGCCGCCGGCACTCACGGATTTTTTGTGGGAACAGGCAGGTGCCTCATTTATCGAATACGCCTGAGGGCAATGAGAAAAAGAAGCTGTGTCGGAATCGTCAGCGGCAAATGCACATACCCGCAATGCTCTGCTACCGCAGCGCCGAGGCGTCGTATCGTGGACCCGATGCCAGGGAAGGAATTTCCAAATGCCGACTCGATTCTCGCCTAATCCATGATCATCGCGCCCCCTCCCCATGAGTCGCACCCCGAACTGCCGGGAGCGATCGCCTGCCTTGCCTGGATGGGAGGCGCGGTCGTCACCCTGCTGGTGCCCATTATCTTTCTCGCCATCGGCTACCAGAGCGAGGTCGCCCCGTTGGAGGCGGCGCTCCAGATCGGCGTCCATGACATTTCCGAACAATCTCGCATGCGTCCTGGACGCACGGGGGCGGAACTCCACTCCCCGCAAGAGCTCGCAGAGTCCCTGGCCTGGCTGGGGGATAAAGTCAACATCCGCATCACCGGCGCGGACAAGCAGCTGTTGGTCGAAAAGAATCGTGACCTGAGCCCTCCCCTCATAACCCGGACCGCGACCCTGAACCAGGGCAAGAGGGGTATCTGGCAGCTAGAGTTGAGCCGTTCCTTGCTGCCGCTCCTGATCGTTACGCTCTTAATGCTCGTCCCGGGGCTGCTGCTCGGCTTGGTGACCTTCGTCGCCCTCAAGTTCGTGCCGATGCGCGCCTTCCATCTGGCCTTGCAGGAAATCGCCGTGCGCAAGACTACGGAGGAGCGGCTGGCCAAATCCTTGTCCATCTTCTCCGCTACTCTCGAATCCACAGCCGACGGAATTTTCGCCACCGATGTCCTCGGCCGGGTAGTCGTTGCCAACCAACGCTTCGTCGATTTATGGAACTTGCCTAGGTCGGCCATTACCGGCGTGGCCGACAGCGAAACTCTGTCCACGCTGGCGGCACAGCTGCGGGATCCGGAGGCGTTTTTTACCACGCAGAAGGATCTGACCAAGCACATCGAAGTGGATCACGGCGCCGTCCTCGAGTTGCGGGACGGGCGCCTATTCGAGTGGAATTCCCGGCCCCAGTACGTGGACGGAAACGTTGTGGGGCGGGTTTCGAGCTTCCGCGACATCAGCGAGCGCAAGCGGGCTGAATCGCTCCTGGCGGCGGAGAAAGAGGTGCTTGAAATGGTCGTCTGCGGAACCCCCCTGAAGGCAGCCCTGGACGTTCTGGCGCGCCATGTGGAAGTGCTTTCCGGGCAAATGTTCTGCGCGATACTGTTCCGGGAAGGTAGCGAAGATAGTGATCTATTGTGTGCCACGGGCCCCAGCCTGCCCCACACCGTGACTGATGCCATCCTCAATCAGGGGCGAGCAGCCGTGGGTAAGGTATTCGCAGACGTCAGAAAACGAGGGAACCTGCAGGAGCATGGCCTATCGGACGAATTCAGCGGCGTGATCGAGAACATCGAGGTCAATCCGGCCTGGGCGGAATATAGGAACTTGTTATCCAGAAGGGGCATACAGACCTGCTTTGCGGTGTCCATCAGATCCTCCACAAGGAACCTGCTGGGGCTCATCGTGGCACACTACCGCAAGTCGTCCGACCAGCCGCCCCATGATCGGGAATTGATCTGGGTCGCCGCCCACCTGACCAGCATCGCCATTGAGCGCCGCCAGGCAGAAGCCCGACTGCAGGTCTTGGCCCACTATGACGCCCTAACCCTTTTGCCCAACCGGGACCTGTTCCGTGATCGCCTCAACCAAGCGCTGGCCCGCGCGGAACGGCACAAGGGCATGGTGGCGGTAATGTTCCTGGACCTGGATCGATTCAAAACCATCAATGACACCCTGGGCCACGAATCGGGAGATATTCTGCTGCGTGAAGTGTCGGAACGACTGAAGCAGTGCGTGCGGGAGGTGGACACCGTGGCTCGCCTGGGGGGCGACGAGTTCACCGTGATTCTGGGGGAGATCAACAAGCCGGAAGACGCCGCCATCGTCGCCGCCAAGATCGTCGAAGCCCTAGCTCCACCGATCCTGTTGAGCGGCCAGGAGACCTTCATCACCCCCAGCATCGGCGTCACCATTTACCCTTTGGATAGCAGTAACGCTGAGAATCTCCTCAAGTATGCCGACACCGCCATGTATCGTGTCAAGCAGGAAGGAGGTAACGGCTACCGCTTCTTCACCCCGGAAATGAACACCCTGACCGCGGGCCGGCTTGAAATGGAGAGTGGTCTGCGCCGTGCCCTGGAGCGGGAAGAATTCGTCGTCTATTATCAGCCCAAGGTCGATCTGGAGAACGGGGTGATCATTGGTGCCGAGGCTCTATTGCGTTGGAAACACCCGGACAGGGGCCTCGTTTCGCCGGGCGAATTTATTCCCATTCTGGAAGAGACCGGCCAGATCGAACAGGTGGGCGAATGGGTGCTGAAAACCGTGTGCACCCAGATTCGCTCCTGGCAGGACGCCGCCATGCCCTCCCTGAACGTCGCCGTGAATCTCTCCGGTAGGCAGCTGCAGCGCAACAACCTATGCACCACCATCGCCCGGATTCTCGAAGAAACGGGGCTGGATCCTCGGTTCCTGGAGCTGGAAGTTACTGAGAGCATGCTGATGCACGACCCCAAATACGCCGTCGATATGCTCATGCAGATCCGCGCCAAGGGTGTAGTGCACATCGACGTGGACGATTTCGGCACCGGTTATTCATCCCTAAGCTACCTCAAGCGCTTTCCCATCGATGCCCTAAAACTCGACAAATCCTTCGTGGACGGCCTACCTCACGACGAAGACGACATCGCCATCTGCCAGGCCGTCATAGCACTGGCCCACAGCCTCAAACTCCGTGTCATTGCCGAAGGGGTGGAGAGCGATGACCAGCTAGCATTCCTCCGCAATAACGGCTGCGACGTTATCCAGGGCTACATCGTCAGCCGGCCCCTTCCCGCCGATGCCTTTGCCCAACTGGTGTGGGAGCGCCACCAGAACCCGCTCTGGTTCGCTGAGAAATTCCATCCACGGATGACTCTCATCGACAATCAGCACAAGTCACAGCCCTCCAAGGCAGCGCGGCGCGCGGGCGGCCCCTCTGAAATGAAGGTCCTAAATTCCTCTGTTAGCCCATAACCAAGCGGGTGGGGCGGCGCTACTGTCTGGTTTTGGTGACTTATCATATCGCCACATGATCGCCATGCTATGAACTGCTCCTTCTCCCCCCTTGCGAGAGAAGGAAGCACTGCGCATCTCGTTACGTTTGTCATGCAGTTCCGCTTTGGCCAGGCAGACCAACTTCCAATCAATGCAACGGCCCGTCAGACCTGGAACAAATCCGCAACTTATTTCGTACACATACCTAAGTGGGCTCGCACGACCACAACAGACCGTAACGTTTGCATTGGCAGCAATTTATATGTCAAAACGCCGGATATCCGTTCGTCCTGAGTCGCCTTATATGGACGTATCTCCCCGAAAGGGGAGAGGCGTCCATACCATCTAGTAGCGCATTCACCGCGCCCAGCCCGTAAGCGCATCTCTGCCGAATTCATTGTTACAGCCCACTAGGACAAAAGTCCTGCCCGCTGCAGTAAAAAAGAGGCGAGTTGTACTAAAAAGAAAGGGACGTTTATCCGATGTATGTGCACACCAGCGCGCCTATAGTTCATTCATCAGCGCGGGTGTTGTTGCCGACTGAGACAAGCCAAGCGAAGCCATGAAAAAACCATCAGGAGCAAAGTATGCGTTTAGATGAGTATCTGCCACCTGCCCTCACGCGTTTTTTGAGGGAAGAGGAAGGTACTTCATTTACCGAATACGCGCTCGTGGTTTCGCTCATCGCCGTAGTCTGTGTGATTGCGCTACTTGCACTGGGCAAAGGCATATGAGGCTTGTTCCAATTCCTCGCTGCGGCGATGGGATAGGTGTGTGAAGTAGCGGAAGGTCCCCCGGGACTGTACCCCACAAGGTTACAGATTCGGTCAACAATCCGCCGAGCAGTGCTTGCCACAAAGCCTTGAGAAACGTTAACTCTTAAATCTGAAAAGGAAATGATCATGAATGCCATCAAGAAATTTATGCAAGACGAAGAAGGTGCCGTTGCCATTGAGTATGCGTTGCTCGCAGGATTGATCGCGCTCGCAATCGCTGCGGGCGCCACGGTACTGGGTAAAGATATCTGTGGTGTGTTCAAAGGCATTGGTGCAGCGCTCATGGCTAATCCTGTCGTTGTGCCATCCAGCTTTACCGCGTGCACGTAAGCTCAATATGTACTCCACTCGTTTGTTGCCAGGAGGACAGGCGGGTGGGGTGCAAGCAATACGGTTTCAAACAATGCCGTTAAGCGCAAAGTGAGTCAACAAAAAATCCGCACCGCGCACAGGGGGGCGGCGGTAGAGTAAGTCTATTGAATTTACGGAGGGTCCAATGAATGCCATCAAGAAATTTATGCAGGACGAAGAAGGTGCGGTTGCCATTGAGTATGCGTTGCTCGCAGGATTGATCGCGCTCGCAATCGCTGCCGGTGCCACGGTGTTGGGTAAAGATATCTGTGGTGTGTTCAAAGGCATCGGCGATGCACTCATGGCTACTCCTATCACGGTGCCAACCTCCTTTACCGCGTGCACGTAAGCTTAATATGTACTCCACTCGTCTGTTGCCAAGAGGACAGGCGGGTTGGGTGCAAGCGATAAAGTTTCAAACAATGTCGTTAAGCGCAAAGTAATTCAGTAAGAAATCCGAACCACGCACTGCGGTCGGTGGCAGCAGGGTAAGTCCAGTAAATTTAAGGGGGTTCCAATGAATGCCATCAAGAAATTTATGCAAGATGAAGAAGGCGCCGTCGCTGTCGAATATGCATTGCTGGGGGCGCTAATCGCACTCACAGGCGCCGCTGGCGCCACAGTACTTGGTAAAGATCTCTGTGGCGTTTTCCAAGGTTTAGCTACCGCAGTGGCAACCAATATTTATACGTTACCACCCAGCTTCACCCCTTGCACGTAACCGCTTGGTAACTGTTTATGCACACGCCTCTCAGAAGGCTAGCTCATAAAAGTGTTGGGATGGCGCAGGTTTAAAAGAAAGTGTTACCGACAATACGGAATGACAGAGAGAAAAATGGACTATTTAACCCCGACCCTAAATGCCGTCATCGTGATCGGCCTGCTGTGCGCGCTGTTACTAGTTGCGGTCTGGAGCGATGTGAAGAGTCACCGCATTCCCAATTGGTTGGTGTTAGCCGGCGCCGGGCTCGGATTGCTGCTCAACAGTGTGTTGCCACTGGGTTATGGATTTGTCAGTTCGCTGACCGGCGCACTCGGTTTTAACAAGGCATTGGGTGGCATGGCCTTAGGTTTGGTGATCATGCTGCCGCTATACGTGTTGAAGGGCATGGGGGCCGGCGATGTGAAACTGACGGCGATGGCCGGTGCCTTTCTAGGGCCGAATGCGATTGTTGGCACCATCATCACGACCTTTATCGTGGGTGGCGTTCTGGCTCTGATGATCACCATGTATCGAGGCAGCATGGGGCGGCTGTTGGTCAATGTGCGCACCATGCTGTGGGGAAGTATTTTCAAGGTGGCAATACGTGAAATGCCGACACTTGACGCAGCACCAGTATCGGCCGGCAAGCTGCCTTATGGGATCGCGATTGCGGCGGGTACGTTTATTTACATCGCGCTGCAGCGCGGCGGCAATATGAATTTCCTGAAATTCCTTTAGTACCAATTTAGTACCAATAAGCCCGTTGGCGGCCGCAGCAAGCACCTAAGCCACCAACCCGATAATAGCAGCAGGGAGGAGCGTCATGACTACCATGAACCTGGCCGCCAGTGGCGATGGCACGAGCACGCCGTCCACGCTGCCGCAATCGCCGCGCACGGTCGAGGAAACCGGTCTTGATTTTTTGTTCCTGACCGAGCTGTTGTGCAAGGTGTTGTTCCTGCGCGGCCGCATGAGCCTGGCCGACCTTTCCAGCCACGTCAAATTGCATGCGGTCGTGCTGGAGTCCTTGCTCGACTTCATGCGCGCCGAGCACCTGTGCGAGCTGTCCAGCCGGGGTGACACCAGCGCCAGCACCTTTTTTCAGTTGACCGATACCGGACGCGCGCGCGCCAGCGACTTCCTGAATCGTTGCCAGTACGCGGGACCGGCGCCGGTCAGCCTGGACGCCTACGCCGCGCAAATTTTGCGCCAGTCGATCCGCGACGTACGCTATACCCGCACCGTCATGGAGGCCGGTTACGGCGACTTCGTGATGCACGATAAGGTGCGTGATCAGCTCGGCGCGGCGATGAATTCCGGGCGCGCGATCATGATTTACGGCCCGGCCGGCAGCGGAAAAACTTATATTGCCGAAAATCTGGCACGCCTGCTGTCGGACTATATCGCGATCCCTTATGCAATAGCAGTCGATAACGAGGTCATCCAGGTCTACGACCCACACGTGCATCAACTGAAGATGCAAAAAGCCGTGGTCAACGCCAATCTCGATCGCAAGAGTGTGTCCGACGCGCGCTGGCTGCCCTGTCTGCGGCCGATTGCGATCAGCGGCGGCGAACTGACTCTCGACACGCTCGATCTGGATTTTGACGACAGCACTCGCTACTACCAGGCGCCGCCGCACGTCAAGGCCAACAACGGCGTGTTCGTCATTGACGACCTCGGACGGCAGCTGGTGTCGCCGCAAGACCTGATGAATCGCTGGATCGTGCCGCTCGACCGCCGTCGCGATTACCTCACCCTGCATACCGGCTACAAGTTTCAGATTCCGTTCGATGTGATCGTGGTGTTCTCATCCAATCAAGATCCGAAGGAGCTGGCCGATGAGGCCTTCCTGCGCCGGCTCGGTTACAAGATCGAGATCGGGCCGCTGAACGAGCAACAGTATCGGCAGGTGTTTCGCCAGGTATGCAGCGAGTTGGCGATCCCGTTTTCTGACTCTGCGCTGCATTATTTGCTACATGAGTATCACTACAAGGAAGGCCGCGCGCTGCTCGCCTGCTACCCGCGTGACCTGCTGGGCCAGGTCCGCGATCTGGCGCTGTATGAGGGGCGCCTGCCGTCGCTGACTGCGGACGCAATGGACTGGGCGTGGGGCAATTACTTCATGCCGAACGGGTAGATTGCGGCTAGTACAGCCACACCACCACAGATGTAATTCGACACCACCGTCACCGGATCGATTAACCGAAGAACGCAGGGGGATATATGAAAAACACCAGGGCATTTGTCATGATCGGGGTCTCGATCCTTGCCGCGCTGTCGGCGGTCGTGCTGGCGTCGCGCTGGATATCCCAGCAAGCCACGCTCAGTACCAACAAGGTGGTGGTGGTGGCGACGGACGTGAACCTGGGCACCCGCCTGACGCCCGACATGATCCGCCTGACCGACTGGCCTGCCGGCAGCGTGCCGAGCGGCAGCTTTACCGACCTCAAGGCACTCGACACCAGGGTGACCCGGGTCAGCCTGCAGCGCGGCGAACCATTGATAGAAACCAAGCTGGCCCCGGTCGGTGCGACCGGCGGTCTGTCGGCGGTGGTGGCCGACGGCAAGCGGGCGATGACAGTGCGCGTCAACGACGTGATCGGCGTCGCCGGTTTTGCGCTGCCGGGGAACTTCGTCGATATCCTCGTCAGCACCCAGGATGAACGCAGCAAAACCGCCACCAACAAGGATCAGAACATTTCCAAGCTGGTGCTGGAACGCATCCTGGTGCTGGCAGTCGCGCAAGAATCCAGCCAGAACGACACCAAGCCCAAGGTCGTCACCGCGGTCACGCTCGAAGTGACACCCGAGCAGGCGGAAAAGCTGGACCTCGCCCGTAGCGTCGGCCAGCTGTCACTGGTACTGCGTAACCAGGTCGACCTGAAACCAACCGTCACGGAAGGTGCGACCAAGCAAACCTTGCTGTACGCGACCAACACCGCCACGCCGGAAGCAGCCCCGGCCGTCAAGCCAGCGGTACTGAAAATTTCCAAACCGAGAAAGCCGGCGATCAGAGTCGCGGAATATCAACCAGCGCTAGAACAATGCCAGCAAGTCATCACGGGCTCCGGTCGCATGACCCAGTGCTACTAAAAACGTGCATAAAAATAGGGGGAAAGCATGAACAATAAAAACAGGAATTGCATCGGGCGCAACCGGCTGTTGTTCGCGGTCGCGACGACCGGCGTCATGGCGACGCTG
This sequence comes from Pseudundibacterium arcticum, assembly GCF_042646465.1. Taxonomy (NCBI): domain Bacteria; kingdom Pseudomonadati; phylum Pseudomonadota; class Betaproteobacteria; order Burkholderiales; family Oxalobacteraceae; genus Pseudundibacterium; species Pseudundibacterium arcticum. Next base: position 163,499 of record NZ_JBHRTP010000032.1, read on the forward strand.
GCCTTGCCGGCCCATGCGCAGCCTGCTGCCGAGACCGCTGCACTGACCAACGCCGCACCGCAGAAAGGATCGGCGAAGATCGCGATGCAGAACCCGGTCCTGAAGGCGTCGGACCCGCAGGCCAAGTCGGCGGCGGCGCCTCGCGCGATGAACGTGCCGGTGTGCTCGGGCGAATTTGCGCCGGCCGCCAATGTCAATCTGCCCGAGGGCAAGTCTGGCCTGCTCGATTTGCAGCAGCTGCATTTGCCGTCGCCGGCCTGGCTGCGCACCATCGGCGATCCTGAAGTGGTACAGGTGGAACCGACCGTGTCGCGCGATCCGCGTGCAATGTTCTTCGTGTTCGGGAAGAAAGTAGGCTCCACCAACCTGATGTTTCAGAATCGGGAAGGGCGCTGCGCGATGGTCGAGGTATCGGTCGGCGTTGACACCGCCGCGGTGCAGTCGAAACTGAGCCAGCTGATGCCGGAGGAAAAAAACATCAGAATCGGCGCGGCAGCCGACTCGCTGGTGCTCAGCGGCAGCGTCAGCGATGCGATTGCCGCCGACAAGGCGATGTCGATCGCCAATGCCTATGTGCGTAAGGCGGGTGGCGGTGCTGCGGGAGGCGCGGGCGGTGACAAGGGCAACGAACGGATCGTCAACATGCTATCGGTGGCCGCGCCGCAGCAAGTGATGCTGGAAGTGAAAGTGGCCGAAGTATCCAAGACCTTGCTCGACCAGCTCGGCGTCAACTTCTCCGCCGCTTTGCATCGCGGCAACTGGGCCGCGAGCCTGGTATCCAATTTCCTGACCAGCAGTGCCGGTGTATTGAATCTGACCAAGACCACTACCGGCGAATTCGTCACGCTGGATGCGCAGAACAAGGACGGCCTGGTCAAGATCCTGGCCGAGCCAACCATCATGGCGATCAGCGGACAGGAGGGCAGCTTCCTCGCTGGCGGCAGGATCTTCATCCCGGTCTCGCAAAGCGACAGCAACGGCATACTCAAAGTTACGCTGGAAGAAAAGGAGTTTGGTGTCGGCCTGCGTTTCACGCCGACCGTACTGAATGGCGGCCGTATCAATCTGCGCGTGGCGCCGGAAGTATCCGAGCTGTCGCGTGAAGGGGTCGGCATTAGTGCGGCTGCCACCGGCGGCACAGCGGTGCTGCCCTTGATCACGACGCGTCGCGCTTCGACTACGGTGCAGCTGTTCGACGGCCAGAGCTTTGCCATTGCCGGCCTGATCAAGAACAACGTGACGCAAAACATCAAGGCACTGCCGGTGCTGGGTGAAGTGCCGGTACTGGGCACCCTGTTCCGCAGCAGCGACTTCCAGACCGACCGGACCGAGCTGGTGTTCATCATCACGCCGCATCTGGTGAAGCCGCTGCCGCCGGACTATGCGTTGCCGACCGATCAATTCATCCAACCGAATCGCGCCGAATTCTTCCTTGGCGGAAAAATGGAGGGCTCGGCCCCGGATGCACAAGCGACACCAAAGACAACGACAGCTACCAGTGCCAACACTGCGGCGCCAAAGCCGAGCCAGCAAAACGCCGGCCCTTCCGGTTTTGAGATGAAATAAGGAGACCAAGATGAAAACGACATCGACCGTTCTGAAATGGGTGGCAGGCAGCATCGGCATCGGCGTGCTTACCGGTTGCGTCGCGACCACACCGACCTACGACAGCCATTTCGGCGACAGCGTCAAGGTATTGATGGCGCAGCAGGTTCTCAATCCCGACGCTTCCAGCAACCCGAATAACCCGGCGATGGACGGCCAGGCGGCACACTCGGCAATCGAGCTCTATAACAAATCGTTCAAGGCACCGACGCCGCCGGCCAACGTATTCACCATCGGCGTGGGCAGCGGTCAGAGTCAGTAATTCGGACTGACAATAAAAATACGGAGGTTTTGTAATCATGAGGCGAATATTCATCGCGCAACATCGTCAGAGCGGCACCATTGCGATCATGTTCGCCCTATCGTTGATCGTTTTGTTCGCTTGCATGGGATTCGCCTTGGACCTGGGGCGCCTTTATGTGGTGCGCACCGAGTTGCAGAACGCCGCCGATGCGGCGGCGCTGGCGGGCGCGAAGGATCTTGATCAAACACAGGCCGGCGTGAATAAGGCCGTCGCAACAGCGAACGCGATTGCAGGGCAAAACAGGACGTCATTTTCTTTTAATGGCAACACGAGTATCACAACATCTGCGAGCAATATCTGGGTAGGTAGTTGCCCCGCTGATGCGTGTATGGTGCTGGCAAGTAGCGTGACGTCCAATGCGCTGGCCTCGAATAAAACCTTTCTGAAGGTGAATATTCCATCTGCCAGCCTGACCTCTTATTTCATGCGGATGGTGCCGGCGCTGACGGCAAGTGCGACCAGTACCAACACGTCGACGTTCGGGATGGCAGTGGCGGGGCGGTTTGTCAATGATGTCACACCCATTGGCGTGTGTGCGATCGATCTTAATAAAGGCGGGACCAGGCCCACCACTCCGCCTGGTCCGGATAACGAATTGACCGAATTCGGATTCAGGCGCGGGGTAAGTTATAACGTATTTGAATTAGGCCCGCTGGGCGGGCCATCTAATCCTTACCTGCTGGACCCGGTTGACGTGTACCCGAACCCGTGCAACCCGTCCAGTGCCAGCGCCAATACTACCGCACCATTTATCTGCAGCGGGTCATCAGCTGTAATTGTCTCAACATCAGGGACCGTGTATGGCAACACGGGGCTATCGGCGGGCAAAATCCAGGCGGCGCTGAACTCCCGATTCAATGACTATAGTGGCCCTTCGGTCTGCATACCAGCGCAGGCGCCACCGGATATCAACATCAGAGATTATCCATGCACATCGTCATCATGCCCGAAGATGTCGCCCGTCAATTCGGCAGCGTTTCCCAACACGTGGATGGATCCGGCAACCTTGACCACACCAAATACCCGCCAAACTTTTAACCTGGCCGGGATCACGACCAAGGATGATTATGGCGTGTTGTGGTCATACAGCCGCGCAGTGAAAGCCGTAGGCACTTCGCCGAACGCTACACCTGGCGCCCCGTTTACGCCGGCAGATTGGCCGAAGCTATACCCCAGTCCCGCCTTGAGTGCTGAAACGACTTATCCGGGTGGTCTTGCGGGGACGACTGAATCACCTTACTCGCAGCCCAGTGGCAGCAATTATTTCCTGGCACCGACAACGAATCCCGGTACAGCCAAACGGCGCGTACTGCATCTGGCGATTGCAAATTGTCCTGCCGTCACCGGAAGCGGATCTTGCCAGTCAATTCCGATATTGGGCATCGGTCGCTTTTTCATGCAAGTGCCGGCGGACCTCTCCGGGTCTCCACAGAAGCTGCAAGCGGAGTTTGCCGGCTTGATCGATCCGATCCCCACCGCTGAGATCAAGCTCTACAGGTGACCACCATGCGGACAAAAAATTTTCCATCGAACGCGTCGATGCGCATGCAATGCGGCGCAGCTGCGGTCGAACTGGCATTCTTGATCATTGTGATGATGTTCATTATCGCCGGCATCATCGAATTCGGCCGTGTGTTTTGGTATGCCGATGCGCTGACCAAGGCGACGCGGGATGGCGCCCGGTTGATGTCCAGCTGGCCTGTCGCAAGTCTGAACTCAAGCGGCGTGGGGACTGCTCAAAGTATTGCCGCGACTGCGGCAAATGCCGCCAGAGTCAGTCCCAATCTGGACGTCGCCACCAATGTGTTGGTCGAGTGCCTCGGGCCATCCCCCGGTTTCAGTGTTGTCGGCTGTGTCGACGGCACCGCGCCGGCGAATGTCAGGGTCAGCATTACCGGATTTAATATCGCCATCGGCGCGATGGTTCCTTTTATCAAGGTATATGGGGGCGGCTTCGGCAATATCCCTCTGTCGCCCTATACCACGATGCGTTACATGAATTGAGTGCCCAAATGAAAACGCCATCTTTTGCCTCAATAAAAGCCATGCCATCCCAATGCGGTGCGGCTGCGGTCGAACTCGCGTTGGTTCTCCCGATTTTCCTGGTTTTGTTCTTCGGCACGCTCGAGTTCGGGCGTCTGATTTATCTGTGGAATACGGTACAAGAAGTGAGCCGCAATGCGGCGCGAATGGCCGTTGTCACCGACTTTTCTAACGCCACCGCAATTACGGCTATCAAGCGCCTGGCAGTGTTTCGCACTTCGGACGGCACGCTGCCTGCGTCTGCTGAAGTCAGCAATGCCAATATCAACATCCAATATCTGAATGCAGCCGGAACGGTGCCAGCCGTGATGCCGCTCGACCCCGGTGACAACATTTCAGCCTGCCTGGATGCAACGAGAACCGATAGTTGCATTCGTTACGTTGAAGTAAAGGTATGCACGGCGGGTGCATGTGAGCCAATTCCGTTTGTTCCTTTGATCGGCTTTCTTTCTGCCGGAGCAGGGTCGTTGTCGACGTTGAGCCTGAGCATCCCTATTCCGATATCGACTGTACGGATGCCGGTGGAGAGCTTGGGCTTCAGCGGGACATGATGTCAAGACAGCGTCGTTAACAATCTGACTGTAGGCGGGAAAAATGAACAAACCCATGTTATCCATCGTAGATAAAGAAAGTATGAGCAAGGTGACGGCCATGAATGATTTTCATATCACGGTGATTTCCCCCAGTAAAAAGCATCTGGACGCGATCGTCGATGCTGTGCATGGTGTCTCTTTTGCTGCCAGTATTAACGCCGTCGAAGGATCACTTCAGGTGCTGGCATCGCGGATTAATCAAACGGTACCTGACGTTTTGATCGTCGACAGTGCATGCGACGGGCGCAGCGATCTGGAGCCGCTAGAGCAGCTCGGCCATCTGTATCCGAATATGGCCTTCATCGTGCTGTGCGAGCAGCAATCGCCGGATTTCCTGATCCAGGCGATGCGGGCCGGCGTGCGCGAGGTGTTGCCGTCACCGATCAATGCCGAGGCGCTGAAGGCCGCGCTCGACCGGATTCAGCACAAGCTCGGTTTTGCACCGCGCAAGCAGGGCAAGATTCTGTCCTTCATCTCTTGCAAGGGGGGCAGTGGCGCCACCTTCCTGGCCGCGAATCTGGCCTATGCACTGGCCCAGGGCGGCAAGAAGGTCGCGCTGATCGATCTCAATTTGCAATTCGGTGATGCGCTGCTATTCCTGTCCGATCAGAAGCCAGCCACGACCCTGACCGATGTGGCGCGCGGCATTCACCGGCTAGACCCGGCCTTGCTGGAAGCGAGCATGGTCAGCGTCGATCGTAATCTGAGCGTGCTGGCAGCACCCGAGGACCCGGCGCACGGGATGGAAGTCAAACCGGACCACATCGATGCGCTGCTGAAGCTGGCACGTCATCAGTACGATTTTGTGGTGCTCGACGTCGGCCGCAATCTGGACGCGCAGACCATCAAGGCACTGGATCATGCGGACATGATTTTTACGGTGTTGCAGATCACGCTGCCCTTCATTCGCGATGGCAAGCGATTGCTCGACGTGTTCCGCACGCTCGATTACGCCAAGAACAAGGTCCAGTTGGTGGTCAACCGCTTCGAAAAAGGCGGCGACATCGGGCTCAAGGATCTGGAACAGTCACTCGGCAACAAGGTGATGTATACGGTGCCGAATCACTACGACGCGGCCGCCACGTCGGTCAACCAGGGCATTCCGATTGCCAAACTGGCGCGCAATAGCCCAATCACCAAGACGTTGCAGGAGTGGAGTGAGGCACTGGCGCGCGAACCGGAGCAGGACGGCGGCAGCTGGATTACACGCGTATTCAAGCGCGCATGATGGTGAATATGAAGGAGTATAGGCAAAAAATACCGTAGTGCCCTCGTATTCATTGGGTTTCTGCAAATACACGGACTAGTATATTTTTGTGGGAGTTACGCAAAATGCGTAATTTTGTAGGACGGGTGGAACCCATCATTAAGCGACAAGGGAGAAAGATGGGTTGCATCCATCCTGCTTTCTGTCTCGTTTGCGTAGGTCCAGGATTGAAATCAGCATCAAACACGTGACACACCGGAACCAGCCGCCAGCGTCAGCGAACTACCGCGGCATAAGCACAAAGAGGATGCATCATGTCATTACGAGACCGACTGGAAACCAATGAAAACGACGCGGGCCTGGCCGGTGTGACCAGCCTGCATAGCCGATCGAACGACCATCGCGCCTACCGCGCGCTGAAGATGCGGATCCACAGCACTCTCCTTGAGCGCATCGACCTGCAGGTGATGGAAAGCCTGAGCGAGCAGCAACTGCGCGAAGAGCTGAAGAATCTGGTCGGTGAATTGCTGAATGCCGAAAACGTCGTGGTCAACGACGTCGAGCGCAAGAACCTGGTGCGCGACATTCAGGATGAGATGCTGGGGCTAGGACCGCTGGAATTATTGATGTCGGACCCCACGATTTCCGACATCCTGGTCAATACCCACAAGCAGGTTTTTGTCGAGCGATTCGGTAAACTGGAAACCACCGACATCAGTTTCAATGACAATGCGCACCTGATGAAGATCATCGACAAGATCGTGTCGCGTGTCGGCCGCCGGGTCGACGAATCGAGCCCGATGGTCGATGCCCGGCTGCCGGACGGGTCGCGCGTCAACGTGATCATTCCACCGTTGGCGATCGACGGTCCGATCATGTCGATCCGCCGCTTTGCCGCCAAGCCGCTGACGATGGATAACTTCATCGAATATCAGAGCCTGATTCCAGAGATGGCGCAGTTGCTGCGGGGGCTGGCAAAGGCCAAGGTCAACATGATCATCTCGGGTGGCACCGGCGGCGGCAAGACCACCATGCTCAACATCCTGTCGAGCTTTATCGGTACCACCGAACGGATCGTCACGATCGAAGATGCGGCCGAGCTGCAGCTACAGCAACCCCATGTGGTGCGGCTCGAATCGCGACCACCGAACATCGAAGGCAAGGGCGAAATCACGCAACGCTCGCTGGTCAAGAATGCATTGCGGATGCGGCCGGATCGCATCATCCTGGGCGAGGTGCGCGGTGCCGAGGCGATCGACATGCTGCAGGCGATGAATACCGGTCATGAGGGTTCGCTGGCAACGATTCACGCCAACACGCCGCGCGACGCACTGACCCGGCTGGAAAACATGATTGGACTGGCTGGCCTGAATCTGCCATCGAAAGTGGCGCGGCATCAGATCAGTTCGGCCATCACAGTGGTACTGCAGATCGCCCGGTTGTCGGACGGCAAGCGCAAGGTGGTCAGCATCCAGGAGATTACCGGGATGGAAGGCGACATCATCACGATGCAGGAAATCTTCAGCTTCCGCCAGACCGGCATCACCACCAGCGGCGCGGTGTCCGGACATTTCTGCGCGACTGGCGTGCGGCCGCGCTTTTACGAGCGCCTGCGGGTGCATGGCATCGAGCTGCCGGATTCGCTGTTCGATCCGTCCCGCGTCTACGAAGTAAAGAGCTGAGCCGGAGGTTGACATGGACTATCTCTACATCCTGTTTGGGCTGGCGATTTTTGTCGCGGTGGTATTGCTGATCGAAGGCGTGTACGTGACCTGGAATTCGTCGCGCGGGCCGGAAGCCAAGCGGATTGCGCGTCGCCTGCAGGCGATGTCGGCCGGCAGCCATAGCGCGCAAAGCGACGTTTCGATTTTGAAGAAGCGGCTATTGAGTGAATCGCCCGATATGCAACGCCTGTTGCTGCAGATCCGGCGCGTGCATAACCTGGACCGACTGCTGCAGCAGTCCGGCTCGACATTGAATGTGTCGCAGTTCGGTCTGGCTTCGGCCGCTTGCGCTGTGGTGGCGTTGTTGGTCCTGTTGATGTTTCATGCGCCTGCAATCGTGACGTTAGTGGTCGCCGCCGCCGCCGCCACCTTGCCCTGGTTGTGGGTGGTGCGCAAACGCCGCAAACGCTTGACGCGCATCGAGGAACAATTGCCGGACGCGCTGGACTTGCTGAGTCGGGCCTTGCGGGCCGGCCATGCCTTGCCGTCAGCGATCCAGATGGTGGGTGAAGAAATGACTGACCCGATCGCCGGCGAGTTTCGCATCGTGTTCGACGAGGTGAATTATGGCGTGTCGATGCAGGATGCGCTGATTAATCTGTCGGCCCGCGTGCCGGGCACCGATATCGGTTACTTTGTGGTGGCGGTGCTGATCCAGCGCGAAACCGGTGGCAATTTGACCGAGCTACTCGGCAACATCGCGACCATCGTACGCGAGCGGCTCAAGCTGTTCGGGCAGATCCGCGTGTTGTCGGCCGAAGGACGTCTGTCGGCCTGGATACTGAGCCTGCTGCCGTTTGCGCTGGCCGCTTTGATGAGCCTCATCAATCCCGAATTTATGAAATTACTGTGGACCGATCCGGTTGGCAAGAAATTGTTGGTTTGGATGGCGGTGTTCATGCTGTTCGGCATCGTCTGGATGCGCAAAGTGATCCGCATCAGGGTTTGATCCGGGGTTGATCTGGTTGAAGAGGGGAATGTCATGCCTGCAATCTACATGGTTTATCTGGGCGTCGTCTTTGTCGCCGTGTTCGGCTTCGCGATGCTGATGATGCGTTATCTGGTACCGAGCCAGGTGCAGCAACGGCTGCACAGCTTTGTCGATAACCACGGGGGGAAAGCCGAAAAGATGGCTGATGCCTGGGTAGCCCGCGTCGCCAAGCTGTCCGGGCCACTAGCCAAACTGTCGTTACCGGAAGATGGATGGGAGAAATCGTCGCTGCGTACTCGCTTCATGAATGCCGGATTCAGGGGCGAGCAGGCACCGGTGATCTATTTCGGCGCCAAGACCTTGCTGGCCGTCGTCGGACCGATCCTGCTGTGGCCGGTCCTGATTTTGTCCCACCCGACGCTAAATTCGACGTCGACCATGTTCTACCTATTGCTGGCGTCGGCGATCGGATTCTATTTGCCGAATCTGGTCCTGTCGCGCATGGTGGCGGCGCGCCAGTTGGCCGTTTTCGAACACTTTCCCGATGCGCTCGACCTGATGGTGGTGTGTATCGAAGCCGGCCTGGCGATGGACGCGGCGATCGCGCGGGTGGCGTCGGAGATGGCGGTATCGGCGCCGGTGGTCAGCGAGGAGCTGCACCTGGTGACGCTGGAGCTGCGCGCCGGCAACAGCAAGGAAAAGGCGCTGCGCAACCTGGCGATGCGCACCGGGGTCGAGGATGTCGACACGCTGGTGGCGATGCTGATCCAGGCCGAGCGTTTCGGCACCAGTATCGGTGATTCACTGCGGGTGCATTCGGATACCCTGCGCACCAAGCGGCGTCAACGGGCGGAAGAGGCCGCGGCCAAGATTGCGGTGAAGCTGCTGTTCCCGCTGATCTTCTGCATCTTCCCGGCCATCATGCTGGTGCTGCTGGGACCGGCAATGATTCAGATCTATCGGGTGCTGTTGCCGATGATGTCAGGGCAAGGATAAGGAGATTGCGATGAACAAGTTCCGACTGTTGCCGCTGGCTTGCAGCCTGCCGGTATTGCTCAGTTGCAGCGCACCCGTTGGCGCCCCGCCGAGCTCGACAAATTCAGCGATGCGAATCGAGCCGGTATTAAGTATCCGCAATTCCGACGGCAACGCGCGCGGTCTGTATCAGCTGGGGCGCTATTATCAGGGCCAGAACCGGCTGGAACAGGCGGCCGACGCCTACCGCAAGGCGGTGCAGCAGCATGCCGACTATATCGAAGCACGCAGCGCGCTCGGCACGATCTATTCAACGCAAGGAAAATACGACGCGGCAATCGAGGAGTTCTCCGCAATCCTGAAGTTGGCGCCACAGCTGGCGCACATCTACAACAATCTCGGCTATACCTATTATTTGCAGGGCAGCTATGCCGAGGCGGTGGCCGCCTTCGACAAGGCGATCGCCATCGATCCCGACAATCCGCGTCCCTACAATAATCTGGGATCGGTCTATCACCAGCTGGGCGAGCAGCAGCGCGCGCAGCTCGCATTCGCACGCGCGAATGCGTTGACAGCGCGTGCCGCGGCCACGCCAGGTTCCGCTGCCGGCGATGCGTCGCTGGCCGTTGCCGGTCGCGGCGAACAGTCGCCGGACTCGATCGCGCTGACCAATCCTGCCGCGCCGATTGCGCTGCAAACCGTTGCTGCAGGACCGTCGACTGCGCTGGAGGCGACTTCCCGGGTGTTTACGTCTGGCGAACCGGCTGTCGTCGTGCCGGTCGCACCGACCACCCCTGCCGCAACGATAGCATCGACCGCAGCGGCTGCAGTCGAATGGAACGAGCCGTCGGCCGCGACGCCAGTATTAGCGGCTGGCGAACTTGCTGTAGTGCCGGCCGCACCGACCACCCCTGCTGCAGAGATAGCATGGTCCGCATCGCCCGCCGTCGCATCGAACGAGCTGTCAGCCCCGACGCCAGTATTTGCGGCTGGCGAATTGGCTGTTGTGGCGGCCGCGCCGACCACCCCTGCCGCCGCGATTGCATCGACCGCAGTGCCTGCCGTCGAATGGAACGAGCCATCAGCGGTGGCACCGACATTCACGGCTGGCGAATTGGCTGTTGTGGCGGCCGCACTGACCACCCCTGCGGCAACGATGGCAGCGGCCGCAGTGACATCGATCGAGCCGTCAGTCACCGCGCCGGCTGAACCTCGCGAGTCCGGCGCTTTTGCCACGGCAGACAGAAAATTCAGAATGGAAATTGCCAACGGCAACGGCGTACCAGGCCTGGCCAGGCGAATCGGCGCCACCATGGCAAGCCAGGGCTTTGCGCCCTCGCGCCTGACCAATCAGAAACCTTATCGGCAGCTGGAAACGACGGTCCGGTATCGCGATGGCTTCCATGACGAAGCACTGCGGATCAGTCAGCAATTCAATAAGCCGACCAGACTGGTAGGCAATGCGAACCTGCGCGACACCGTCGATGTGCAACTGGTGCTTGGCAAGGACGTCATCAGTAATGTGGCCCTGTTCAGATTGAACTTGGCGCCAATGAAACTGGCGAAAAAAGTTGTGCCGCTGCTTGACGAAAAGAGTTGAAAGAGTTGGCTTTGTTTGAGTGAGCGCGCGCGATATGCTGCCTACTTTATCTCAAAGTGAAAAGGTGTGTTTTGTGTAACAGGGAGCGGGCACGTATCAGGCGGATCGTAAAACGCTATTGATACATGCCTAGCAAGGCGATGCGGTGGCGCCATCTTTGCCGCAATCAATAAAAGGTGTAATCGTGAATATAAAAGCGATCAAGCTAATCAAAACTTGTGCCCTGTTTGTGGCAGTCGGCCTTGGTGGATGTGGTGGCAGTGGTGGTGAACCCACGAACGTGCTGGCCGCAAACTGCGCGAGTGGAGTTGCTGCACCCAGCAGTTGTACCGCCATTACACCTGCTACAGCGGCTATTGCCGCGACCCTCTTCACTACCGCCCCGAGTGCTGTCACCATGACTTCTGGTGGAAGTGCGACCTACACCGTGGGCGGAGGTACTGCGCCCTACACGGCCACCAGCGGCAATACGAGCGCAGTCACAACGACCCTCGCCGGTACAACCCTGACCATCAACAGCATAGCGGCGACCAGCATATTGGCGGGCGCTGTGCCGATTGCCATCGTGGATTCAACTGGTAAGTCTGTGACGATTAACGTGACGGTCCTAGGGATAGGAGCAGCGGGAACACCGCCATCTATCTTTCCCGCCTCAATTACGACAGGCGACTGCACCACTAACATACCGTTTATTTTTTCTGGTGGAACTGCCCCATTTACCATCTTCACCAGTGACAACATTGCTGTACCGGTCAGCGCTGCCATGCCCCTCGGAACAAAATCCTTCTTTATGGCCAGTGTTCTCTCACAGTTCCTGAGTCCAGACACTGACGTAGATGGGCTTAAGACAGTTACTGTTCCTAGGGTGGCAACCGTCACTGTACTTGATAGCCAATCTAGGGCAGCGACGGCTACGATCACCATACCGTTGGCGCATCTCACCTGCCCGAACAATCCTCTGTTGCAAACAGCGCCCGCTTCTGCGAACGCCCATGTTACTGAGATACTGGCCTTCCAGATCACCGGAGGTATCGCACCGTATTCCTTTACTTCGAGCGCACCGGGAATCGCGAACGTTGTTGGAAGCTCCAGTACATCGTTCAACGCTCAAGGTATAGCAGTCGGGACTGCTTTGCTTACTGTCACCAGCGCAGATGGCCAAAAGGCAAACATAACATTTACGGTTTTCTAAAATAGGTGAATTCGCGCGGGTCGCAGAGGACTGAGGGTCACCTTTGCGCTCCCGCGCCATAATCCGTACTCCGAAAGTTTCGATGCAAGCGCATACCAGAACCGCTAAATTTTAGGTGGAGGCGTTCGCACTCTTCTCGGCCAACATCGAGATATTAGGTATCTTGCTTGCCAAGTAGCGTACCGTTGGCGTTGCATCGCCCTCGAACTGACCTTACATCGTCGCAAACATCGCCACCACCGCGATCAGCATGATCGCCACGCCCATCCAGCCGATTACCGTATAACCAGCAACCAGCACTTGCTGCATCTCGCGGATTTCGTAACTGTTCAGTCCGCAGGCTAGCGTTGAATGAAGATGCACAAGAGACCATTCGCCCTGAGTGGGTCCGGTTGCCATGAGTAGATCCGTTCGCCCTGAGTAGTGAAGCGTATCGAAGGATTGCTTGAGTCAGCAGACCCTTCGATACGCCCTTCGGGCTACTCAGGGCGAACGGTCCACTGCCTGTAACTGACACGCCGCACCATAGCGGGCTGAACAGTTTCCGGATTTCTTTCTGAAAGCATCACTTAGCGGCATATTCGCAACTTTTGGCATTACAGAATCCGGGGTGCATGGCTTGCGCGGTGCTGTCGAACGGGGGATTGATGCCCGCACTGATGCAAATCGGTTCCGCAAAAAAAAGCGCACACCCCACTGCGGGATGTGCGCTTTTTAATTACGGCCGATCAGGGAATCAGCGCGAAATTAACTGCAGTCTGGTTGGCGACCGAGATATCCACCGACAGGATCGACAGCGTTGTATAGCCGTTCGCCGAAGCCTCCAGCTTGTACTTGCCGGTACCAGGTGTCGTGGTGGTCTGCGTTGCAAACACCAACGGCAGGGTCGCGCTGTATGGGGCCAGTTGCGGCGCCACGGTTGGCAGGCTGAGCGTGTAGGCGCCGGTCGTCACGTCTGCACCCTGGTACTTGATCGCGACCGTCGGACCGGCGGCGAAGCTTTGCTTGGCAGTGACGTAGGCAACCTCGGTGCTGCTAACGGGATTGAGGCTCGCGATGCCGCTGATCGTGCGGTCTGCAGTGGCTGCCGCTGCCAGACTGATCGGCGCGGCGCTGGTGCTGACTACTACCGTACTGGTGGTGCTGGCGACCGGCACTGCCGCGATGACGGCGGTTGCACTGTTTTCGGCGGTGATGACGACGTCGTAATTCAATCCGCCCATAGCTCTGGGTTAGCCAAGTCCGGGGCGAGGCTTATCAACGCACTACGACCTTGAAGGGCTCGCTCTTTCCAGCCTTTGCCTCGTTGCAAGGCATCTTGCCAAGCTGCGTTAAATACGTCTGCCTGCCCATTTTCAGAAAAATAGCTTGCCAAGCTCGCTGCCTGCAAGAGGTCCTTTTTAGACTTGACTCGCTCGCTGACTGGCCGCTCCCCATAGACGATGAGCTTGTGAACAGCAAATCGTTCCGGTGCCGGCAGATTAACGGCACAAGAGCCTGCGTTTCCGAATACGCAGCCTTGCGTTGTTTGCTCAAGCGAAAATTCCATGAATTTCAGGGGTTCGAGCGCCAAGTTGAGGTCGGGCAGCACTACGGTCTTGTTATCCCTTGTCATGCTGGTGACGAAATCTATCCGCAGCTCCTGGTCTTTGGGGTTGCGATATTGCGCGCCAGCCGAACCGTTGAATTGCGTTATCGGCAGCAAGCCCATTTCAAGGGACTCAAGTGCTCCGAGGACATCGAGTTTGATCGACGCAGGCAGGGCAACCGAGACATTTCGCCCGGCATGCGCAAAATCGACATCAAGCGTCGCCGCGCCAGCTAGCCAGCGAACACCCAGCATATTGCCTATAGCAAGAAATGCGTGGGTGCCGATAAGAATGCCTCCGGCGCGGAAGAACCCGTATTCGGCAAGGCGCTTAATGATTCTAAAATGCTTTGGTGCGACTGGCGTGCATCCCAATGCAATAGCCGAGCGCGCAGCTGGTGCAAGAGGTTTGTCTTGTCGAATTTCGGCAAACTTGGCGACGAGCGCTTGTACTCTGGCTTCGTCAGGCCCAACGTACGCCATTCTGGTTCTTTGGTCGGTATCTCTGTAAGCAAAATACCAATAGGATTTGCCCTTGCGCTCCAGTTTTTGGAAGCTTCCTTTGAGCCCGGCCAGTGCGTTTGTCATTTCAAACGAACGCGTTTGCTCAAACAGCTCGGCATAAGCGGTCTGGGACGATAATTTCAGCTCAGAAAATCTCATAACGGCCTCCAGTTGCTAAACATTTTATCTTATTGTTTAGCAACGAGCAACGAGCAACGAGCAACGAGCAACGAGCAACGAGCAACGAACAACGAGCCACCAGCAACCAGCGACCAGCAACCAAAACTTGCTGCATCTCGCCGATTTCATAACTGTTCAGTCCGCAGTGGTGGGTTGCATGAATGATGCACAAAAGGCCGTTCGTCCTGAGTAGGTCCGTTCGACCTGAGTAGGTCCGTTCGCCCTGAGTAGCGGAGCGTATCGAAGGGAGCGTATCGAAGGAAGCGTATCGAAGGATTGCTTGAGTCAGCAGACCCTTCGATACGCCCTTCGGGCTACTCAGGGCCCTTCGATACGCCCTTCGGGCTACTCAGGGCGAACGGTCTACTGCCCGCAACTAACACGCCGCACCATAGCGGGCTGAACAGTTACCGGATTTCTTTCTGAAAGCATCACCTAGCGGCATACGCAACTTTTGGCACTACTGAATCCGGGGTGCATGGCTCACGCGGTGCTGCCGAACGAAGGATTGATGGCTGCACTGATGCAAATCGGTTCAGCAAAAAAAAAGCGCACACCCCACTGCGGGATGTGCGCCTTTTTAATTACGGCCGATCAGGGAATCAGCGCGAAATTAACTGTAGCCTGGTTGGCGACCGAGATATCCACTGACAGGATCGACAGCGTCGTATAGCCGTTCGCCGAAGCCTCCAGCTTGTACTTGCCGGTACCGGGTGTCGTGTTGGTCTGCGTTGTAAACACCAGCGGCAGGGTCGCGCTGTATGGGGCCAGTTGCGGCGCCACGGTTGGCAGGCTGAGCGTGTAGGCGCCGGTCGTCACGTCTGCGCCCTGGTACTTGATCGCGACCGTCGGACCGGTGGCGAAGCTTTGCTTGGCAGTGACGTAGGCAACTTCAGTGCTGCTAACGGGATTGAGGCTCGCGATGCCGCTGATCGTGCGGTCTGCAGTGGCTGCCGCTGCCAGACTGATCGGCGCGGCGTTGGTGCTGACCACTACCGTACTGGTGGTGCTGGCGACCGGCACTGCCGCGATGACGGCGGTTGCACTATTGTCGGCGGTAATGACGACGTCGTAATTGCCCGGTACCAGGCGCGCCAGGAAGAACTCGCCAGTGGTGGCATTGGGTACGGTGGAACTGACGATCGTCCCGTTTTGTTCGGCCGATACCATCACATGCTTGCTCAGCATGGCCGGGCTGATAAAGCCGTCAATCCCATTGAGTACGGTCGGCACCACCTTGACCACAGGCTTGAGCGCAAAGCCGCCGTTGCCTTTTTTGACGACCGATTTGCAGGCATCGAAGTCGAGCACCAGGTCGACGCGTTGACCGGCGGCGACGTCGAATTCATTGATCAGCTTGATGCCGCTTTGTACTGCGCTCGGTGTATTGAGCGAGACTTCAGTGGTGCTACCGGTCGCGACCACCGAATTGGCCAACGCCGAACCGGCATTGCCGTCGAGTACTAGCCGCAGCTGGGTATAGTGGCCGGGTGTCAAAGGTGTTTGGCCCAGATCCTCCAGCGCACCGTTGGTCAGGTTCAGCAGATTGATTTTCCTGGCCGGGTTCAGCGTGATGTCGGTCCAGCCGGCATCGTTCTCGCTGGCAGTCGCGCTTTGGTGGACGCGCACCTTGTTGACGGTGATGTTAACCGCGTCGAAGCCGCAGGACGGCGCGTCGGTCATGGCCACGCCGAGCGTGCCGTTGGAGGAGGATGGCGAGCCGCCACCACCACCGCATGCCGCGACCAACGCGGCGGCCGAGATGGCGCCTGCCAGTCCTATCAATTTGAATTTGTTCTTCATGGGATTTCTCCTGAGTCGTTCGAGTTGTGTATCCATATCTGCCAACCAGATTACCTTGCCCGGTTGGCCAGAATCCGCTTTGGATCAAGCGTGGAGGCGAAATGAAAGCGGTTGTCTGGCAGCATCGGCCGGCCAACAACGCACCGGTTCCAACTATATGCGGAAGAATTTTTTAGGCGACGTTTGTTTCAAATGGAAACAATTAGCGTAATTTCAATAGTGTGATTTTTATAACAATCAACGCCGCGGGCGGTGCGCACGACCGCGGCGGGCGAAGAATTTGGCGATCCAGGGCAATTGCACGAAGAACCGCATGAACATTGGTGCTGCCGGGTTGAGTTCCCTCCCCTCCCGCCTTGTAGGGGGACCAAGTAGGATGGGTGCAACCCATCATTGCGGACGTGGATGATGGGTTGCACCCATCCTACGCGCGGCAAGACGGAAGGGGCGAGAAGCCCTAGCCTGCAACGATCTTCATGCAATCGCCCTGTTTGGCGGCCCGCTTGCCGGGCCGCAGCGGAACGATGGCTTCGTTATTTTTCGGCCAATGCGGAAGCGCGAATTGCCTCCAGCGTCGCATTCGGCGTGATCAGGTTGCCGTCGTAGCGCAGCTCGATCAGCGCCGGCAACTGTGTCGATTGCGTATGCGCGACTGCGCGTTGCAACGCCGGCGCGAATTCGGCCGTCGCATTGACCACTTCGCCATGCGCGCCGAAGGCCCGCGCCACTGCGGCGAAATCGGGATTGTGCAACTGTGTGCCCGATACCCTGCCCGGATAATGGCGCTCCTGGTGCATGCGTATTGTGCCGAACATCTGGTTGTTGAAGACCAGGATCACGACGCCGGCGCGATATTGCACCGCGGTTGCCAGTTCCTGGCCGTTCATCAGGTATTCGCCATCGCCGGCGAAAATGACGACGGTGCGGTCGGGCGCCGCGATCTTGGCGGCGATGCCGGCCGGGACACCATAGCCCATCGCGCCCGAGGTGGGCGCCAGCTGAGTGCGGAACCCGCCATAGCGGTAGAAGCGATGCGCCCACGACGCGTAGTTGCCGGCACCGTTGGTGACGATGCTGTCGGTTGGTATCGCCTGCATCACATCCTGCACCACTTGCCACAGATCGAGCGGCGACTGACCATCCTGGAATACGGGCGGCGGCGCCTGATACGCATCCAGTTCTGCGCGCGCTTCGGCGCAGCTGTGCCGCCAGGCTTTGGCATCGACCGGTTCCATCGCGGCCAGTAGCGCGGCGATCTGCGGCATGCCGCTGTTGATCATCAGGTCGGCCTGGTACACGCTGCCGAGTTCTTCGGCGCCGCCATGAACGTGTATCAATTTCTGTTGCGGTAGCGGCGCTTCGATCAGCGTGTAGCCGCCGGTCGTCATTTCGCCGAGGCGCGGTCCGATCGCCAGGATCAGATCGGCGTTCCTGACACGCGCGGCCAGTTTCGGACTGATGCCGATGCCGACATCGCCGATGTAATTGGGATGATGGTTGTCGAGCAGATCCTGGAAGCGAAACGCACATGCAACCGGTAGCCGGTTGCTTTCGGCGAAGCGGCGCACATCGTCGCACGCGGCCTGGTTCCAGCCGCCGCCGCCGAGCAATACCAGTGGCCGTTGTGCGGCTGCCAGCATGTTGCGCAGCTGGGCGATTTGCGCAGTCGAAGGCGATGCCTGTACCGGAATGTAGCGGCGCGTGTCGGCCACGCTGGCGCGCGCGACCAGCATGTCTTCAGGTAGCGCCAGCACCACCGGGCCGGGGCGGCCGCTGGTGGCGACCTGAAACGCATGCGCGATGTATTCCGGGATGCGGTCGGCACGGTCGATCTGGGCCACCCATTTCGCCATCTGTCCGTACATCCGGCGGTAGTCGATTTCCTGAAACGCCTCCCGGTCCGTGTAGTCGCTGCCGACCTGGCCGATGAACAAGATCATCGGCGTCGAATCCTGGTACGCGGTATGGACGCCGATCGATGCATTGGTGGCGCCCGGACCACGCGTGACGAAGCAGATGCCGGGATTGCCGGTGAGCTTGCCGTAGGCTTCGGCCATGAAGGCGGCGCCGCCTTCTTGCCGATTGACGATGAAGCGGATCGGCGCATCGTACAGCGCGTCCAGCACGTCGAGATAACTCTCGCCGGGAACGCCGAAGGCGAGCTCGACGCCGTGAATTTTCAGGGCGTCGACCAGGATCTGGCCGCCGCTGCGATTGCTTGGATCTGCACGGTGCATGTGATTGCCATAGTTGCCAAAAACGCTAACGTAACAGAAAAATTGCGGCCTGAACACGGTGACAATTGCGCCCTCAGGGCGATTGCATAAAGATCGTTGCCGGCTAAGGCTTCTCGCCCCTTCCGTCTTGCAACGCGTAGGATGGGTGCAACCCATCATCCACGTCCGCAATGATGGGTTGCACCCATCCTACTTGTTGAACAAGATCAGGCAATCGCACGAAGATCTGCACAAACATTGGTGATGCCGGGTTGAGTTCCCTCCCCCTTGCAGGGGGTTAGGGGCGGAGCAGGGAATTCAGGAGGCATGCCTCCTGCCTGAGTAGCGGTATCCGCTTGCAAGCGGATACACATGGACGCGGGGTAGTGCGGTTGATAAATAATGCACGTTGCCGATCGACCGTCCTACCCCCATCCCAACCTTCCCCCTGCAAGGGGGAAGGGGCGAGAAGCCTTAGCCTATGAGCACGGTGATGATTGCGCCCTGCGTGCACGCTCCTTACGTTACAATGCCGCCTGAAGCAAGCCAGACAGCCGCTGGTTATCGTTGCGACTTCGGTCGCGGCGATAACGGGAGGAAGGTCCGGACTCCATAGAGCAGGGTGACGGTTAACGGCCGTCCGCTGAAAGCCGCAAGCGAAGTTTGCCTAGCAAATTTTGCCCAGGTATAAGGCGAGGAATAGGGCCACAGAGACGAGCGTATTAAGTTACGGTGAAACGCGGTAACCTCCACTCGGTGCAATTCCAAATAGGCACGCGTTGATGTGGCTCGCGGAGCGTGCGGGTAGGAAGCTTGAGCGCCGGAGTAATTCGGCGCCTAGAGGAATGGCTGTCATAGCGGCGGGTCGCAAGATTCGCTGCCGTAACAAAATCCGGCCTATCGGCTTGCTTCACTGTATTTCAGATTTTCGCCGGCGCACGCCTAGCTGATGCGCCGGCGCGAGATCCCTCACTTGGATCGAATGCTTCGTTACTCGCCGAGCAATTCGGCGACCAGTTGCAGTCCGGCGATATGTTCGGAAACCACCTTCACGATCACTATGATCGGGATCCCGAGCAGCAGGCCGGAAATACCCCACAGCCAACCCCAGAACAGCAGCCCGATGAAAACCGCCGCCGCATTCGTTTTGGTGATGCGGCCGGCCATCCAGGTCGTAACGAAAATGCCGACCACGGTCGCGATCGCGAGCGAGCTGCCGGCCACCAGAAACAGCATCGGAAAGGTACTGAATTGCATGAATGCAGCCAGACCGGTCGCGATCGCGGTTAGCAGCGGCCCGAAGTAGGGAATGATGTGCAGAAAGCCGCCGGCCAAGGCCCATGCCCCGGCGTTCTCGAGTCCGATCCAGCGGAACGCGCCCCACATCAGCAGCGCCGCCAGCGCATTGGTGACCATCATCGTGAACATATAGTGCTGGATCGAGCGGTTGATGCCGTCAAGCATGTGCACCGTAATCCTTTTTTGCGAGATCGTCGGCCCGGTCAGCTTGACCAGTTTGCGCTTGAACATGTCGCCCGACAGCAATAGAAAAAATACCAGAAACAGCACCATCAAGCTCTGGCCGATCCATTCCACCGCGCCCATCGAGCCGGCCCATAACCACGAGCTCAGCTTGAATGGCGACTCGGCGGCGGGCGTTGCCGGCCGCCGCTTGAGGTCGCCGTCGGTGGCCCGGCTGGTGGCTGTTTCGATTTCAGTGGCGGCGGCCTGGATCTGTTCGATGGTGCCGCGTTCGCCGCTGCGTGATCTGGGTATCGCGCGAGCCAGCTTGTGGGCGGCGTCGGGCAACTGTTCCAGAATCGCCTGAAACTCGCCGTACAAAGTATTGGTCACGGCGACGGTACCGCCCAACAGCGTCAGCATCACGACGGTGGTCGCGATCGCGCGCGGCAGTTTCAACTTTTCCAGCCAGGCCACGACCGGATTGAGCGTGTAGGCGATGACGATGCCGAATGCCAGCGGGATAAAAAATTTCTGCGCCCATTGCAGCGCAAACACGAAAGCGATCACCACCAGTATGGCCAGCGCCGCCCCGCGTGCTTCGACCCGGATGCTGTCAGAGGTGGGGCTCACAACCCCCGGCACAGGATCGTCCGTGTGTGGCGCTGCCGTCGTCACCACGGTTGTTGGATCATCGGTTCGCCCAGTCTGTTGGGGGTCGGTCTGCATTGCGCGCTCGCTATTGAATTTGCTCGAATCAGCAAGGAATTAGGTGGAGTATATGGTCAATGCCATTAATTTATTAGCGATAATTTAACTATCGCTAATGGAGTATATTTTCGCCGCAGCTGCCGAACGGGCCCGCCAAGCTGCTGAAGTCGACTTTAGCACACCGCTCGGCGCGGCAG
Source organism: Pseudundibacterium arcticum (assembly GCF_042646465.1). Classification (NCBI taxonomy): domain Bacteria; kingdom Pseudomonadati; phylum Pseudomonadota; class Betaproteobacteria; order Burkholderiales; family Oxalobacteraceae; genus Pseudundibacterium; species Pseudundibacterium arcticum. The sequence goes on from NZ_JBHRTP010000032.1 coordinate 184,333, forward strand.
CACAGGCGGTGGTTGGACCCAGGGCTGTTTATTTCTACAAGAGCGTTCGCGCTGAGTAGCCGACCGACCTGAGTAGATCCGTTTGCCCTGAGTAGGCCCGTCTGCCCTGAGCGGGTCCGTTCGCCCTGAGTAGGTCCGTTCGCCCTGAGTAGCGCAGCGTATCGAAGGGAGCGTATCGAAGGGAGCGTTTGTCAGGCTGAGCCAAGCTTCAATACGCCGCTTTGGGCTACTCAGCCCGAACGGATAACTAAGGTGAAAAATTAACAGCCAGGATGATTGCATGAAAATCGTTGCAGGCTAGGGCTTCTCGCCCCTTCCCCCTTGCAGGGGGAAGGTTGGGATGGGGGTAGGACGGTCGATCGGCAACATGCATCATTCATCGACCGCACTACCCCCACCCTAACCCTCCCCCTGCAAGGGGGAGGGAACGCAACCCGGAACGACGACAAGCTTGGCGCCCACGCAGCCTTGAGTATTGGCTATCGTCAAGGGAATGCCGCTCTGCGCTGGCGTGCCAAGGTTTTGGAGCCTATGATAAAAGATATTGACTGCCCCTGGCAGTGCTGGAGAGTGCCCGGGTGTAACCTAGATACTGGCGCATCGATGCAGCGCCGCTGTTTGTCTGTTTCAGGCTTCTGGTTCTTTCTTTTATAAGGAATTGTCATGAACAAACATAAAATAGTTGGCATTGCATTGCTTGCCGGCAGCGCCCTATTGACCGGCTGCGCCGACACCGGTCAACCGGCATCGCAACCGTATAACCAGCCGTATAGCCAGCCGGCTAGTCCGGCCCAGGGCAGTTATCCCACATCTTCGCAAAACTATGCCAGCGGCTACGGCGTGATCGAGGCGATCGACGTCGCTCCGGCAGCTAGCAGCAGCCCGGTTAATGCCGGGACCGTATTGGGCGGCGTGGTCGGCGGATTGCTCGGCAACCAGGTCGGCAGCGGCAGCGGCCGCACTGCGGCGACGGTCGCCGGTGCGGTGGGCGGCGCGGTCGTCGGCAACCAGATTGAAAAAAGCAGGACCGCCCCCAGTCAGGCCTACCAAATTCGGGTCAGGCTCGACAACGGCAGCTATCAGACAGTCGCCCAGGATGATGTGGGCGATCTGCGCGTCGGTAATCGGGTGCGGATCGAGAACAATCGGGTGTATCGCTATTGATTGATTGATTGATTGATTGGTTGCTGCTGCGCGGTTGGTCCATGCCGGGGGAGTGGAGCATGGGAGTGATTCTCCTGGTAATCATGGTTCTGGTTTTCGTCGGCAGCTTACCGCATTGGCCGCATAGCAGGACTTGGGGCTATGGGCCGAGTGGCGGGGTCGGCGTGGTTATGCTGATCGTCGCGATCTTGGTACTCCTGCACAGGATCTAGCGTCGCAGGGTTTGGTTCAATCATTGAAAGGGATCTCATGCTTAGCAAATTCATCCGTGTCATCTTGGCGACCGCGTTGTTCGGCGGTGCGCTGCTCAATTGCAGCGCTGCTTTGGCCCAGACCTCGGTCGATCTGAGTCCGAGCGATAAAGATCCCGCGCGCTGGTATGTGGAAGACAGCACCGCCAGGGCGCAAGTGAAGACATCGCAGAAAGAGGCCGCCGCAGCCTATCAACAGGCGCTGGCCGAGTGCCGGAAAATGCGTGGTGCCGAGGCAAAATCCTGTGTGAAGGAAGCACGCGACAATTATCAGAGCGATATGGCGGACGCCAAGAAACCGCGGACCGAGCCCCAGCCGCAGTCCCAGCCGCAGCCCCAAGCTCAGCCGCAGCCGCAGCCCCAAGCTCAGCCGCAGCCCCCGGCCCCAGCCCCAGCCTCAGGAGTCGCGCCGCAGTGACGAGCTGACGCACCCGGGATGCGTCTTGCCTGATGCGGGACACTGCGCGACTGGCCCGACCGGTTGGTGGAAGGGCCGCCAAGCTGACTTCAGCGGCCGAGCGCTGTCGCGTCGATTTGGGCGGCCCAATAGCGGCGATCCGCTGTTTTCCGACGGGAGCAAGCCATGAGTTATAGCACCGAGGCGATACGCACCATTGCACTGCTTGGCCACACCGCCGCCGGCAAGACCAGCCTGGTGGAGGCGCTGCTGCAGGCGGCAGGGATGATCGGCGCCGCCGGCACCGTCGAGCGCGGCAATACCGTCAGCGACTTCGATGCGCTCGAGCGCAAGGCCGGGCACTCTCTATACTCATCCATAGTCAATTTGAATCATCTTGATACGCGGGTCCATTTAATCGACACGCCTGGCTACCCGGATTTCATCGGGCAAGCGATCGCGGCGCTGCCGGCGGTGGAGACGGCCGCCATCGTGATCAACGCGCAGACCGGCGTCGACCTGAGCGCGACGCGGATGATGGCGCTGGCGCAGCAGCGCAAGCTGTGTCGCATGATTATCGTGAACAAGATCGATGCCGACCATCTCGACCTGCCGGGTTTGCTGACACGACTGCAGGAAGCGTTCGGCAAGGAATGCCTGCCGATCAACCTGCCGGCAGCCGGCGGCAGCAAGGTGGTCGATTGCTTCTTCAACCCGAGCGGTGACGCCGATTTCTCGTCGGTCGCCGCAGCACATCAGGCGCTGGTCGATCAAGTGGTCGAAGTCGATGCCGATCTGATGGCGCTGTATCTGGAGCAGGGCGAGATCGCGCCCGAGCAGTTGCACGCGCCGTTCGAGCAAGCGCTGCGCGAGGGGCATCTGGTGCCGGTCTGCTTTACCTCAGTGCGCAACGGCGCCGGTATCGCCGAACTGCTCGACGTCCTGGTCAAGCTGTTGCCGAATCCGGCGGAAGGCAATCCACCGCTGTTTTACCGCGTCGATCCGCAGAATCCCGACGCCCAGAAGGAACTGCGCGCCGAGCCCGATCCTGCCAGGCATGTGCTGGCCCATGTGTTCAAGATCACGCTCGATCCGTTCGTCGGCAAGATGGGCGTGTTCCGCATTCATCAAGGCAGCGTGCAGCGCGACAGCCTGCTGTATATCGGTGATCGCCGCAAGCCGTTCAAGGTCGGCCATCTGTTCCTGTTGCAAGGCAAGGAGCATGTCGAGATCCAGCAGGCGTTGCCGGGCGATATCTGCGCGGTGGCCAAGGTCGACGAGCTGGCGCTGGATGCAGTGCTGCACGATGCGGCCGAAGATGAGCATATCCACTTGCGTCCGTCCGAGTTTCCGACACCGATCTACGGCCTTGCGCTGGAGCCGAAGCGTCGCGGCGACGAGCAGCGGTTATGGGAAACCTTGCAAAAGCTCGCCGCCGAAGACCCCTGCCTGAAGGTCGAGCATATGATCAGCACCAACGAAACCGTGCTGCTCGGACTGGGGGAGCTGCACCTGCGCTCCGCGTTGGAGCGGATGCTGGAGGTCTATAAGGTTGACGTTGCGGCCCATCCGCCCAAGATCGCCTATCGTGAAACGATTGCCGGCAAGGCCGAGGGCCACAGCCGGCACAAAAAGCAGAGCGGCGGTGCCGGCCAGTTCGGCGAAGTGTTCCTGCGGGTCGAGCCGCTGCCGCGCGGCGCCGGCTTTGAATTCGTCGACGCCGTCAAGGGTGGCGCGATTCCCGGCCAGTTCATCCCGGCCGTCGAGAAAGGCGTGCGGTATGCATTGGAGGCCGGGCCGCTGGCCGGCTTCCCGGTGCAGGACCTGCGCGTCACCGTATACGACGGCAAGAGCCATCCGGTCGATTCCAAGGAGATCGCGTTCTTCAGCGCCGGGCGCAAAGCCTTGCTCGACGCGGTATTGAAGGCACGACCGCTGGTGCTGGAACCGATCGTCAACATCGAAATCGTCGGCCCGGAAAGCAGCATGGGCGACATCACCGGCGACCTGTCGGCCAAGCGCGGTCAGGTCAGCGGCATGCAAAGCGCCGCCGGCGCCATTGTCATCATCGCCGGCCAAGTGCCGCTGTCGGAGCTGAACGGCTACCAGTCGCGCCTGCATGCCAGCACCGCCGGACGCGGCAGTTATACGATGGCGTTCAGCCATTACGACGCGGTGCCGCCCGCGGTCCAGCAGCGCATGGCCAGCCAGTACAAGGCGGCGCCGGAGGACTGATGCGCCGTCGTGCGACGGATGCGTTGCGTCGCCTGATCCCCACCCACCCGATCTTCGGGTTTGCCATGGCGCCTGCGCCGTACTTGCCGGCATGACAATATACTCATCGACATTGTTGCATCTTGTGCAAGTAAAACGTGCAGATTGGCAATATACTCCCGTCAAATTCAGGGAATTAATACGCAACTTCACTGTCATAGTGGTCGCGACAGAATGTCGCATGCATGCCCGCATTCGGATCGGCACCTGCCGACCGCAGCGCGTCAGCGAACAGTCGGACAATACCGCGCCGCAACGTTTTTGCCGGCAAGGATGCGTTTTTTTAAAATATTTTTGCGATATTATGGCGCCCAAATACATGTATGTACGTGAGATGCCACTTTCACTATCGTTTATAAGTGCCTAATTTATCAACGAATTTGTATTTTGCATTACTTCAACGAAACAGTCTAAGTCTTTGACTTTATTCATAAAAATCACATTTTCCCCTTTGCAAATTGCTTGACCGCACTTAGTGCATCCACTAAAGTGGGCATCAGTGTCAAAAAGTGTGTTTTTGTGGGATGTAATTCGCGAAAAAGCACTTCGACCCATTTGTCCACTGATGCATGCATAAAGGTTTTTCACTGTGTTCCAGGGCGCGTCCGCAATCAATCTCGATGTCAAAGGCAGGATGTCCATCCCTGCCAGGCATCGTGACGCCCTGACAACACAGTACGAAGGCCGCCTCACGCTCACCCGCCATCCGCATGGCTGCCTGCTGTTCTTCCCACGCCCGACCTGGGAAAGCCATCGCGAGCAAATCGCCGCCTGGCCGATGTCGGCGCGCGCCTGGCAGCGGATATTCCTCGGCAATGCCTCGGACGTGGAGCTCGATTCCGCCGGCCGCATCCTGATCGCGCCGGAACTGCGCAGTGCCGTCGGCCTCACGCGCGACGTGATGTTGCTCGGCATGGGCAGCCATTTCGAGATCTGGGACGCCGCCAAACTCGCCGAGAGCGAGGCGCAAGCGATTGCGAGCGGGATGCCCGACGTCCTTTCCAATTTTTCCTTCTGAGCACCGCGATGACGACACAGGCGGAGCCAGATTTCCAGCACCGCACGGTGTTGCTGGACGAAGCGGTCGATGCGCTCGCGATCAATGGCGCACGCGCCGATGGCGTGTATGTCGACGGCACCTTCGGCCGCGGTGGCCACAGTCGCAAGCTGCTGGCCAATCTGGGTGCGGGCGGCCGCCTGATCGCGTTCGACAAGGACCCGCAGGCGATCGCCACCGCCCAGCAGATCACGGATCCGCGCTTTGAAATTGTGCACGACAGCTTCGCGACGATGACGGCGGCGCTGACCGAGCGCGGCCTCACCCAGGTCGATGGCGTGTTGCTGGACCTGGGCATTTCGTCGCCCCAGGTCGACGACGCGACGCGCGGCTTCAGTTTCCGGCTCGATGGTCCGCTCGACATGCGGATGGATACCACGCGCGGCCAGTCGGCAGCACAATGGCTGGCGACCGCAACCGAACAAAACATAGAAAAGGTGGTGCGCGATTATGGGGAAGAACGGTTTGCTTTTCAGGTTGCAAAGGCGATTGTTACTCGCCGGTCAGTCGCGCCAATTTCAAGCACACGACAGCTTGCCCAGATCGTGGCAAGCGCCGTCAAGACCCGCGAGAAAGGCAAGGACCCGGCCACCCGCACCTTTCAGGCTATTCGGATTTTCATCAATCAAGAGCTTGAAGACCTCGAAATAGTGCTGGATCAGGCGTTCCGGCTGCTGGCGCCGGAAGGACGGCTGGCCGTGATCAGCTTCCATTCGCTGGAAGACCGGATCGTCAAGCGCTTCCTGGCTGGCAAGGCCAATGTGCCGCAGCCGGACCGCCGGCTGCCGATCCGCGCGGTCGACCTGCCGCAACCCGAGATGAGGCTGGTGGCAAAACTGAAGCCGTCGGACGCGGAAGTCGCGGCCAATCCGCGCGCGCGCTCTGCGATCCTGCGGGTGGCCCAGCGTCTGCCCGCTAGCGTGTCTGTTAGTCCGTCCAACAATCAATCCGGCCGAGCCGCCCGAACCGGCCGGAGCGCGCCATGAGCGGCCGCCTGAACCTGTTGCTGACCGGCTTGCTGGTGATCTGTGCGCTGTCGCTGGTGAACGCGCAATACCAGTCGCGCCGCCTGTTTATCGAACTGGAACGCGCGCAATCGCAGGCGCGCCAGCTCGATATTGAGTGGGCGCAGCTGCAACTCGATCAATCGACGCTCGGCAAGAACGCCAGGATCGAAACCAATGCCCGCCGCGACCTCCACATGCAGGCACTGACCGCTGCCCGCACCCAGTATTTGATGGTGGGGGGCAAATGACGCGCAAAGCGACAGGCACCGGCGCATCGCGGGTGGCGGCGTCGAAAGGCGTACCGTTTTCCGCCAATCCGGTATTGGCGACGCGGCTGCCGGCGTGGCGCTCGCGGGTCGTGCTGTTCGCGCTGTTCGCCGCGTTTCTGGCGCTGGCCGGCCGCGCGTTGTGGCTGCAGGGACTGTCGACCGATTTCCTGCAGAAACAGGGCGAGTCGCGCTATGCGCGCACCCTCGAATTGCCGGCCACCCGCGGCAAGATCACCGACCGCAATGGCCAGGTGCTGGCATCCTCGGTGCCGGTAAAGGCGATCTGGGCGATTCCCGACGACGTGGCCGACGCACCGACGGAAAAGCTGCGCCAGCTGGCACAATTGCTCGATATGAGCGACGCCGAGTTGCGCAAGAAGCTCGATTCGGACCGCAATTTCGTTTATCTGAAGCGGCAGGTGGAGCAGGACACTTCCGACAAGATCGTCCGCCTTGGCATCACCGGCATCGAGACCCGCAAGGAATACAAGCGCTTCTACCCTGAAGGCGATGTGATGGCGCACGTGGTCGGCTTCACTAACGTCGAAGACGCCGGCCAGGATGGGATGGAGCTGTCGTCGCAAAAGAGTCTGGTCGGCATGACCGGCAGCCGGCGCGTGATCAAGGATCGCCTCGGCCGTGTGGTGGAGGATATCGGCGCGGTGCGCGAACCGCATGACGGCAAGGACCTGACCCTGTCGATCGACAGCAAGATCCAATTCATCGCGTTCTCGCAACTGAAGGAGGCGGTCGAAAAACACAAGGCCAAGGCCGGCGGAATCATCGTGCTCGATGTGAAGACCGGCGAGGTGCTGGCACTGGCCAACCTGCCCAGCTATAACCCGAACAACCGCGCGATCCTGACCGGTGCGCAGCTGCGCAACCGTGTGCTGACCGACACCTTTGAGCCGGGCTCGACCCTGAAGCCGTTCACGGTGGCCTTGGCGCTCGATACCAATCGGGTGACGCCGTCGACCACCTTCCAGACTTCGCCCGGCAGGATGACGATCGGCACCGCCACCATTGGCGACTCGCACGCGCACGGCTTGCTGAGTGTGAGCCAGATCATCCAGAAATCGTCGAACATCGGCACCGCCAAGATCGCGCTGCAAATGCCGCCGCAGGACATGTGGGAAATGTTTACCACGGTCGGCTTCGGTCAGCAGCCGCGTTTCGGCTTCCCCGGCGCGGTCGCCGGCCGGGTGCGGCCATACAAGTCATGGCGCCCGATCGAGCAAGCGACGATGAGCTATGGCCACGGCATTTCGGTATCGCTGATCCAGCTGGCGCGCGCCTACATGATTTTTGCGCGCAATGGCGACATCATTCCGCTGTCGTTCCAGAAAATGCATGACCTGCCGGTCGGCCAACGCGTGATTTCCGAAAAGACCGCGCTCCAGATGCGCGGCATGCTGGAGTCGGTGGTCAGTCCGGAAGGGACGGCGCCGAAAGCGCAAGTGCCCGGCTACCGGGTCGGCGGCAAGACCGGGACCGCCTACAAGATCGTCCACGGCAAATACGTGAAGGAATACATCGGCGACTTCGTCGGCTTCGCGCCGGCTTCCAACCCGCGCATCATCGTTGCGGTGATGATCGACGAACCGACGTCGGGTCATCTGGCCGGCGACGTCGCGGCGCCGGTGTTTGCCACGGTCGCGGCCAACGCGCTGCGCGCGATGAACGTGGCGCCCGATTCCTCAGTGACGAATATCATCATTCCGGCCGACAGTATCGAAGAGAGCATGTAATGACGATAACGCCCACCAATTTGAACGAGATCCTGGACTGGCTGCGCGAAGTTGCGCCCGGCGCCCAGCTGTCATCCGATTCGCGCAGCATTGCGCAGGGAGACGTGTTTCTGGCTTATCCGGGTGATAGCGCCGATGGCCGCCATTTCATCGCCGACGCGATTGCCCGTGGCGCCCAGGCAGTGCTGTTCGATGGCACGGATTTCGATTGGAACGATGACTGGAACGTGCCGCATCTGGCGCTCGCCGACCTGAAGCTGGCCGCCGGGCATGTCGCCAACGCGTATTACGGACGGCCCGATGCCGATATGTATACCGTCGCGGTGACCGGTACCAACGGCAAGACTTCCAGTGCGCAATGGATCGGCAACGCGCTGTCGCGTCTGGAACAGTCAACCGCGGTGATCGGCACTCTCGGCGTCAGCCTGTACCAGCACGGCGAATCCGGCGCCCACGACGAAACCGGTTACACCACGCCCGATGCGGTACTGCTGCAACGCAAACTGGCCGCGCTGCACGCGGCCGGTGCCAGCGCGCTGGCGATCGAAGCGTCGTCGATCGGCCTCGATCAGGGGCGATTGAACGGCCTGCATGTCGACGTTGCGGTGTTCACTAATTTTACCCGTGACCATCTCGATTATCACGGCGACATGGCGAGTTACGAGGTGGCCAAGACCCGCCTGTTCGACTGGCCAGGATTGCGCTATGGCGTGGTGAACCTGGACGACGAGATGGGCTTGCGCCTGGCGCATGCCTACCAGGATAAATTAACGCTGATCGGCTACACGCTGCAGGATGACGGCGAGGTGCCAAATCTGCCCGGCGTCGTGATCCTGCGTGCGACCGATATCCGCAGCCGCCATGCCGGCACCGAATTCCAGCTCGACACGCCTTATGGATCGAGCGCGGTAAAAATCAACATGGTCGGGCGCTTCAATGTCAGCAATGTGCTGGGCGTGCTCGGCGTGCTGCTGGCCAAGGCGGTCGATTTGCACGCTGCAGTCGGCGCGCTCGAAGCGCTGACGCCGGCGCCCGGACGCATGCAACAACTGGGTGGCGCCGACGCACCGATGATCGTGATCGACTATGCGCACACACCCGACGCGCTTGAAAAAACCCTGGCTGCGTTGCGTCAGGTGGCGCAGGAGCGACACGGTCAGCTGTGGTGCGTGTTCGGCTGCGGCGGTGACCGTGACCCCGGCAAGCGGCCGCAGATGGGTGCGATCGCGCAAGCGGCCGATCACGTGGTGGTCACCAGCGACAACCCGCGTAGTGAAAATGCGCACCAGATCATCGAACAGATTCTGGCCGGCATGACGTCGACGCCACAGGCGATCGACGACCGTGCCGCCGCGATCCTGTCTGCGGTGCGCCATGCTGAAAAGAACGACGTGATACTGCTGGCCGGCAAAGGCCATGAAAGTTCCCAGGAAGTGATGGGCAAGAAACTCTCCTTTTCCGATACCGACCATGCCGCACTGGCCTTGGCGGCGCGCGCGACGATGGGGAGGGCGCTCTGATGCGGGCCACGCTGATGGAGTTGCAAGGCGCGCTGCCAAATGCGATGACGGTCAATGCGACCATTGTCAACCATAGCGCCGTGCACGCGCAGTGCGACGGCATCAGTACCGACAGCCGCAACGTGGCCGCTGGCAATCTGTTCTTCGCGCTGCGCGGCGAACATTTCGACGCCCACGACTTTCTGCCCCAGGTTGCGGCGCAAGGCGCGGCGGCCGTGGTGGTCGATCGTTTGCCGCAGGGGCTGAACATTCCGGCGCTGGTGGTGCCGGATACACGCATCGCGCTGGGCCAGGTTGCGCGTTTCTGGCGCAACAAGTTTGCCTTGCCGCTGATCGGCGTGACCGGCAGCAACGGCAAGACCACGGTCAAGGAAATGATCGCGTCGATCCTGGCCGCCGCGTTCGGCGCCGATGGCTATCTGGCGACCCGCGGCAACTTGAATAACGAAATTGGTGTGCCGCTGACCCTGGCGCGGCTCACTGCGGCGCACCAGGCCGCAGTGGTCGAGTTGGGGATGAATCATCCCGGCGAGATTGCCATGCTGACCGCGATCGCACAGCCGACTATCGGGCTGGTCAACAACGCGCAGCGTGAGCATCAGGAATTCATGGCCAGTGTCGATGCGGTCGCGCAGGAAAACGGGGCCGTGATCAGCGGCCTGCCGGGGAACGGCATCGCCGTGTTTCCGGCCGACGACCAGTACTCGCCGTTGTGGCGCGGTTATGCGCGCAGCAGCGGCCAGCGCCGGATTGTCACCTTTGGTCTGTCCGACGATGCTGATGTGCGCTGCAGTTTTCAGGGCAGCGAGTTCGGCAACGAGATGCAAGTGTTCATCGGCGCCAATACGTTTGCGGTGAAGCTGGCGGCCCCCGGCGTCCACAATGTGCGCAACGCACTGGCCGCGGTCGCCTGTACCTTTGCCAGCGGTGTCGCGTTCGGTGCGATCGTGCATGGGCTGGAATCGTTTGCGCCGGTCAGCGGCCGCTTGCAGCGCAAAACCGCGCTCAACGGCGCCAAAGTGATCGACGATACCTATAACGCCAACCCGGATTCGGTGCGGGCGGCAATCGATGTGCTGGCCCAAGCTGATGGCGTAGGAGTGCTGGTGCTGGGCGATATGGGCGAGGTCGGCAACGAGGGCCGTCAGTTCCATGAAGAAATCGGCGCCTATGCGCATGCGCGCGGCATCGACCTGCTGTTTACCCTGGGCCAGCTGGCGCAGCATTCCGCCACCGCCTTCGGTACCCAGGCGAAACATTATGACGATCTGGGTGCGCTGCAGCAGGCGCTCGATGCGGTCACAAACAAGGACACCACGGTGCTGGTGAAGGGCTCACGCTTCATGAAAATGGAGCGGCTGGTCCAGCATCTGATCAACGAACCAACAAGGGAAGCCCACTGACATGCTGCTCTGGCTTGCACAATTTTTCAAACAGGATATCGGCCTGCTGCGGGTCTTTAACTTCATTACATTTCGCGCGGTATTCGCGACCCTGACCGCGCTCGCGATTGGATTATTCGCTGGTCCGGCCGTGATTCGCATGCTGACCCGGATGAAGGTCGGGCAGGCGGTACGCACCAACGGTCCGCAAACGCACCTCGTCAAATCCGGTACGCCAACCATGGGTGGCGTGCTGATCCTGATCGCGATCGGCGTCTCGACCTTGCTCTGGTCCGATCTGTCGAATCGCTTCATCTGGGTGGTGCTGGTGGTGACGCTCGGGTTCGGCACGGTCGGCTGGGTCGACGATTACCGCAAGGTGGTCTACAAGGACCCGAACGGAATGGCGTCGCGCGAGAAATATTTCTGGCAGTCGCTGATCGGCATCGTCGCCGCGCTGTATCTCGCGTTTTCGGTATCGGCGCCGACCAATACCAAGGTCTGGCAATTGTTTGTGGCGTGGGTGCAATCCGGGTTCAATCTGGACCTGCCGCCGAAGGCCGATCTGATCGTGCCGTTTTTCAAGACGATCAGCTATCCGCTCGGTGTCTGGGGCTTCATCGCCCTGACTTATTTCGTGATTGTCGGCACCAGCAATGCAGTCAATCTGACCGATGGCCTGGACGGGCTGGCGATCATGCCGACCGTGATGGTCGGCACCGCGTTGGGCATCTTTGCGTATTTGACGGGTAACGCCACCTATTCGAAATACCTGTTCATTCCGCACATTCCCGGCGCTGGCGAGTTGTTGATATTTTGTGGCGCGATGGCCGGTGCCGGCCTGGCTTTCCTCTGGTTCAATGCACATCCGGCCCAGGTCTTCATGGGCGACGTTGGCGCGCTCGCGCTGGGCGGCGCGCTCGGCACCGTCGCCGTGATCGTGCGCCAGGAAATCGTGTTGTTCATCATGGGCGGCATCTTCGTGGTCGAGACCTTGTCGGTCATGATGCAGGTGGCCTACTTCAAGCTCACCAAGAAAAGATATGGCGTCGGCAAGCGAATACTGCTGATGGCGCCGCTGCATCACCATTTTGAACAGAAGGGATGGAAAGAGACGCAGGTAGTAGTGCGTTTCTGGATCATCTCGATGATGCTGGTGCTGTTTGGTCTGTCGACCTTGAAATTGCGTTGACACCGTATTGAAACCAAGTTCAAACCGTGCGAAATGACACAAAGCTAAATGGATTACGCAGGAAAACACGTACTGGTACTCGGCCTCGGTGAATCCGGGCTGGCGATGGCGCAATGGCTGGCCCGTTGCGGCGCGACCTTGCGCGTGGCCGACACCCGCGAGCAGCCTGCGCGTTTGCCGGCATTGCGGCAGGCCTTGCCGGACGCCGAATTTATCGGTGCGCCTTTTTCCGCCACTTTGCTCGATGGAATCGATTTTGTCGCCGTCAGTCCGGGTCTCGCGCCGACGCGCGAACTGGCGCAAATTCTGCCCGCCTCGGAGCAGCGCAATATGCCGGTCTGGGGCGAGATTGAATTGTTCGCGCAGGCACTGGCCGCATTACGCGCGCAGCGCGAGTACGCGCCGAAGCTGATCGCGATTACCGGCACCAACGGCAAGACCACGGTCACCAGCCTGGTCGGCCTGCTGTGCCAGCGCGCCGGCATGACGGTGCAATTGGCCGGCAACATCAGCCCTGCGGCACTCGACGTGCTGCGCGAGGCGATCGACAACCAGGCGCTGCCGCAGGTGTGGGTGCTGGAACTGTCGAGTTTCCAATTGCACACCACCTATAGCCTGCAGGCCGATGCGGCGACGGTACTCAATATCACTCAGGATCATCTGGACTGGCACGGCGACATGGACGCCTATGCCGCCGACAAGGCAAGAATCTTTGGCGCGAATACGGTGCGCGTGCTCAATCGCGACGACGCGCGCGTGATGCGCATGGCGACGCCGCAGGCGCCCATCATGAGCTTCGGTGCGGCCGAACCGGCGCAGGACCATGCCTTTGGTCTGCAGAGCGAACGCGGCATGCAATGGCTGTGCGTGGCCGCTACGGGAGAAGGTGACGACGAGGGCCGCAGCGAGGGCCACCACAAGCGCCGCCGCAAATATGACCCGGTCGAACTGCCGGTGACCGTCAAGCGCCTGATGCCGGCCGATGCGCTGAAGATTCGTGGCCAGCACAATGCGGTCAATGCACTCGCAGCGCTGGCCCTGTGCCGTGCGATCGGCCTGCCGTTCGCGCCTTTGTTGCACGGGCTGCGCGAATATCATGGCGAGCCGCATCGGGTCGAGCTGGTTACCACCATCGGCAGGGTCGAATACTACGACGATAGCAAGGGCACCAATGTCGGCGCCACCGTCGCCGCATTGAATGGCCTCGGTTCCAGCAAGAATGCAGGCCAGGGCATGGTGCGTGCGCACCTGCTGCTGATTGCCGGCGGCGATGGCAAGGGCCAGGATTTCAGTCCACTGGCCGAACCGGTCGGACGCTATGCACACGCGGTATTCCTGATCGGCAAGGACGGCGCAGCCGTGCGCGCCGCGCTACAGAATGCAGGGGTCCAGCTGACCGATTGCGCGACCCTGGAGCAGGCGGTGCAAGCGGCCGCCAATCTGGCGCAGGACGGCGATGCGGTGCTGTTGTCGCCGGCCTGCGCCAGCCTCGACATGTTCGACAATTATGCACACCGGGCCCAGGTCTTTATCGATGCAGTCCGTGAAATTGCGTTGTCGCGCGGCGAGGTCACCGTATGAAGCTCGGCATACCATCGTTCATGCCATCCTGGTCGGCGCCGGAGCAGCGGCCGCTGAATAGCCTGACGCAGCGCTCCAAGATGATGGAGTACGACCAGCCACTGGTATGGGTCACGCTGCTGCTGATGCTGCTGGGGATGGTGATGGTGTATTCGGCCTCGATTTCGTTGCCGGATTCGCCGAAATACGCGAGCTACAAGAACGCGCACTTCCTGATTCGTCAGGCCATGTTCATCGGCGTCTCGCTGCTGGCGGGCATGTTCGTATTCCGGATCCGGATCGAAGCCTGGCAGCGCGCGGCCCCTTATTTGTTTGTCGCCACGCTGGTACTGCTGGCGCTGGTGCTGGTGCCCGGTATCGGCAAGGGCGTCAATGGCGCGAAGCGCTGGTTGTCATTCAAGGTGTTCAATCTGCAGCCGTCGGAATTGATGAAGCTGTTCGTGGTCCTGTATGCCGCCGATTACACGGTGCGCAAGCAGCAGTTCATGCATAAATTCACCAAGGGCTTCATGCCGATGGCAATGGCGGTCGCGGTGGTCGGCCTGTTGCTGTTGCTGGAGCCGGATCTTGGCGCGTTTGGCGTAATCGTCTGCGTCGCGATGGGGATCCTGTTCCTAGGCGGGATTAACGGCATCTGGTTCGGCGGCATCGGTGCCACGCTGGTCGGGATCTTCAGCCTGGTCATCATGCTGTCGCCGTGGCGGCGGGAGCGGATCTTTGCCTATATGAATCCGTGGACGGAAGAGAACTCCCTGGGCAAAGCCTATCAGCTGTCGCACTCGCTGATCGCGTTCGGCCGCGGCGAACTGTTTGGGGTCGGGCTCGGCGGCAGTGTCGAAAAGCTGCACTATCTGCCGGAAGCGCACACGGATTTCTTATTGGCCGTAATCGGCGAAGAGCTCGGCTTTGTCGGCGTGCTGGTAGTGGTGGTGATGTTTTACTGGATCATCAAACGCGCATTTGAAATCGGGCGCCAGGCGATCGCAATCGACCTGACCTTTGCCGGTTTGACCGCGAAAGGGATCGGCATCTGGATCGGGGTCCAGGCCTTCATCAATATGGGCGTCAATCTTGGCCTGCTTCCTACAAAAGGTTTGACCTTGCCACTGATGAGCTACGGCGGTTCGGGCGTGCTGATCAATTGCGTCGGGCTGGCGATTCTGCTGCGGATCGATTATGAGAACCGGGTACTGATGCGGGGAGGGCGCGTATGAGTGCTCGAATGAATACGCGGATGCCAAAGCGACTGCTGATCATGGCGGCCGGCACCGGTGGTCATATCTTCCCCGGTCTGGCGATTGCAGAGACGATGAAGGCGCGCGGCTGGCAAGTGTCGTGGCTCGGCACGCTTCACGGCATGGAGCGCGAGCTGGTGTCAAAACACGGCATCGAGATGGATACACTCGATTTTTCCGGATTGCGCGGCAAGGGCACCATGCATACGCTGCGCGGCGCGTTCAAGCTGGTCGCCAGTTGCGTCAGCTGTTTCGGCATCCTGGGCCGTCGCAAGCCCGATGTGGTGCTCGGCATGGGCGGGTACGTGACCGTGCCCGGCGGCGTGATGGCGAAATTGCGCGGTATCCCGGTGGCGTTGGTGAATGCCGACGCCGCGCTGCTGTTGTCGAACAAGACCCTGGCGCCGTTGGCACAGCGGGTGCTGTTCGGCTTCCCGGCCGATTTCGGTGGTGCCGCGAGCAAGGCGCTGGTGACCGGCAATCCGGTGCGGACCGAGATCATGGCGCTGCCATTGCCGGCACAACGTTTTGCCAATCGCAGCGGTCCGCTGCACATATTGGTGGTCGGCGGCAGCCTGGGTGCCACGGTATTGAATGAATGTCTGCCTGCGGCGTTGGCACGCATACCGGAACAGGTCCGTCCCACGGTGACGCATCAGGCCGGCAAGCAGCAGGCCGGTGCCGTGTGCGCTGCCTATGGCAAGGGGCAGGTCGAAGCCGAAGTGCTCAGCTTCATCGACGACATGCCGCGGCGCTATGCGCAGGCCGACCTGGTAGTCTGCCGCGCCGGCGCGATCACCGTGTCCGAGCTGACCGCCGCCGGTGTCGCCAGCGTGCTGGTGCCGCTGATGGTGTCGACCACCTCGCACCAGCGCCAGAATGCAGTCTGGATGGCCGATCAGAAGGCCGCGATCCATTTGCCGCAGAGCGAACTGACAGTGGAGCGGCTGGCGGAGTTACTGCAGGGGTTGACGCGCGAACGATGTCTGGAGATGGCGAGCGCCGCGCATGCCATCGGCAAACGCGATGCGAATCAAACGATCGCCAACGTATTGGAAGAATTGGCAGGAGCAGCAAACAAATCATGAAACATAAAGTTAAAAATATTCATTTCGTCGGGATTGGCACCAAGCCGGACGGTCGTCCGGCGTCCCATCTACACGGCACATGCCGCGCCGCCAGTGAGCTGAGAACATGAAACACAAGGTCAAGAATATCCATTTCGTCGGAATCGGCGGCAGCGGCATGAGCGGCATTGCCGAAGTGCTGATCAACCTCGGCTACACGGTGTCCGGCTCGGATCTCGGATCGAATGCCGCGACTCAGCGTCTCGCCAGTCTGGGCGCGAAAGTGACGCTCGGGCACGCCCCCGAAAACATCGACAAGGCCGATGCGATCGTGACCTCGACTGCAGTCAATCAGGACAATCCGGAAGTCATCGCCGGACGGGAAAAGCATATTCCGATCGTGCCGCGGGCATTGATGCTGGCAGAACTGATGCGCCTCAAGCGCGGCATCGCGATTGCCGGCACCCATGGCAAGACCACCACCACCAGTTTGGTGGCCAGTATCCTGGCACAAGGCGGCTTCGATCCGACGTTTGTGATCGGCGGCCGTTTGAACAGCGCCGGCGCCAATGCCAAGCTGGGCACCGGCGACTTCATCGTGGCCGAAGCGGACGAGTCGGACGCATCGTTCCTGAATCTGTATCCAGTGATCGAAGTCATCACCAATATCGATGCCGACCATATGGAAACCTATGGCCACGATTTCGCGAAATTGAAACAGGCCTTCGTCGAATTCACGCAACGCCTGCCGTTCTATGGCCGCGCGATGCTCTGCATCGACGATCCAAATGTGCGTGAAATCATCCCGATGATTTCCAAGCCGATCACTACCTACGGATTTCATGAAGATGCCGATGTGCGCGCGGTCGACGCCAGGGCGGTCGGCGGACACATGCAGTTCACCGTGATCCAGGATGGCTATGCGCCGATGTCGGTCAGCCTGAATCAGCCCGGCATGCACAACGTTCAGAACGCCTGCGCCGCGATTGCCATCGCGCGTGAAGTGGGAGTCGCCGATAGCGCAACGCAACAGGCGCTGACCGAATTTAACGGTGTCGGTCGTCGCTTCACCCGTCACGGCGAGCTGAGCCTGACCGATGCCGACGGCAAGCCGCGCGGCTCGTTTGCGCTGGTCGATGACTATGGCCATCATCCGGTCGAGACCGCAGCGACGCTGGCGGCCGCTCGTGGTGCCTATCCAGGGCGGCGGTTGGTGCTGGCATTCCAGCCGCATCGATATACCCGTACCCGCGACCTGTTTGAGGATTTCGTCAAGGTCCTGTCGATGACCGACGCCTTGCTGCTGGCCGAAGTCTATGCGGCCGGCGAGTCGCCGATCGTGGCCGCTGATGGGCGCACATTGGCCCATGCGCTGCGCGTGGTCGGCAAGGTCGAGCCGGTGTTCGTGGAAGACATCGGCGACATGCCCGCGACGATCGCCAGCCTGGTCAGGGATGGCGACGTGGTGATCACGATGGGCGCCGGTTCGATCAGTGCGGTGCCGGCGAAATTGATGCAGGTTTTTGGACAGGATAAATCATGAGCAAACCGGTCCCTACCGACCCCAGTGCATTCGGCAAGGTCGGCGTGCTGTTCGGAGGCCGTTCGGCCGAGCGCGAAGTGTCTCTCATGTCGGGCAATGGCGTACTCAAGGCGTTGCAGAGCAAGGGCATCGATGCGCATGGATTCGATCCGGCGCAGCGCAGCCTGGCCGAACTGGCAGCCGAAAAATTCGATCGCGTGTTCATTGCGCTGCATGGACGCTATGGCGAAGACGGCAGCCTGCAAGGCGCGCTGGAGCAACTGGGCATTCCATATACCGGCTCCGGCGTCATGGCCTCTGCCATCGCGATGGACAAGGTCATGACAAAACGCATCTGGCAAAGCTACGACCTGCCGACGCCACGCTTCCTGGTGCTGGAAGCGGATGGCATGTCGCGCGAACAGCTGCGCAAGGTGCCGGACGTGCTGGGGCTGCCGCTGATGCTGAAGGCGCCGCACGAGGGTTCGACCATCGGCATCAGCAAGATCAACGGCTATTCGGACATGCAGGACGGTTTTGCGCTGTGCGCGAAGTTCGACGAGGTGGTGCTGGCGGAAGAATTCATTCAGGGCCGCGAGCTGACCGTGGCGATACTTGGCGCCGGCAGTTCGGCGCGGGCGCTGCCGGTGATCGAGATTCGCGCACCGGGCGGCAATTACGACTACGAGCACAAATACCTCAGCGACGACACCCAGTACCTGTGTCCGGCGCCGCTCAACTCTGATCTGACCGGGCAGATCCAGGCAATTGCGGTGCGGGCTTACAAGGCCGCCGGCTGCAAGGGCTGGGCGCGGGTCGACTTCATGCTGCGCAACGGCGACGACGAACCATTCCTGCTGGAGATCAACACGTCACCCGGCATGACCGGCCATTCGCTGGTGCCGATGGCGGCCAAGGCGGCGGGCATGAGTTACGAAGATCTGTGCGTCGAGATACTCGCTTCGGCGGCGCTGGAATTGAAGCCGTCGCAGGACTGGAAGCCGGCTTAGCCGCCACACCAACAAGAAAACGGACAACGCCATGTGGCAAGACATCAGGATGCTGAACGCAACGACCAATGCACTACTTGGTCTGTTCGCGCTCGTCCTGCTGGCCACGGGCGTCTGGTGGCTGGCGCAGCGACCGATGTTTACGCTCAAGCTGATCCGGGTCGAAGGCGTCGCGCACGCGGAACTGCGTCACGTCAATGCGCTGACCATCAGAGGCACCGCGTTGCCACGCATCAAAGGCAATTTTTTTACCACCAATCTGGATGCGGCGCGGGTCGCGTTCGAGGCGGTGCCGTGGGTTAGCAAGGCCACGGTACGGCGCGAATGGCCGAACCGGCTGATTGTCGAGATTGAAGAGCATCAGCCGCTCGGTACCTGGGGCGATGCCGGGCGTCTGCTGTCGGTCAAGGGCGAAGTATTTACCGCCAATCTGGACGAGGCGGAAGAGGACGGCGAACTGCCGGAATTTGGTGGCCCGGCCGGCAGCGAAAAGGAAGTGGTGACCCAATTTGCGCAATTGCGCGAATGGTTCGCGCCGATCCATCTGGCGCCGGAATCGGTGCAACTGTCGAGCCGTTACGCGTGGTCGGTCAAGCTCAACAACGGCATGACGGTCGAACTCGGGCGCGAGCGCGACAAGACCACGTTGAAGGAGCGGGTTGATCGCCTGACCACGATTTATCCGCAGTTACTGGCGCGTTTGCAGGATCGTATTGAAAGCGTGGATATGCGTTATCCGAATGGTTTGGCTCTCAAGGCCAGCGGGATGGCATTCGGACCAGATGGTCAACCCAAAAATAAGCAAAAAAAAGTAAGCGGAACGAGATGACAAAAGACGCAAAAAACCTGATCGTCGGACTCGATATTGGTACCTCGAAAGTGGTCGCGGTGGTGGCCGAGGTGATGCCGGACGGCCGTCACGAGGTGATCGGCCTGGGCCAGCATGAGTCGAAAGGACTCAAGAAAGGCGTAGTCGTCAATATCGAGGCGACCGTCGAGTCGATTCAGCGCGCGCTGGAAGAGGCCGAGCTGATGGCAGACTGCAAGATCAGGAATGTCTACACCGGGATCGCCGGCAGTCATATCCGCAGCTTCAATTCCAGCGGCATGGTCGCGATCAAGGACAAGGAAGTCACCGCCACCGACGTCGCGCGCGTGATCGAAACCGCGAAGGCGGTCAATATCCCGACCGACCAGCAATTGCTGCATACCGTGCCGCAGGAATTCATTGTCGACAACCAGGAAGACGTGCGCGAGCCGATCGGCATGAGCGGCATCCGGCTGGAGGTCAAGGTACACATCGTCACCGGCGCGGTGTCGGCGGTGCAGAACATCGTCAAGTGCGTGCGTCGCTGCGGACTGGAAGTGTCCGATCTGATCCTGCAGCCGATGGCGTCGGCCGACGCGGTGCTGACGCCCGACGAAAAGGAACTGGGCGTGGTGCTGATCGACATCGGCGGCGGCACCACCGCGGTCGCGGTGTTTACCGAGGGCGCGATTCGCCACACCGCAGTGATCCCGATTGCCGGCGACCAGATCACCAACGACATCGCGATGGCGCTACGCACGCCGACCTCGGAAGCCGAAGAAATCAAGTTGCGCTACGGCGTCGCGAAACAGGTGCTGGCCGATCCCGGCGAGCACCTGGAAGTGCCGGGGTTGGGCGATCGCGGTCCGCGCACCCTGTCGCGCCAGGCGCTGGCAGCCGTGATCGAGCCGCGCGTCGAAGAATTGTTCGCGCTGGTGCACCAGGTGGTGCGCGAGTCGGGTTACGAAGAAGTGCTGTCGTCCGGCGTGGTGCTGACCGGCGGCTCGGCAATGATGCCGGGCATGGTCGAGATGGCGGAAGACATCTTCCTGAAGCCGGCACGGCTCGGCACACCCGACTACCGTGGTCAGTTGGCCGACGTGGTGCGCAGCCCGCGCTACGCGGCCGTGCTGGGCCTGTTACTGGAAGCAAAACGGCAGTATCAGCGCGGCAATATCGTCACCCGCCAGCAGGGACAGGCCAAGGCGATCTGGCAGCGCATGAAGGAATGGTTTTTGGGAAATTTTTAAACGACCGGTCTGGCCGCTGAACTGGCCGCTGAATACGACCGAACGATCGAGATCAATTTTTGTCTGGTAGTTTGTTGTATTTATATACTCGTTGTATTACTGTTGTACTAAGCAGGTAATTCAAGGGAAGTTTTGTTATACACCCTGAAATTCTGGTTTTTGCAGGGCTTGATCTGGTTTTGCCGGATGTTGTGAAAAATAAATTTTGAGTTAACCGCTGTTTTTAGTCGCTAGGCGTCACACCGCGTGATGCCTAGCGACTAAAAACCGCATCTTGATAGGGAGCGCATCATGGAGTTTGACTTGGTCGATAACGCAACACAAGGTACCGTAATCAAGGTCGTCGGCGTCGGCGGCGCGGGCGGCAACGCGGTCCAGCACATGATCAACAAGGGTGTGTCGGGTGTGGAATTCATCGCCGCTAACACCGACGCACAGGCGCTCGCTACATCGAAGGCGCATAACGTGATCCAGATCGGCGAGACCGGTCTGGGTGCGGGCATGAAGCCGGCAGTCGGCCGCCAGCTGGCGGAAGAGTCGCGCGCCCGCATCGAGGACGCGCTGCGCGGTGCGCACATGGTGTTCATCGCCGCCGGCATGGGCGGCGGCACCGGTACCGGCGCCGCGCCGGTCGTGGCCGAAATCGCCAAGTCGCTCGGCGCGCTGACCGTCGCGGTGGTGTCCAAGCCGTTTTCGTACGAAGGCCAGAAGTGCATGGACATCGCGGACGAAGGGCTGGAAGCGCTGTCGCTGCATGTCGATTCGCTGATCATCATCCTCAATGAAAAACTGGAAGAGATCTACGAAGACGACACCATGATGGAATGGCTGCAGCATGCCGACGACGTGCTCAACAACGCGGTCGCCGGGATCGCCGAGATCATCAACGTGCCGGGCCACATCAACGTCGACTTCAACGACGTCAAGACCATCATGGGCGAGCAGGGCAAGGCGATGATGGGAACCGCCACCGCATCCGGCATCGATCGCGCCCGCATCGCAGCGGAACAGGCGGTCGCATCGCCGCTGCTGGACGGCATCGACCTGTCGGGCGCGCGCGGCGTGCTGGTCAACGTCACTGCCAGCCGTAGCTTGAAAGGTAAGGAAATCAAGGAAGTGATGGCGGCGGTACGCGCTTTTGCCGCACCCGACGCCTCGATCGCGCAAGGCATCGCGTACGACGACACGATGGGTGACGACATCCGCGTCACCGTGGTTGCCACCGGTCTCGGGCGCGCCAAGAAGGCGATGCAACTGGTGCAGACGCCGATGCTGCGCACCGGTACCCACAACGAGCCGATGATGGCGATGGGCGGCGCGGCGGCGGTATCGAATCCGATGCATCCGACTACCGCGCACACGCCATCGTTCGATGGACTGAAGGCGCCGGCGGTATGGCGTCGCGAGTCGGCGTCGGAAACCGTGCGTGCGCTGGAGAAGAACGGGATGGAGACCTACGACATCCCGGCTTTCCTGCGCAAGCAAGCGGATTGAGTGGGGTAGCCCCTCGCCCGCGTGCGGGCGAGGGGTTGAATGACTCCTTCCCCTTCAAGGGGAAGGCTGGGATGGGGATGGGCTTCGGTCGCAAATCGTCGTCTTCATTTGCTGCGTGAATTGTTTTGAGATCGCTGGCCGGGAGTGGCCCGGCAGCCACTTACCTTTTTTGTCTCGCCAAAAAAGCTAAGCCAAAAAACGCGACCGCACAGTCGCTGCCCCTTCGGGGGTGTAGTGGGGAATTCGGGCAGCATGCTGTCCGCCCGCGGAACGGTTTGCGCGTGTAAGCGCAAACTCCCTCTCCCGTTGGTGCGAGACCAAAAATGGGAAATGTCCGAAACTCGCTGCCCTTGCAGGGCGCATCTCCGCTTGCAAGCGGAGACCGTTACGCAGGCGCGGGGCTTGCCCCGCGAAATCCCTGCTTCACCTCAGACAACGGACATTTCTGATCCATTTTCTGTCCCGCACCAACGGCAGCGCCAAAGCGGAACGGCAAATTCAAAACCAAATCAATACGCCAGTCTTTTGTCTTCTGCACAAAAATTCCGGCTGAGGCATACTTGCGGCCTGCACGCTTTCTCATCTGCGTTGCGCATCTCAGTCGGCGCTTTCCCATCCCATACAAAGGAGCAAATCATGACCATCAAGATCGGCGACAAACTACCAGAAGGCACACTTGCCGAATTCATCGAAACCGCCACCGAAGGCTGCGCGCTCGGACCGAATACCTTCAAAGTCGGTGAATTGGCCAAAGGCAAGAAGATCGCCATCTTCGGCCTGCCCGGCGCCTACACCCCGACCTGCTCCGCGCAACATGTGCCGGGCTATGTGAAGCACGCCGCCGACCTGAAGGCCAAGGGCGTCGATGAAATCTGGTGCATCTCGGTCAACGACGCATTCGTGATGGGCGCGTGGGGCCGCGATCAGCATGCGACCGGTATCGTGCGCATGATGGCGGACGGCAATGGCGACTTCAGCAAGGCGCTCGGCCTGGACGCCGATTTTTCAAAATTCGGCATGGGCACGCGCTCGCAGCGTTATTCGATGGTGGTTGAAGACGCCGTGGTCAAGCAGTTGAACGTCGAGCAGGGCGGCAATTTCGAAGTGTCGAACGCCGAGACGATGCTGACCCAATTGGGTTAATCCGGTTTGGCGGTAGTAGTAAAGCAATTAGGAATTACGCAGAGTATTACTAAAACTTACCGTGTCATTCCCGCGCAGGGTGTAGCAGGGAATTCGGACAGCCCGCTGCCCGCCTGCGAAACGATCTGCGCGTGCAAGCGCAGATGCGCCCTGCAAGGGGGAATCCAGTGTCTGTCGTTGATCAACCAACGACGCTGGGTTCCTGCTTGGCCGCAGGCCAGTTTATCCTGAGCTTGTCGAAGGGCAGGAACGACAATACAGTTTGCGATTTTTCGTGGTTTTTGCGTACGTCCAGACAATATTAGAACGGCACCGGGTGGTTTCACGGCGCCGTTTTTTTTGCGGCGATGAGAAGTCTGGCAACTTGCGTCAGGGCTACCTACGCGGGCGCCGCCAAGCGCATCGGCTAAGCGTTGATATTATCCGACAGAGCGGCTCGTGCGTATCAATTGACTCACCGGTAAGTTGCTATAATTCTGGGATGCTCAAACAACGCACCATCAAACAGCTCGTCAAGACCGTCGGCGTCGGATTGCACTCCGGCACCAAGGTCGAATTGACGTTGCGACCGTCCGCGCCAGATACCGGAATCCTGTTTCGACGCGTCGATCTGACGCCGGTGGTCGAGTTCCCGGCCGCGGCGCTCGCTGTCGGCGACACCCGGATGGCGTCGACGCTGATGCAGGATGGCGCCAAGGTGTCCACCGTCGAACATCTGATGTCGGCCTGCGCCGGCCTCGGCATCGACAACCTGATCATCGACGTCAGCGCGGAAGAAATCCCGATCATGGACGGCTCGGCATCGTCCTTTGTGTTCCTGTTACAGCAGGCCGGATTGCAGGAGCAGAACGTCGCCAAGAAATTCATCCGCGTCAAGCAGCTAGTCGAGATCCGCGAAGGTCAGGGCGCATCCGAGAAATGGGCGCGGCTGGAACCGTTCGACGGTTACAAGCTGAAATTTTTCATCGAATTCAACCACCCCGCAGTCGACGGCACGACCCAGACCGCCGAGGTCGATTTCAGCAAGGTGTCCTACGTCAGAGACGTCGCGCGCGCGCGCACCTTCGGCTTCATGCAGGATGTCGAGACCTTGCGCGGCCTCGGGCTGGCACGCGGCGGCTCGTTTGAAAACGCGATCGTGATGGACGAATACCGGATCCTGAACGCCGACGGTCTGCGCTATGAAGATGAATTCGTGCGCCACAAGATTCTGGACGCGATCGGCGACCTGTATCTGGTCGGCCATCCGCTGCTGGCCAGCTATACCGCGCACAAGTCCGGCCATGGCCTCAACAACCAGTTGTTGCGGGCGCTGCTGGCGCAACCGGATGCCTACGAGATCGTCACCTTCGACAACATCGCCGCGGCGCCGCCGTCGTATGCGCGCCAGGCGGCGCACGAGTGGGCACTGACTTGAGCTTTAGTGCTCACGGTGGTTTATATACTCCTGTAGAGGCCGCTCTGTCCTGCGCGTGAATCAATCGCAATCTATTGATACCGGCATCAATTTTTAGGGCGGGACATGGTTCAACAAAAAAGCCGTCGCGAGACGGCTTTTTTACGTCAGTAACAACCTGAATCAGCAGGTCAGTCACGCATGCGCCGATCAGGCCGCCGTTCCAGCACCGGCGTGATGCTCGGTCGCGAGCGGGCGAAGGGCCTACGCAAGGCCGCGACGGAATACCGTCGCGCGTGTCAGGCAAGCCGGGCCACGTAGCGTAACAACGGGCGCGGCCACCAGCTTGGCAGCGGAGGCTCTTACAAATTCTTTCAATTTTGTGGCGCGCGCCGCGATCAGGCCGCAGCCGCTCCGCTGTCGCCTCATTGACTCGCATTGCTAGTGGAGTATATTGAATATTTACAACAAATACTCCGATGATGTCGCTGCACCTATGGGAGTATGTGTTCCGGCAGGGCGCGCTGACCGGTCAGCTTGTCCGCTTCAGCCAGGGTGGCGCCGCCGATCGAGCAATGCCGCGATCGCCGCGTTCAGGCCGGCATTGCGCGGCGATTTTTCCAGCGTGGCGCCGAGTTCCGCGAGCGCCGACACGGCCTTCGACGGTAGCGTTAATTGACGGGGAATCGTTGATTTTGAAAGGCTCTTCGTTACTTGCACTTTGAGACGTATTGCATTAACCTGCCAGCCCGACTTGAGCAGTTCACCTTGCAATTTTGGCAATTGCTGTTTCAGCTTGGCAGCCAGCGCGGCGTTCGGTATCGACAGCAGCAACAGACCGGCATCGAACTGCAGTACGTCGCACGACGCAAACATCGCGGGCAGCAGCGCGGTGCAATCCCGTTGCAACGCGATCATGCGTGTGACCGTCGGCAGCAGGGCCGCCATCGCGTCATCGGCGCGCAACAAATCCGCGGCGCCGGTCGCCGTCCTTGGTTTACGGCGTACGCTGCTGCGCTGATAAGGGGAATAGGTGGTGGCCATCACCCGAAACCATATCACAGCCGGCCCCACAATGCTGCGTGGCGAGCAATGAGTTCCTGGAGTCGCAATGCAAATAATTCTGCTGCACCCGCGCTTTACGCAAGCCAAGTCGGTCACGCTCGGATCGCGCCACGTGGTGCTGGCCGGCCTGGCTTTCCTGAGCTCGGTGCTACTCTGTGCGGCCTTGCTGTCGTTGCTGGGCTTGCGGCTGGCGGCCGACGGCCGACTGCCCTTCCTGCGCGACCTTGTCGGCATCAGTGCGCCCGATGACGGCGGCGTCAAGCAGGACAAATACCTGAAGGAAAACCTGGCCGCGATGGCGGTCAAGCTGGGCGCGATGCAGGCGCAACTGATGCGGCTCGACGCGTTGGGCGAGCGGGTCCAGGGTCTGGCCGGCGTCAAGCCGGAGGAATTCAATTTCAAAGACAAGCCCGGGCAGGGCGGAGCCGAGCCGAGCAGCGCCGCTGCGCCGGCCGCGCATGCGCTGACCATCAGCGAATTTCAGAAGGCGCTGGACGCGCTGGCGGTCGATGTCGAGCATCGCTCCGACTACATGAACGTGGTCGAGAGCACGCTGATGAGCTTCAAGGTCAAATCCAAGCTGCTGCCGACCAGCCAACCGGTCGATGCGAATTATGTGGCATCGAGTTTTGGCCTGCGCATCGATCCGTTCACCGGTCGCAGCACTTTTCACGAAGGACTGGACTTCCCGGCGTCGACCGGCACGGCGATAGTGGCGGCCGCGGGCGGGGTCGTGATCGCGGCGGAATATCATCCGCAGTTCGGCAACATGATCGATATCGATCACGGCAACGATATTGTGACCCGCTACGCGCACGCCTCGCGCACCTTGGTCAAGGTCGGCGACATCGTCAAGCGCGGCCAGCATATCGCCGACGTCGGCACTACCGGGCGCTCCACCGGCCCACACCTGCATTTCGAGGTGCATGTGAAGGGCGTGCCGCAAAACCCGCAGAAATTCCTGTCGGCCGGTGCCGATCAGGCAAAAATCGCGGCGCTCGAGCCAAAATGAGAAATGTTGTAATTTTGGTATGGCGCGTGATGCTGAATGGAGTGTAGTAAAAAGTGCAACTTTATGCGGGCCGCGCCAACAGGTGCCTGCATTGCGGGATCACGGTGGCACGCGTTGCCAGGCAGACACGCAAATCGCGGCGGTCACAGCATTTCCGGGGCCGCTATTGTTTCCCAGCGGATAAGCCCAATCTGGGGCGTATCGCATGCTAAAATCGTTTTTTTAGCCATAGTCGGACTCGATGCGGTAACAATATGGACCGCATAGAGTCTTTTTTTACGGCGCTTTTTCAAGAATTCACGCATGTCCTTACTGACCCAGATCTTCGGTAGCCGCAATCAGCGCCTGCTCAAACAATATCAAAAAACCGTCAACGCAATTAATGCACTCGAGCCGGCGATGGAGCAGCTGAGCGACGCCGAATTGCAGGCCAAGACACCGGCCTTCAAGCAACGTATTGCCAGCGGAGAAAAACTCGACGATCTGCTGCCGGAAGCCTTTGCAGTGTGCCGCGAGGCCGGTCGCCGGGTGCTGAAGATGCGCCACTTCGACGTGCAGCTGATCGGCGGCATGGTGCTGCATTACGGCAAGATCGCAGAAATGGGTACCGGCGAGGGCAAGACCCTGATGGCGACACTGGCGGCGTACCTGAATGCGCTGGCCGGCAACGGTGTGCACGTGATCACGGTCAATGACTACCTGGCCCAGCGCGATGCCGACTGGATGGGCAAGCTATATGGCTGGCTCGGCATGTCGACCGGCGTCAACCTGTCGCAGATGGAGCACGATGCCAAGCAGACCGCTTATGCGTCCGACATTACCTACGGCACCAACAATGAATTCGGTTTCGATTACCTGCGCGACAACATGGTATTCGACGCCAAGGATCGGGTGCAGCGCAGCCTCCATTTCGCGATCGTCGATGAAGTCGACTCGATCCTGATCGATGAGGCCAGAACGCCACTGATCATCTCCGGACAGGCCGAAAACCACACCGATCTGTACCACAAGATCAACGAAGTGCCGAAACTGCTGACCTTGCAGATCGGCGAAGAAACGCCGGACGGCAAGGGCCTGGTCGAAGTGCCGGGCGATTACACCAAGGACGAGAAAGCGAACCAGGTGTTGCTGACCGAAGCCGGCCACGAAAAGGCGGAGCAGATTTTGACCCAGATGGGGCTGCTGCCGGAAGGTGCATCGCTGTATGACGCCGCCAACATCACGCTGATCCACCACCTGTATGCGGCGCTGCGCGCCAACGTGCTGTTCCACAAGGACCAGCATTACGTGGTGCAGAACGATGAGGTCATCATCGTCGACGAATTCACCGGCCGTCTGATGACGGGCCGCCGCTGGTCCGACGGCCTGCATCAGGCAGTCGAAGCGAAGGAAGGGGTCCGGATCCAGAACGAGAACCAGACGCTGGCGTCGATCACGTTCCAGAATTATTTCCGCATGTACAGCAAGCTGGCTGGCATGACCGGTACCGCCGATACCGAAGCCTACGAATTCCAGGAAATCTACGGCCTCGAAACCGTCGTGATTCCGCAGAACCGGCCGAACCAGCGCAAGGATCGCCACGATCAGGTCTACAAGACGCCGCAGGAAAAATACAATGCGATGCTCAATGACATCCAGGAATGTTACGGTCGCGGTCAGCCGGTACTGGTCGGCACCACGTCGATCGAAAATTCCGAGCTGCTGTCGGGCATCCTGACCAAGGCCAAGCTGCCGCACAATGTGCTGAACGCGAAGCAGCATGCGCGCGAGGCCGAAATTATCGCCCAGGCCGGCAGTCCGAAAGGCATCACCATCGCGACCAATATGGCCGGTCGCGGCACCGACATCGTGCTGGGCGGCAATGTCGAAAAGCAGATCCAGTTCATCGAGGCCGACGACCAGCTGTCCGACGCCGACCAGCTGCAGCAAGCGCAAAAATTGCGCGATGAATGGCAGTCCTTGCACGACCATGTGGTCGAGGTCGGCGGCCTGCATATCGTCGGCACCGAGCGCCACGAATCGCGCCGGGTCGACAATCAGTTGCGTGGCCGCGCCGCACGTCAGGGCGACCCCGGATCGTCGCGTTTCTACCTGTCGCTGGACGACTCGCTGCTGCGCATCTTCGCCGGCGACCGCGTGCGCGCGATCATGGACCGGCTGAAGATGCCGGAAGGTGAGCCGATCGAAGCCGGCATCGTGTCGCGCTCGATCGAATCGGCGCAGCGCAAGGTCGAGGCGCGCAACTTCGACATCCGCAAGCAATTGCTGGAATACGATGATGTCGCCAACGATCAGCGCAAGGTGATCTATCAGCAGCGCAATGAACTGCTGGAGTCGAAGGACGTCTCCGACCTGATCGCGTCGCTGCGGCACGGCGTGTTCACCGATATCTTCCGTACCTATGTGCCGAAAGAATCAGTCGAAGAGCAGTGGGATCTGAAGTCGCTGGAAGCGACTCTGAAGAACGAGTGGCAGCTCGACGTGCCGTTCAGCGGCATCCTGGCAGCCGAGCCGAATCTGACCGACGAGGATCTGCTGCAGCGCGTGTTGACCGCCGCTGACGAAGCCTATGCCGCGAAGACCGCGATCGTCGGCCAGGAAGCTTTTGCCGGTTTCGAGCGCAGCATCATGCTGCAAAGCGTCGATACCCACTGGCGCGAGCACCTGGCAGCGCTCGATCACCTGCGTCAGGGCATCCATCTGCGCGGCTATGCGCAAAAGAACCCGAAGCAGGAATACAAGCGCGAAGCATTCGAACTGTTCGGCCAGATGCTCGACATGATCAAGAATGAAGTGATCAAGATCGTGATGACGGTGCACATCGAGACGCGCGAAGAAATCGCAGCGGCCGAAGAGGAGCTGGCGCAGCAGCAGGTTGCGAACGTGCATTACGAGCATGCCGACTTCAATCCGAATGCGGCACCGGAAGAGCTGCTGGCGCCAGCGGCCAATCCGGGCCCGCCCCTGCAGCCTATGGTCAACCTGGTGCCAAAAGTCGGCCGCAACGACCCTTGCCCTTGCGGCAGCGGCAAGAAGTACAAGCAGTGCCATGGCCGGCTCGAATAATCATCCCAGACCATGAAACTTGAAAAAGGCGGAGCGATCCGTCTTTTTTATTGGTGCGCCCGGCAGGGCGCACCTACTTGGAGGTGAAAGTCCTCTACTTGCCCGACAAGGGGAAGAGTTAGCGGAAGGCAAGGGTGTCGCGGGCGACTGCGAATCTGAAGGAAGCCGGAAGCAAAGCGCTGGCATGACGGGGACGCCGAGTCGAACAGGAAGCGGATACGAGGCGGCGTAGCCGGGTGAGATGTCCAATTTCATCGAAGCCCGATACTTGTACGGAAGGCTACGGCGTAGATCCGACAGGCATAAGCGTGAAGGTGGGTGCGCAATACCCGGGGAGATCTGCATGCGTGCCTTGTGCTACCGACATCGAGAGGTGTTGGGATGCGCATGCAGAAGTCAGCAAACGGCATAGTAGGTCGAGGACGAGGCGGCGAGCCGGAGA
>NZ_JBHRTP010000033.1:0-23556 GCF_042646465.1 Pseudundibacterium arcticum
AGTCACTGCTACGGCACAAATGGTAAATTCTCCTTGACGATTGACTCAGGGCGAAATATAGATAGTCCGTTCAGTATCTACCATGGTAAGACCAATGCGGAGAGCCACGCGTCGCGCGGCACCACTTTCGCTCTTTCCTTCTTCTTCAGTTTGCCGAAGGTGACCCTGGGAGCGCGCGACCGGTTTCGAGCAGCGTCTTGAGATTCGAAAGAACCTTCGGCCAGCCGCCCGATATGCCCGCGAGCATCTGGGGGTCGCGCTCGAGGTCCTCATGCGTGACCGTCAAACGAACGAGCCCGTCGCTGTGCGGCTCGATATCGAATGCAACACGTGAATGTTTCGATTCGTCCTCGGCATCGTTCGGCCTGGCCCATGTGAAAACCAGGCGGCGTGGAGGCGTGCTCTCGACGACCTTGCCGACAATGTTGACCGTGCGCGCATCGTCCAGGCGTTGGTGCTCCCATCGAGAACCGGGCCTCCAATCCGACAGGTTCACATTTCCAGGGCAATCCGCATTCAGACCACACCAGTACTTGCGCATCACGTCTGGGTCGACCAACGCCTGCCACACCTTCTCCGGCGTCGTCGCGATGTAGGTCACGTACACGAAATCAGGTTTTGTCATTGTCATCACCTTCCAGTTTCTTCTTGAGGTCGCGCAACGCATCGAGGCGGCTGCGCTCGAACTTTGCGATCCAGCGCGTGTGAATCTCGTGCAGCGGCACAGGGTTGAGGTAGTGGAGCTTTTCTCGACCCTGCCACACGATGGCGACAAGGTTTGCTTCCTCGAGCTGTTGCAAGTGCTGTGTCACGGCCTGCCGTGTCATGTCCATGTGCTCACAGAGTGCTGTCAGCGTCTGGCCGTTCTCGCGATGCAGCAGGTCAAGCAGGCGCCTGCGGCCCGGGTCAGCCAGCGCCTTGAAGACTTTGTCGATGTCCAAGAGCCTTTCAGTTCCAGTTGTCGATCTTGATGTCGTTGGGGTTGGGAGCACCTTTCCCGGTTTCCAGAAGCGACTTCAAGCTCATCAGAAAAATCGCCCACTTGGTGCTGCAGTGGTGCATGAATTCCACCGGCTCCTTCCAGTCCTGGTGTTTGAAGAGGACGATGGAATATTCGCCATCTTGTTTGAGCTCCCAACTGATCTTGGTGCCGATCCATTCTGCGGGCCCGTCGACCACTTGCCATAGCACACGCTTGGCGGGATGAAGCTCAAGAACCTTCATGTCGAAGCCGCCGACGTCGGAGCCGCCGGCGCTGAAGCGGAACACTCCGCCGACTTTGCTTTCCCCTTGCGTGTTGTTCGTCCACCAGGCGGCAAGGCCGTCACGCGTGCTCAATGCTTTATAGACTTCATCCAGGGACGATTTAATTCCGACTCTGTGCAGGATATCCACCATGATTTCTCCTTACGGGTTGATCGAAACGACTGCGTGCGTTGTCATGGAAAAAATCTCCTGGCGTCAGCCGTCGCATTGAAGACCTTTTCCGATATCCATTATATGCAAGCATTTGCTTGCATATCAAGCGAAAAAACGCTGCCGTACGGCGTCTCCAGGCCGAACGCGTAGTGCTCGAAAATCGGCAGCACGGCGATGGCATTGCTGATACGCCCACTCGGCCTGCCTGGCGGGCGCCAGACTTCTGGCCGGGAGTGTGAGCTCGCGCACCGAACTCGAAGGGCGGCTTACATCGGCAGAGCAGACATTGACGACTGGAAGTCAACTACGGCAATGGGTCGCGAAGCGCCTTCTGATTGTCGGGCGCTTGGCCGCCAACTCCGGACCTTCGCGCACACGACCAATATGTTGTTGCCTTTGCAATTTTTCCCCAGCACGGACTATCTGGGGTCGTTTCAGAAAACGGAAATATCGCGCTTGTCCGCCAGCAACTTTGCTTATGGAGCAATTGCCCGATTGCGTAATGTGCGGCGGTAAGCGCCAATCGCGATGGCGAGCGCGACGACGATCAGAATCTCCGCGACTGCGAACGTGATACGCATACCGGCGGCAATGGCATCGGGACGCGCCATTGTGATGTTGATCGTCGCCGATGCGAGCGCGAATACTGCGCCCATAGCAGACGCACCGGTAATGAGTCCGAGATTGCGTGACAGGCTGAGCATGCCGGAAATGACGCCGCGTTGGTCAGGGCCGATATCTGTCATGACTGCGGTGTTGTTGGCCGCCTGGAACAGTGCATAGCTGGCGGTGATGCAGACGATGGGGGTGATGTATCCAGCTATGCCGAATGTCGCTGGTACGAAGGATAGAACGAGGCAACCGGCCGCTATTCCGATGAGCCCAGCGATGGTCATGCGTTGTGCGCCAAAACGGTCCACTATGCGGCCCGCCGGCACGCCGGTCAGCGCGGCGACAAGCGGGCCGACCGATAAGACGAGTCCAACAAGAGCGGCTTCGAGCCCGAGCGCACGAGAGAGATAGAACGGTCCGACCACCAGGGTCGACATCATCACCGTCGAGACGAGCGTGCTCATGGCGAGGCTCGCACTCAGAACTGGATTGCGGAACATCGCCAATCGGATCAAAGGTGATGCGGCTTTTGCCTCCGCCTTTTCCTCGATTCGCACGAAAAGGGCGACTCCGAGGACGGCTGCCAACAGCAGAGCCATGTTGAGCGCACCGAATCTGCCCCGTCCGATTGTCATGGCAAGCGCATAAGCCGCGAGCGTAAGAGCAAGCACCAGCATGCCCGTATTGTCGAAGCTGGCCCCGAAGCTGGCCCGACCTGCCTTCGGTTTCTGGCGATCAACGGGCAGGTAACGATGCGCGAGAAGAAAATTCAGGATACCCAGCGGAACGTTGACGAGGAAGATCGCACGCCAACCGAGACCGGCGATCAGAAGGCCGCCGAGCGATGGGCCCAGGGTGGTGCCAATCGCGGACATCGTTCCGAGCAATCCCATGGTGCTACCGGTCTTTTCTTTTGGAACCGTCTCACTGACACACGCCATGGTGAGAGCCATCATGACGGCTGCTCCGAGGCCCTGCGCCGCCCGGGCGGCAATTAGAAACCAGAGCGTGGGGGCGACGCCGCACAGTACCGAGGCCACTGTGAACAGGACGATTCCGGCAAGGAGCAACCGGCGGCGGCCGGTGATGTCACTGAACCTTCCGACGCCGACGATCAGGGTGGTGATGGCAAGGAGATAAGCGAGGACGATCCACTGGACTGCCTGGAAGGAGGCGGTGAACGCTTGTGCCAACGTCGGCAAGCCAGCATTGGCGATGCTGGTATCAAGCGAGGGCATCAACATGGATAGAGAGAGGCTGGCCAGCGCCCAGCGAACCGACGGAGTGCCTGCCACGCTTCCGGCACTTCCAGCTACTACCTCATCTCGTTTTGCAATGATAGTGTTCAAAATGAACTCCGCTTTTTTGGCAACTCTCGAAATGGAGCTATCCGAATCATGCCCTCTTGTTTGACATGGCGGAAGACGCACCATTTGCACTTTATTCGTGCGTTTGACGCCATATCAAAAACAAATTGCGCTAAAATCAACGCATGTCGACCCCAGATTTCAACTTGCTTGTCACTCTTGATGCGGTGCTCGCAGAAGGGAGTGTTGCGCGCGCAGCCCAACGGTTGCGGCTTAGCCCGTCGGCGATGAGCCGCGCGCTTGCGCGATTGCGAGAGACGACAGGCGATCCACTGTTGGTCAGAGCCGGACGAGGTCTCGTTCCCACACCCCGAGCGCTCGAACTGCGCGAGCGGGTCAGCCAGCTCGTTCAGGATGCAGAAGCGGTTCTCCGTCCTGCCGAGAAGCTCAACCTCAAACAGCTCGTCAGAACGTTCACGCTGCGTACCCGCGAAGGCTTTGTTGAGAACTTCGGACCGGGTCTCATTGCTCGCGTCGGCGAGGAGGCTCCTGGCGTGCGGCTCTGCTTCGTGCAGAAACCAAACAAAGAGAGCACGTCTCTTCGCGACGGGACCGTCGATCTGGAGACTGGCGTGGTGGGGAAGACGACTGGTCCGGAGGTTCGTGCACACGCGTTGTTCAGGGATCGTTTCATTGGCGTCGTGCGAATGGGGCACGCGCTGAGCGAGGGCAAGATCACGCCTTCCCGTTATGCGAGAGGCAGGCACATCTGCGTCTCGCGGCGGGGTCTCGACAAGGGACCGATTGATGAAGCCTTGCAACCGTTCGGGCTGGAACGGGAGATCGTCACGATCGTCGGTAGCTTTTCGACCGCACTGGCGCTAGCTCGCGCCTCCGACCTGATCGCTAGTGTTCCCGAACGCCAAACCGGAAACCTGCGCGCTGGAATGCATAGTTTTCCCCTTCCGGTCCCCGCGCCGGAGATCACGATTTCATTGCTCTGGCACCCGCGGCTGGATGCCGATCTAGCGCATCGCTGGTTGCGCGGCCTCGTTCTGGATACCTGCGCGGCGATCCGCTGAAGGGGTAAGTCTCCCGCAGTCAGAGTGCTATAGCGTGGACATAGTGGTGGAGCAGGGAATTAGCGCGGCATGCCGCGCCCCTGCGTAACGGGCCTGCCTTGTAAGGCAGGCTTCCGTTTCCCGAGCGACAAATCTTCATTTGCGAGGGCTGCAACCGGCTTAGCGTGCTTAAATTTCCGTTTTCTGAGACGACCCCTATCTGAATGAACGAATCGAAAAAGCCGTCTATGTCTCGCTGGATGATCTTTGGTTTTGTGGCCATGGGAGTCGCTTCCCTTGGTGGCTTAGCGGCCATGATCGCAATCGGCATTGACAAAGTTAGATCGGGCAAAGGATTGGATACATACCAAACAGCTTGGCTAGTGGAGTTCAATTACGTCGGTATGCTGATCTTATTTGGTGCGATTGCAGTGGCCCTTGCCATTGCTGGACTATTGAGGTTCGTCGATTACAAAAAGTCGCGTGATTTTGAACGAAAATATGGTATCGAGAAGGACGGGGGTTAATCGAGTACCCCTTCCATCGCGCCGGTCTGTTTGGAATTCATTGAACTTTAACCCGGCCCTAGATAAGGTCGAACATCAATATGGCGGAACTAATTTGGAAAGCTTCAATGCAGTATTACTCGCGATCGGACGAGGCTGCGTTCTTCGGATGGCTTAAGTCGATCCCAGGCGCAACTCATATGGAGGGACATGGCCGGGAGCTTGTGATCCTCCTTCGTTCAACGCGTGTTTCCGCGGCAAGTCTTCGCGAGCTAATTGCTTTGTACAAGCGATATGATGGAAATATGTCAGAGTTGGCACAGTTCGCAAACAAATCGAATTCCAGTTGGTTTCAAGCTCCGTCTGCGTACTGGTACAAGGCAACATTTGGAAATTGAAGTGACATTCAATTGCGAGTTGAACGACCGCTCTTGAGAAGCGTGACCGGCGGCAATGGGTCGTTTGCAGCTGGTCGCGGCTGCTCTTAATAAGCCGGTGCCACTTGGTGTTCGATCAGAGTAAGGTTGTCCCGGGCATTGTGCGCGCTTGAATTCTATGCGGAGACAAAGCGACGGTTTGTCTTCGACTTTGCCTCTCCTTACCTGGACGATCTAGAACCATTCCCTAGCTGCGCACTGTCCCAGACTTCAATGGCAAAGAACACTAAGAGCAAGTTGTTACTGCAAGCCGCTACAACATGACCGGCTTGTTCGACAGCTGGTTAGCGCGGCCGCCGTCGGCCGGCATCTGTGCTTTCAGCAGGGCGTTGAGCTGAGCCAGCGCGTCCACGACGCTGTCGTGATACGCGCCGCGTGCAAAGCCGTGTGTCATGGTCTGGCAGACCGAGTGCCAGTCGCCACGTGAGACCAGTCGCCCGACCGCGCGATCGGCCACGATCTCGACTTTGTGATCGGCCAGGTTGATATACAGCAGCACGCCGCAGTTCTCTTCGGTATCCCAGATCCGGTAGTGGGAAAACAGTTCGACCGCGCGCTGGCGCGACGTCAAATGCTGCAACACCATATGCGTGGGGAGTGCCGGTTCGACGATTAGCCTGACTTCGGCGCGATGCAGTTGCTCGCCTTCCGCAATCGCGGTTTCGATTGCTTTCAGCGTCGCCGCGGGAAACACCTTGCGACCGGCCGCCGACGTGGTGAACCAATGCTTGCATAGCCGTGACAATGTATTCATTACCAGTCCCCCGATGCGCCGCCGCCGTCGAAACCACCGCCACCACCGGTAAAGCCGCCGCCGGAACTTCCTCCGCCACCACCTCCGCCAAACCCGCCGCCAAACCCGCCGCCGCCGCGACCGACGCTATTGGCGAGGACGCTGCCGAGAATCACGCCGGCCGTATTGCCCCAGGCGCCGTGCGACAACGCATTGCCACGCGGCCCGCGCGAACGCGCCAGCGCGATCACGACCAGAAACGCGAAGAACAGGATCGGCAGCCACGAACCCAGGTTATCGCCATGGATGGCGCTGACAGCCGGTTTGGCCGGCGCCGGGAAGTGCTCCTGGTCGAGCAAGGCGGTCAGCGCGGTGACGCCGGCCGTCAAGCCGCCATAGAAGTCGTTCTGGCGGAAATGCGGTGCGATCACATCCTGCAGGATGCGTTTTGACTGGGCATCGGTGACCGTGCCTTGCACGCCGCGCCCGGTTTCTATCCTCAGTCGCCGCAGTTCTTTCGGATTGTCTTTGGCGACCACCAGGATCACGCCGTCATCGACGCCCTTGCGTCCCAGCTTCCAGGCGTCGGCAACCCGGATGCTGTATTGCTCGATCACCTCCGGCGCGGTGCTGCTGATTAGTAGCACCGCGACCTGATTGCCGGTACGGGCTTCGTAATCCTTCAGCACATTGTCCAAGGCAGCGCGCTGGGCCGGATCGAGCAGGCCGACCTGGTCCATCACATGCGCGCTGAGCGGCGGAACCGGCGCGAATTTGGGGACCTGCGCCTGTCCCTGTGCCTGTGCCTGCGCCGGGTAGGGCGCCAGGCACAGCAACAGTGCGAACAATCCCGATAGCTGGCGCAGAAAGCTCATGGTGGGCTCACGTGGTGACAATGGAATCGGCTTACTTGCCGAAACTGACGGTCGGCGCCGATGAAATGGCCTTCTCGTTCTCGACCGTAAACGTCGGCTTGACGTTGTACTTCAGCACCATCGCGGTCAGATTGCTCGGGAAGCTGCGCGCCAGCACGTTGTAGTCCTGCACCGCGGCAATGTAACGCTGGCGCGCGACGGTGATGCGGTTTTCAGTGCCCTCCAGTTGCGACTGCAGATCGCGAAAGCTGGTATCGGCCTTCAACTGCGGATAATTTTCCGACACGGCCATCAGGCGCGACAGCGCGCTCGACAGTTCGCCCTGGACTTGCTGGAATTTCTTGAATGCTTCCGGGTCGCTCAATACTTCCGGCGTGATCTGGAAACTGGTGGCCGCCGCGCGCGCCTTGGTCACCGCTTCCAGCGTCTCCCTTTCGTGCGATGCATAGCCTTTGACCGTGTTGACCAGATTCGGAATCAGGTCGGCGCGGCGCTGGTACTGGTTGACCACTTCGCTCCAGGCCGCCTTGATCGCTTCATCCTTGGTCTGGAATTCATTGTAGCCACAGGCGGAGAGGGTCGAGGCGAGGGCGATGATGGCAAATGCTTTGATTAATCTGGCGGGGTATTGTTTGAACAACTGCATCATGGCGATTTCCTCTGGTGGTTCGATTTGGAATTATTGAGGTGAAACGATGGCTCCGCGAGAACATTTACTCCGGCGTGAATTCTTGGCGCAACGATAACATATTGACGGTCGGCCGGGATATCGGCTTGCGTCCTCGCCGGCGCCGACTTTTGGCAGGCCGGCCAGTCGCCGTTTGCGTTCCAAACGCCGGTGCCGACTTGGCGGCGGGTTAAAATACGGGTTCCGCACCGCATCGCGGCGTGCTCCCTCCAATATCTCGTCGATCACCAAAAACAATGACCTTCATCCAGAAACTCGCTGCCGCCTGGCAGCAGAACGATACGCTGCTGTGCGTCGGCCTCGACCCGGACAGCGCCAAATTGCCGGCCCCGCTACAAGGCCAGCCAGACGGCATCTATACCTTCTGCAAGGCGATCATCGATGCCACGGCCGACGTTGTGTGTGCCTTCAAGCCGCAGATCGCCTATTTTTCGGCGTTGCGGGCCGAAGACCAGCTGGAAGCGCTGTGTGTTTACCTGCGCGCGACCTATCCGCAGATCCCGATCGTGCTGGATGCCAAACGCGGCGACATTGGCGCCACCGCCGAGCAGTATGCCCGCGAAGCCTATGAACGCTATGGCGCGGATGCGGTCACGCTCAGCCCGTATATGGGGTTTGATTCGGTCGCGCCGTATCTGGAATGGAAGGATCGCGGCGCCATCGTGCTGTGCCGTACCTCCAATGCGGGCGGCTCCGACCTGCAATTTCTGAAAGTCGACGGCCAGCCGCTGTATCAACATGTGGCGCGGATGGTGGCCGACAAGTGGAATACCAACGGGCAGTGCGCCTTGGTGGTCGGGGCCACCTTTCCCGAGGAGCTGGCACAGGTGCGCGCGATCGTCGGCGACATGCCGCTGCTGGTGCCCGGCATCGGGGCGCAGGGCGGCGATATCGCGGCGACGGTGAGCGCCGGAAAAACGGCCAACGGCACCGGCATGATGATCAGTTCGTCACGTGCGATCCTGTATGCGGCTCCGGATGCGACTACGGGCGAGGACTTTGCGATGGCGGCGCGGCGGGTGGCGTTGCAGACGCGGGCTGCGATCAATCAGTTCCGTCGCTAGTGTAGTGTTTCATTCTTGATGGAACAAATAAAAGAGATGGATTTTCGTGCCAGATTAGGCGCAAACCGCAGCGATAGCGAGCTATCGCGAGGATTTGCAACGACATATGGTGCGAAAAGACGCGCTTTTATGTTGCGGCAAGAATGAAACACTACACTAGGCTGCAGGCACAGCCCATCAAGCCACTGCCAGCCGCCATAGCGACGTCAATTCCGCCGCGCGCGCCGCGTGCAACGGTCGCGCCGTTGCTGACTCAGGACACTAGCCGATGATTCTCCCGGTGCGGTCGACGGCGACCACTTCAGAGAAACGCGAGCCATGGTGGCCGCCACCGGCGAAGTTGACGTTGTAACCGCCGAGATCGAGGTTCAAGCCAGTCAAGGCCTTTTTAAAACTGGCCCTGGTGAGGCCATCGCCTTTGATTGCCCGCGCCGCCTCGATAGCGACCAGGCCCACGATGTAGCCCTCGAGGCTGGTATAGCCGATGCGCGCACCACTGCCGAGCGCAGTGATATCCTGCTCGCAGCGCTTGACCAGCGAGATTGTTGCCGATCTGGGACGTGGTACCACCTGTGCCATGATGATACCCCGCCCCAAGGTCGTCATCTTGTCAATGAGCGCCTGTCCCGCGAACGACGATGCAAAATAGAATCCCGCATAGCCGCGCTTGGTCAGGTGCTCGGTCAAGCTGACGATAGGTGCCGAGTTAGTCGTGAACAAAATGCAATCCACCTTGGCCGCCAGAAGTTTTTCCGCGTCGGCATCAAACGATTTGGCGTTGCGGTCGAGTGCAATCGTTTCTGTGGGTTTGATGCCTGCTGCGCCGAGTGCGCTCGCCATGGCCGCCTGGTTGGCTGGCGAGGTGTCTTTTAGGTAGACATAGCCGATTCGGCGCATACCGAATTCCTTCACGAAGGCCACCAGCTTGGCGTACTCGTCATCGTAACCGGCGCGAACGTGGTAAGGCATGCTCAGTTCCTTGTTTCGGATACCCATGTTGCCACTCGCCGTACCCAAGAGCACGATGCGCGCCGCTTCAATGGTCGGCAATGCTGCCTCTGCTCCGGCGCCGCTGGTGAAGCCCACCAGGGCCGACACACCCGAGTCAATCAGACTCTTGGTGTTTTGTTTGCAGCGCTCGCGATCGCCGCCATCATCGAGCGTCACCAATTCGAAGCGCGGGCCTTTCCCGCCATCGGACTTGGCGGCCGATGCGAACGCAGCGGCGATGCCGTCGCGCACGTCTTTGCCATAGCTTGCTTGCGCGCCAGTCAGTGACGCCGATTGCCCGAACTTGACGACGGCAGATTGAGCATGAGCATCTTTAAACAATCCTCCAATCATACTGCTCGCCAATAAGGCTGGGGCTGCGGACAATAGGTCTCGACGTTTCATGTTATTTAATCCTAAATTTAAAAAGGGTTTTCCATCCTGCGCGTAGCAAAGCAATTTCTTGCTCGATGCTCTATCCCGCCTCATCGGGAAATTTATCGCGCACGGATGTTCGAACTAAAGCGAATTCAAGTGCGCAGCATTGTTTTGTTATAAATTCTCTGCCCCATCATGGGGACAATAGGGCACTCTTGACACTATGCTTGCTGTCCAATTGGCGCGGCGCATAGTGCAGGAATGTTTTGATCACAAATTCACCAAATAATAAACACC
Source organism: Pseudundibacterium arcticum (assembly GCF_042646465.1). Classification (NCBI taxonomy): domain Bacteria; kingdom Pseudomonadati; phylum Pseudomonadota; class Betaproteobacteria; order Burkholderiales; family Oxalobacteraceae; genus Pseudundibacterium; species Pseudundibacterium arcticum. The sequence goes on from NZ_JBHRTP010000033.1 coordinate 10,368, forward strand.
GGCTGCGCATGCGGCAATGCAAATGAATGCGCGCAGGCGCATCTGCCACGAATCGTTGGCGGCGAGTGCATCACCTTCACTGATTTTATCGCCAGTAATCATCGGTATGATCAGATCTTCTTTCTTCCTGACGTAGTAGTAAATGATGGCTGCGACATGCAAGCCAACTAATGCATAGATCAAGTTGCCGCTTACCTGCGCGTGGAACCAGCTGAGCTTATCAGACACGTCCTTGCTAATGAATTTCGCCAAGGGTCCTTCGCTGGCAATATCATCATTCGCAAATAATCCAGAGGCGGTCTGCATGACTATCACACCCAGCATTGCAAATACTGATAGGCCACCGAGCGGAGTATGCCCGAGATGTTTTTCTTTGGTCACGCCTTTCCGGCTCGATACAAAGGCGAGGATGGCGGAAGGGGCATGCAAAAAGTTTGAGAAGCGTGCGTAGCGTGTTCCGATCACGCCCCAAAGGAGTCGGAATCCGACCAGAGCCAGCGCCAAATAGCCAAAACGAAAATGCCACTCGATCGCGTTACCGCCAATTTTTTCGGTAACCAGGGCAGTGATGACAGCCACCGCTAACGCCCAGTGAAACAAGCGAATGGGTAAATCCCAAACACGCATTTTCTTCATTTCTTACTCCTTCAATTTCGCTTTGCCTGTGTCTGACGTTCACGCCTCGACCGTGGATTTGTCGAATGGCATGTCAGATTTGACCACGGCGCCGACGCGATTGATATGTGAGCTTAATACCTTAAATGCGGCTTGCCGGTATTTGACTGCATCATCGACCCTGGCAAATTGAGCTTGCGCTGACACAGGAGCGGCAATCAAAGTGCTTAACAAGATATTGGCGAGTAGACGTTTCATGCTAAAGCCGGTTTTTGGAACGAGACACTTATGTTTTCATGACTGCATACTTATTGATTACGAGGGGCTTGGGTGCGCTCCCATTCCCGTGCGGCATCGACTAATTTCTCGAATGCGCCGCCTTTGTCCAGCAATACCTGCTCGAGCTGCGGATCAAGTGTCTTTTCAATGCCTTGTTCGTCCAGAGGCATCTTTTTTTCACGTACCGATTTTAATACGCGATGGATTTCCATCGACGCGTGTGCCGGCGATTGCAGCAGTACGAGTTTTTTCATTTTATCGGGATTATTCGGCACATGGCAGGACAAACACTGTGACTCGCGCAGCGTAATGGCAAACTCGCGATACGATTGATCCAGTTTTTGCTTGTACGGATTATTCTCGCGATACAGTCCATCGAACAAGGTGACTGCAGGCTGAGTTTTGCCATGTTCATCGGTCCACAGCCATTTGCCGTCAAATGCCGGGACGGTCGCTTTGGCAGCAGGGTACCCGGGTACCACTTCGCCAAATATAGAAAACTGTGCGAATCGCAGCTTGCTGGTGTTAGGGTCGATCCACAACAGCATCGTGTTTGCATTTTCGTAGGTATTCCATTTCGCGGCATCGTGCCAGAACGGGTACGGAAATTGTCCCGGCTGTAGGCGATTGCGAAACACCACCCCTAATGTCGCCAGATAGAGCTTCTCGCGCTCGTTGTAGGTCACCTTGTATTTTCCATCGAACATGAACAGCGGCATATACAAGCCAGCGAGGATTTCCGGCGCAAACTGCGTCAATGGGGTTTCCTTCAACGTCATATTCGGGTCTCGCTGTCGTCCCCACAACACCACCGGCAGCATCATTTGCTTGATAAGCGAATCATCGAACATGGCTTGACGGCAAAGATCGAACGCGCCCTGGCTAGCAGGATCAGACAATGGACAAACCTGCTTCAATTCATTGGCAATCTTGCCAACGGCTTGTTCGATTTTTTCCCGCGTTGCAGCTTCTGCCGCTATCGCTGCATTGGCAGTGGCGCCGAGGATCAAGGCGGCGCTCCACATGGCGCGCAGATAGCGCTGCACTTGAATTGACTTGAAACGCGGACGCTGCAGCTTGCTGATTTTTTTCACAAGGAGTCCTTAGTAATGTTTGTCCAGTTTCCCGGTGCAGGGTCAAATGCCATTAACGCCAGAGCCGTCCGTATATTCAGGAACCGTCCGATCGCCTGGAAGCCGAATGGATATTCGATCTCGGACGGTTGTTTGTACAACTCGGAGTGATAGCAAATCGACAAATGCGTCATTGCTGCAATGGCTTCCTTGTACCAGATTTATAACACATGAGTTGCCGCAAGGCAATTTCACCTTGGGCGGGTGTGCACACCCTAAAAAGGGTCCAAAACGGTTCTGAACACGCAGATCGCATCGCTAGGAAAAGAGCTGGTGGTTGACGAATGACTGCCCCTGGCTGCAGGCCGCCCTTGAATGTCAATTGCGTCGAAGCTTGATCCATTTTTTGCGCCGAGCCGTGCCCCCATTGTTCTTGCCTTACACGACGATGGCATCGAGCAGGGGAGGTTTTTAACAGCGCGTCAATTTTTGACGACAGGTTGCAGAGAGGTCGGTCAGCAATGCAGACCTCAAGCCACCGCCAGCCGCCATAGCGACGTCAACTCCGCCGCGCGCGCCGCGTGCAACGGGTCGCTCGCATCGCTGACCTTGGGATGCTGCGGCTTGACATCGATCCGGCCCAATACTTTCAAACCGGCGGCGTCTATCATCGCCATCAACTCTGCGCGCGGCCGCAGACCCAAATGCTCGGCCAGATCCGACAGAATCAGCCAGCCTTCGCCGCCTGGTTCCAGATGCGCCGCCAAACCGCCGAGAAATCCGCGCAACATGCGGCTGTCGGGGTCGTAGATTGCATGTTCGATCGCTGAGCTGGGTCGCGCCGGCAGCCATGGCGGGTTGCATATTATTAGCGGTGCCCGTCCGGGCGGGAACAGGTCGACCTGTAACAACGCTACTTGATGATCCAGCTTGAGTCGCGCCAGATTGTCCCGCGCGCAAGCCAGCGCGCGCGGGTCCTGATCGGTCGCCACCACGTCTTTGATGCCGCGCCGTGCCAGTACCGCGGCCAGTACGCCACTGCCGGTGCCGATGTCGAACGCCAGCGAAGCTTGCATCGCGGGCAGCGGCGCGTCGGCCACCAGTCCGACATACTCGCCACGCACCGGCGAGAACACGCCGTAATGCGGATGGATGCGCTGGCCTAGCGCCGGAATGTCGACGCCGTTCTTGCGCCATTCATGCGCACCGATCAGGCCGAGCAACTCACGCAGCGAGGCGACAAACGGACCGGCCGGCGCGCCGTATGCCTCGTTGCAGGCCTGGCGCACGTCCGGCGCACGCCGCAGCGGAATACGGAAGTCCTGCTCGAACGGCAGCAACAGCATCGCGAGTACGCGCGCGCGCTGCGCCTGCGCTTGTCGATGCAGATGGAAGGCCTCCGTCGGGGAAGGCGTGGGTGCTGCGATTTTTGCCGGCTTGCGTGGCGCTCGATCGATGCGTCGTGCCAGCGCCTGCAACAGCTGGCGTGCATTCTGAAAATCACCGCGCCATAGCAGCGCGGTGCCTTCGCACGCCAGTCGATACGCGCTGTCGGCCGACATCTGATCGTCGGCGATGACGACGCGTTTCGGCGGCGGCGCGCCGTTTTCGGAATGCCAGCGCGCGGAGCGGGACTGGCCTGCCTCGATCCAGCTAATGGTGGGGATATCGTTCACTACAGGCTCACTCGGGATCAATCAAAAACAATGGGCCGGCCACACTGGTCCAATTGTGGCCGGCCCGCTGTACACTATTATCGTGGAGTATATCGAAATTTATGTTTAAATCAGTGCGGTAATTAGTATGTTTTGCAGGAGTATATCCTGTTTCGCTGCTGAAAAAGGTGTGTGGGTTCAGTTCTGTTCCAGAAACCGCAACAAGCCCTGCAGCGCGTGGCGTACCGTTTGTTCGCGTACCGCCTGGCGGTCGCCGGCAAATACCAGCCGCTCTGTATGCGTCGCGTCGTCGCCCTTGGTCCAGCCGAAACAGACGGTGCCGACCGGCTTGCCCGGCACTGCGCCGCCCGGACCGGCGATGCCGGTGGTCGACAGCGCGACATGGGCGTTGCTGTTGGCGAGTCCGCCTTCGGCCATCGCCGCCGCGATTTCTTCGCTGACGGTGCCGTGCTGCGCAATCAGCGCGGCGGGTACGTCGAGCATCTCGGTCTTGGACGCGTTGGAATAGGCGATGAAACCGCAGTCGAACCAGTCAGATGAGCCGGCGATCTCGGTGATCGCCTGCGCCACGCCACCCCCACTGCAGGATTCTGCGGTCGTCAGCAGCAGCCCCTTGGCTTGCAAAGTGCTACCAACTTGCGCCGCCAGATCGATGATATTGTCCATTGCATCCCCTCCGAAAATTAGATAACGCGCCACAGTGCCAACAGCAGCAGCGTATAAAACGCCGCCAGAATATCGTCCCACATTACACCAAAACCGCCCTTCATATGGCGATCAAAATAGCCAATCGGCGGCGGCTTCAGCATGTCGAAAAATCGGAACCAGACAAAGGCCCAGAACTGGGCCCAGAATCCGGCCGGCATCACCAGCAGCAACACCAGCCAGAATGCGATGATCTCGTCCCACACCATGCTGCCATGGTCGGCCACGCCCATATCGCGCCCGGTTTTGTCGCAGGCCCAGACACCGATGCCGAAACCGGCTGCGATGATGATGAGCCAGTTCAGCGGGGTAAACAATTGCGGCCAGCGTGCCGTCAGCAGCACGAAGCTGAGCCAGCCGAGCAGGGTGCCGGACGTGCCGGGCATGATTGGCGACAAGCCGCTGCCGAAACCCTGTGCCACCAGATGCGCTATGTGCGACCGCATGAAACGGGCATCCGGCATGACTGCCCTGGCGCCATGTCCGGTGCTTGGTTCTGGCTCGAGTGGGGTCATGGCGAGCTGAAATGATCGAAAGAAGAAAGTTGCAGGGTCAACGCGGCACCGGCGCTGTCCATCAGGCGCAGGCCGGGGGCGGCGTCGATGCTGCCGATGCGGGTGACAGCAGTATCGGCGCTGTGCGCGGCGGCCAGCACCGCTTTTCGGTGCTCGCTCGGCGCAGTAAAGCACAATTCGTAATCGTCGCCGCCGGCCAATGTGAAGCGACGTCGCAGATCCAGCGGCTGATGCGACAGCATCGGGCCTGGCGGCAGCGCATCGACATCAAGCGTGGCGCCGACCCGCGAGCGCTGCAGAATATGTCCGAGATCGCCGCTCAGGCCATCCGATATATCGATCGCCGCATGCGCCACTCCGCGCAAAGCCAGACCCAATCTGACGCGCGGCGTCGGCGCATGCAGGTGTCGCGCCGCCGCCACTAGCGTGGACGGATCCAGCACGATTTCATTGCGCAAGCCGGCCAGCGCCAGGCGCGCCTCGCCCAGCGTACCGGAGACCCAGATATCGTCGCCGACCTGCGCCGCATCGCGCCGCAACGCCAGACCGGGCGGGACTTCGCCAAACACGGTGATGCAGATATTGAGCGGTCCCTTGGTGGTATCGCCGCCGATCAGCTCGCATTGATGCGCATCGGCCAAGGCCAGCAAACCTTCGGCAAACGGCTGCAACCATGCGGCGCGGGCTTGCGGCAGAGATAACGCGAGTGTGAAGGCGACCGGTGTCGCGCCCATTGCGGCCAGATCGGACAGATTCACGGCCAGGCATTTGTGGCCGAGCTGCGCGGGATCGGCGTCAGGCAAGAAATGCCGGCCCTCGATCAGCATGTCGGTCGAGATCGCCTGCAGCATGCCGGGTGTCGGCGTCAGCAGCGCGCAATCGTCACCGACGCCGAGCGTGGCGTGGCGTGGCGGGCGGGTGAAGTATTGGGCGATCAGGTCGAATTCGGACATTTTGCTTTTTAGCATTTTTAATCCATTTCTTGTCCATCAATGCTTGTCGAATGGGACTGTTGTGAAAGGAATAATCGTGATTATATGATGTCAGGTGCGCCAGCAGGCGCGCCGACCTTATACCCAGAGCGAGCACGCTGCTGATGCAAGCGCGGAGACGCTGAAACGGGAATAGGGTCGAGCCGCGGGGGAATGATTTCCGCTGGATCACGAAGGCCGCTGCAGATAGTCTGTTTTCATCCGCTAAGCTTGCAGAAGCTGCGCGGTTGCAGCACTCGACAGGTCCGTTTCGTCGGCGCATGGGCTCGGTGCGGCAGCGCACAGACCTTGCGATTTTTCCTGGTTATCTTGGTCGCATACTTAACCAGGAGGAAAACATGAAATCGACCCACACCATCAGTGCATTGATGCTCATCGTAACGACGGGTCTGGTTGGCTGTGCGAGTAACAGTCCACAACAGACGTCGACCTCCTATGCAACGCCCTCCCAGTCCAACACCAGCAGCTATGGCGCGATCGAGTCGATTCAGGTAACGCGCCCAGCGAACAACAGTAGCGGCACCGGCGCGATAGTCGGCGGCCTGGTTGGCGGCTTGTTGGGCAATCAAGTTGGCAGCGGCAATGGCAGGACCGCAGCGACTGTCGTCGGCGCCGTTGGCGGCGCTGTGGTGGGCAACAATGTGGAACAAAACAAGAACGCGCAGGCGCCGGATATGTATCAGATCCGCGTACGCCTGGATAACGGCGACAGCACGACCGTCGCGCAAAGCAGTATTGCCGATTTGCGCGTCGGCAATCGCGTGCGTGTCGCCGATGGGCGCGTCTACCGTTACTAAGCGTGCCGTGATCTGCGCCACGCCAGTGTTCAAGCGAGAGGGGCTGGAATTTTGACCCATCAACACGATCGAATATCGGTGCGTCCTGCCTCGGCCTGATGGAAGCTGCGGTGATTTCCCGTCAAGTTCAAGGAGCTGCGCCGCTTATCAGGAAGCCATGGCCGAATGCAAGCAGGGCGAGCGCGCCACTCGCGCAGTGTGCATGCAGCAGGCGCGCTCAATATTTGAACAAGACCTTGCTGACGTCAGGCAGCAAATGCAGGCGCCGCGGCGCTGACCCATGCGCCGGTAAATGAATGTGCTTGCGGTCGGCTCGACTTGGAACCGATGATCAGCCATCGATTCAAGTTGGACCAGACCGAGCAGGCCATGCGTTATTCGGACACCAGCGCGTTGGTGGGTTGAAGGTCGCGATCACAGCTTGATCCGACCTTGATGGTTGACGTTCCAACAGTCTGGTGTGGCCGAAATACACCATATCACCGTAAATCCGTCATTGCTTGCAGCAAGGAAACAGATGCGAGAGAATAGGCTCTCGCATTGCATTTCATGCATCCAGCCATTTCCGTGGCCTCGGGCCACTCTTTCCTTTAAGGTCTTACATGAATCGTTTAGAACTCGCTGAAAAGATTGCAACCAAACATGAGCTGTCGAAAGCTGAGGCCGCGCGCATCATTGCGACTATCACCGAGACCATTGTTGCCACCGTCAAGAAAGGCGATACGGTTGCTATCGTTGGCTTCGGAACTTTCAGGCAGGTTAGCCGTGCCGCGCGTGCAGGATTCAACCCAAGTAAGGGCACGAAAATCAAGATTCCGGCCGGAAAAGTCCCGAAGTTCGTGGCGGGCGCAGGCTTCAAGGACGCGGTCGATCCGAAGGCAGCCAAGCGCAGAGCGGCGAAGTGAGGCGCGCACTCGAGAGAGTGCGCATGCGCTGAGTATCAAGCAAAGCCCCGGGCCATCGCGCCTGGGGACACCGTCTGAAGTGTTAAGAGTCCAACTGCCTGAACTTGGCGTCCACGATGGCACGGTGAATCGTTGCACTCCACCCCGCACCTTGTCCCGCGTGAAATTCTATCCGCGATGGCAACGACAACAACGCGTTGGCGGCTCGGACATTGTTCGTGTCTGATCCATTTTCTGCCGCGCACCAGCGACCGCGTCGCACGCGGACGCCGTCAGCATCAACCTCAACGTCAACGTCAACGTCAATCAACATCAACCGCGTGATCAGTGCGGCCCGTCGTCCAGCAATACCGCGCTCCCCTGTCGTCGCGCCGCATCCTCAAGCCACTGCCACCTTTCCCAACTGCGCCAGCAATCCCTGCCGCACCACAGATTCCTGCGGCGCCACACCGAAACCTTGCATCACGCCTTGCGCATCGTAAAAGCGCGAGATGGTGCGGCTGCCTTCCTGTTCGTGTTCCCAGCGTCCGGCTGCGACGGCGTGCTGCGGCGGCGCTACCAGTGCCAGCGGATAGCTCGGGGTTTTGACCAGCACCGGTGATGGTTTCAGGTCGATCGCGGTGATCTGCCCGGTCAGGGTGCGCGCGATGGCGCGCGCGGCGGCCATCAGCGGCGCGATATAGGGCAGGATGCGAGTGCTGCCCTGGCCGCCATCTTCGGCCGCGTATTCGGCACAGTCGCCAAACGCATAGACATCCGGCGCACTGGTGCGGCCGGTGGCGTCGATCAGGATGCCGCGGCCGATGGCGAGCTGGGCCGCTTTTGCCAGCGTCAGGTCGGCACGCAGTCCGACCGCCGACAGCACGATGTCGGCGCGCAGTGCGCTGCCGTCGGCCAGCGTCAACTGCAGTCCGTGCGGGTCGCGGTCGAGTCGGACTGCGGTGGTGCCGAGCCGCAAAGCAATGCCGCGAGCCATCAAGGCTGCTTGCAATCCCTCGGACAGTGCCGGTGTCGCCAGCGCGGCCAGCGGCAGCGGGTTGGGATCGATCAGCGTGACCGTGTGGCCGGCGCCGCGCAGATCGTCGGCGAATTCGCAACCGATCAGGCCTGCGCCCAGGATCGCTACATGCACATGCTGCGCGTGCTGCCCATCGATACTGTCGCCCACCGGTCCGGCGATGGTGGCGATCTGCTGGCGGAATACGGCATAGTCGCTGACATGGTTGACCGACAGTACTTCATGCGCGGCGTCGCCCGCCATTGGGACACGGATCGGTTGCGCGCCGACCGCGAGCACCAGTTGTTCGTAGCCGAAGCGGCCGGCCGTGGTGTCGATGAGCTTGGCTGCCGTGTCGATCGCATTGACGCGGGTGTTGGCCAGCACTTGGGCATCGATTTGCGCGGCCATCTGCGCCGCAGACTGGGATACCAGTTGCGTCGCCTGCTTGTTTTGTGCGAACGCGTTCGACAGCATCGGTTTGGAATAAAAACCGCCATCGTCGGCGGTGATGATCATCAATGATGTTGTTTTGTCGAGCTTGCGCAGTTCACGCGCCAGCGTATAGCCCGCGAGTCCTGCGCCGATGATGATGATCGGGTTCATGCTGCATCCCTTTACGTGAGTTTACTGCTGCGCGGTTGAATGTCGCGGCGGGCGGACCCGCCGGGTGCTGTGGGTCAGATCTGCGCCATCTCGAAATCTGCCTTGGCGACGCCGCAATCCGGGCATGCCCAGTCGGCCGGGATGTCGGCCCAGCGGGTGCCGGCAGGGATGCCGTCTTCCGGCATGCCGATCGCCTCGTCATAGATGAAGCCGCATACGATGCATTGGTAAGTATTCATATTGTTTCCTTGTATTGGTATTCGTTTAGTCGGCGCTGGTTTAGTCACCGCTGGTTTAGTCAGCTATATGGCCGCGGCCTTACGGCCGGCGCCTGGTATTAGGCCGGATTCAAGGCCGCGTTCAGTGCCTGCAACACGTCGCGGTAGTGATTCGCGTGTCGTTCCTCGACTTTGGCCAGCGCGCCGAAGCGTTTGGCCGCGATTTCCAAGGTGCGCTTGAAGTTGGCGGCATGTTCCTTCGATTCGGCGATCTGCTCGTCGTATTCGGCGACAGCAGCATGGTTACCTTCCTCCACCGCAAGATGGCGGAACTTCGGATACATCTCGGTGTATTCATAGGTTTCGCCTTCGATGGCGATGGCCAGTGCCTTGGCCGGTGTCATTTGCGTTTTCGGGTATAGCAGGTCGAGGTGGCCAAAGGCGTGCATCACTTCCTGCTCGGCGGTCGCCTCAAAGGCCTTGGCGACATCCTCGGCGCCGGCTTCACGTGCCAGTTTAGCGAAATAGCGATACTTGATATGCGCCATCGATTCGCCGGCAAAGGCCGATTCGAGGTTTTCGATGGTAATCGATTTGCCTGTGGATTGTTGGTTTGCCATGTTGCTCTCCTGTTGGTGGTCTGCAGTGCTCTGGTCCGTTGCATGATTGCAAGCGGCATGGAGTGAATCATACGCAACAGCCATAAATTAATAAAATTGATTGTCTATATAAAATTGATAGTGTTTTGCATTGTTATCAGGTAGGGCAGTAGTGCACAAAACATCATAGGTTATGCTCAAAAGTAATAGCTCAAGTACTAATACGTATAAGGTTAGAGGAATCACTCTGATAAAATCAGACGCTTGCAAAAGTACAGAAACGGTGCCGGAGCGCATCGCGCCGCTGAGATATCGCGGCTATTTCCCTTTTTTTATCGCAGTTAACATCAAGCATTCAGACAGGAAGGCCGCCAGCATGGATTCGCAATCAGATCAAAAACAGCAACAGCGCCAACAACTGCGTCAGGCCGCGCTCGAATATCACGAATGTCCGACCCCCGGCAAGATCAGCGTCACCCCCACCAAGCAACTGACCAATCAACGCGACCTGGCCTTGGCGTATTCGCCGGGCGTCGCGGCGCCATGCGAAGAGATCGTCGCCGATCCTGCCGCTGCCTTTAAATACACCGCGCGCGGCAATCTGGTTGCCGTCATCACCAACGGCACCGCCGTGCTGGGCCTGGGCAACATCGGCCCGCTGGCATCGAAGCCGGTGATGGAAGGCAAGGCTGTGCTGTTCAAGAAATTTGCCGGCATCGACGTGTTCGATATCGAGATCAACGAGTCCGATCCTGATAAGCTGGTCGACATCATCGCGTCGCTGGAACCCACCTTCGGCGGCATCAATCTGGAAGACATCAAGGCGCCGGAGTGCTTCTACATCGAGCGCAAATTGCGCGACAAGATGAAGATCCCGGTGTTCCACGATGACCAGCACGGTACCGCGATCATCGTCGGCGCGGCGATTTTGAACGGCCTGAAAGTGGTCGGCAAGGATATCAAGCAGTGCAAACTGGTCGTCTCGGGCGCCGGCGCCGCGGCGCTGGCCTGCCTCGATCTGATCGTCGATCTCGGCTTCCCGATTGAAAACATTTTCGTCACCGATCTGGCCGGCGTGGTCTACCAGGGCCGCACCGAGCTGATGGACCCGGACAAGGCGCGCTTCATGCAGGACACATCGGCGCGCACGCTGGCCGAAGTGATCGCCGGCGCGGACATCTTCCTCGGCCTGTCGGCCGGCGGCGTATTGAAGCCCGAGATGGTCAGGGCCATGGCGGCCAAGCCGCTGGTGCTGGCGCTGGCCAATCCGACCCCGGAAATCCTGCCGGAAGAAGTCAAGGCGGTGCGCGACGACGCCATCATCGCGACCGGCCGTTCGGACTATCCGAACCAGGTCAACAACGTGCTGTGCTTTCCATATATCTTCCGCGGCGCGCTCGACTGTGGCGCGACCACGATTACGCGCGAGATGGAAATCGCGGTGGTGCATGCGATTGCCGAGCTGGCGCAAGCCGAACAGTCCGATATCGTCGCCACCACCTATGGCATCAACAACCTGGCATTCGGCCCCGAATACATCATCCCGATGCCGTTCGATCCGCGCCTGATGATGAAAATCGCGCCGGCCGTGGCGCAAGCCGCGTTCGAGTCCGGCGTCGCCGCGCGTCCGATCGCCGACCTGCAGGCTTACACCGAGCGCTTGCAGCAGTTCGTTTATCACAGCGGCACTTTCATGAAACCGCTGTTCCAGATCGCCAAGCAGGCGCCGTCCGCGAAAAAGCGCATCGTATTTGCCGAAGGCGAGGAAGAGCGCGTGCTGCGTGCGGTACAAATCATCGTCGATGAAAAACTCGCGAAACCGATCCTGGTCGGCCGTCCGGCTGTATTGCAGCAGCGCATCCTGAAATTCGGCCTGCGCCTGACGCCGGACGTCGATTTTGAAGTGATCAATCCCGACTACGACGAGCGCTATCGCGATTACTGGCAGACTTATCACCAGATGGCGTCCCGCAAGGGCATCACCGAGCAATACGCAAAGCTGGAAATGCGCCGCCGTCACACGCTGATCGGCGCGATGATGATCCACAAGGGCGATGCCGACGGCATGATCTGCGGCACGTTCGGCACCACCAACCTGCACCTGAACTACATCGACCAGGTGCTGGGTAAGCGCAACGGCGCCAATGTGTATGCGGCGATGAACGCGCTGGTACTGCCGGATCGGCAACTGGTGCTGGTCGATACCCACGTCAACGAGAACCCGACCGCCGAACAACTGGCCGAGATCACCATCATGGCGGCCGACGAGATGCGCCGCTTTGGCATCCTGCCGCGCGCGGCCTTGCTGTCGCATTCGAACTTTGGATCCAGTAACAGCGAATCAGCGCAAAAAATGCGCGCGGCGCTGGCGATCGTCCAGAAAAATGCACCGGATCTGGAAGTCGATGGCGAGATGCACGGCGACACCGCGCTCACCCCCAAGCTGCTGAAAGCGGTGATGCCGAACTCGCCCCTGAAAAGCGACGCCAACCTGCTGGTGATGCCGAACATCGACGCCGCCAACATCGCCTACAACCTGCTGAAGGTAACCGCCGGCAACGGCATCGCGATCGGGCCGATCCTGCTCGGCTGCGCCAAACCGGTGCACGTCCTGACCCCGTCGGCGACCGTGCGCCGGATCGTCAACATGACCGCGCTGTGCGTGGTCGATGCGGTGGCGCAGCGGTAAGCCGATCGACAACAGCGCGACGACGGTTTTGCCCATCGTCCGCTGTCGGTGCCGCCATCGTTTGGCGGCACCCTTCGCGCGCGTTTGACAACAAGAAGCCCGTCCTGTTTTGGTCGGGCTTTTTTATTGGTGCGCCCGGCAGGGCGCACCTACTTGGAGGTGAAAGTCCTCTACTTGCCCGACAAGGGGAAGAGTTAGCGGAAGGCAAGGGTGTCGCGGGCGACTGCGAATCTGAAGGAAGCCGGAAGCAAAGCGCTGGCCTGACGGGGACGCCGAGTCGAACAGGAAGCGGATACGGGGCGGCGTAGCCGGGTGAGATGTCCAATTTCATCGAAGCCCGATACTTGTACGGAAGGCTACGGCGTATATCCGACAGGCATAAGCGTGAAGGTGGGTGCGCAATACCCGGGGAGATCTGCATGCGTGCCTTGTGCTACCGACATCGAGAGGTGTTGGGATGCGCATGCCATGCAGAAGTCAGCAAACGGCATAGTAGGTCGAGGACGAGGCGGCGAGCCGGAGA
>NZ_JBHRTP010000034.1:0-5952 GCF_042646465.1 Pseudundibacterium arcticum
ACACAGCTAATTGCCAGAGAATCCCGCAAGCGGAGCGGCCTATGACGGACGTTGAAAACAAAATGGAGCGTCTTCTTTTCATGAGGCCGACTGACCGCAAAGGGTCGGGTCTTGCCGGATGGTCTCGAAAACTGAATGGCAGCAAAGTCGCTGACACCCGACCGTGGCTGGGGCACCGGTCATTTTTTGCTCTCAGAGGCAGGTGAAGTCTGATACCTGCCGCTCAGGTTTTAAGGGTGGCTGGCTCTAGCCGACCCGAAGCTGCCAATTGCGCGGCACGCATGAGTGTCTCTTATCTACCTGCTAACGACCGATCGCGGCCGAGCGTTTTTACTTTGGCGCATTCTGTCGGAGCTAGCAAGAATCGCGTGAGTATCGAAAGGAGTGATCGGCCCGCAAGCAACGAGCGGCCACATGGAGCGTCGCGGTCAAGGCCGCCTGCGCCTTCACCGACGATGAGCTATTTTTCGACGCGGGTGTCGTGGCGAGGCTTTCGATTCAAGGTCGATGGCGACGGTCTATTGTCTTCGTTTCAGGACGAGTGACCGGGTTCATGCTGCTGGTGCGCGGCAGCGCGGAATACCTGACCGATCGTGTCGGTGAGCTAAAGGAAGTACATTCGGAGCTTGCGACGACGCTGGCGGCCATCGCTCTGAATCAGGAAAAGGTGGCTGCCAGTTCAGACACCGGCGAAAGCGAAACCTCGTAACGGCGACGAATGCGGCGCTGTTACGAGGCTTGTTGAATTCGCAGCTCGAGACTTATCCGGTCAGGCGTGCTGGCCAACTGGAATGGCAACCGGTTTGCGGCCGAACGCAGTCGCACCAACCGGGTCGATATGCGTCATAACGTCGAGAACTGGATGCCTGTCGATTACATTTTTGCGTGCCGCTGCCGCGATATCATGCCCCTCAACGAGGGAGATCTGATCATTAACCTCCAGATGAACGTCTACAACAATCGAATCTCCCATCTTTCGGGTACGCAGGTCGTGTACGCCTAGCACACCCTCGCTTTCCCGCAGCGTCTGCCTGATCGCAGCCACTTCCTCTTCCTCGGCGGCTCGATCCATGAGGTCATTCATGGCATTCCATGCAAACCCCCAGCCCATCCGGCTAACCATGAACCCTACGATCAGGGCGGCGACAGGATCCAATAGCGGATAACCCATCAGATTTCCCACGATACCAATGGCCACCACCAATGAGGATGCGGCATCCGAGCGGGCATGCCACGCGTTGGCAATCAACATGCTTGACTTTACCCGCTTGGCGATAGCCAGCATATAGTGGAAGAGCAGTTCCTTGGCAGCAAGAGCCACTATGGCCACCCAAAGTGCGGCGACGTGTACAGCGGGGATCGCGGACGGGTTTCTGAACTTCACGACAGATGTCCACAGCATTCCAATGCCCACTCCAAGTAGGAGCAAGCCTAGGACGAGCGACGCCGCGTTTTCAAAACGCTGATGACCATACGGATGGTCGTCATCCGGTCCCTTCTTGCTATGCTGGCCAGCAAACAACACGACGAAATCAGATACAAGGTCTGACAGCGAGTGAATGCCGTCGGACAGCAATGCTTGCGACCTGGCGAAAATACCAATCACAATCTGTGTGGTTGCCAGTAGGACATTGACCCAGACACTGACAAAAGTGCTGCGCCGGGCGGCCTTGTGGCGGCTAACTTCATCATCATCCATTTGACTTGGCTCCGGACACTGGTTGGCGAAAGTACAGCTTGTTATTCCGGGGGCGAGTATCGCACAAGTGAGCGATGAATGCGATCTAAGCCATTGTTTTTTATGGACAAATCTAAACGAAAATGATTTTCAATCGTTATTCAGTTACGAAAAGTGGTTCGTCTACGCCGTTGGTCGGTGAATTAGATAATCTCGTCGACTGGACGATCATCGTGGTTGCCGCGGGGCACGCGCTAGTGGCAGCCTCCCACCACTACATACTTCAAGACGAAGTAGGACCCTCGTAGCGCGGACGATCAGATGAAGCTCTCCGCCTATGTTTATCGCGACGTAGACCTGACCTAAGAACTACATAAATTCACGTGCTGGCACCCGAGTGTCTGGACCGCCGGACGCACGGTTGCAGCGAGCGTAAGAAGAGGCGGGCCGAGCTCGCTTCGAAGTTGGGCGCTTTCGCCGTGGATCATGAGCCCGTGTGCGCCGACACCGTCAACGAAAGTGAAAGTGAACCGAGGCGCGACGACCTCGATACCTCATAGCTTTTCGGGCAACTCCATCGAGACACTTCTGCCTTTGGCGAACGGCCACTGTGCAGCTGTTATCTGCCGCCCACTGCTGACCGATCAATGACTCATAGTGGCCGAAAGTTCCCATTGGCATTCTAAGCCCGAATGGCCGTTGATAATACACAGCTGCCGTTCAGGTAAGAGATTCGGGTACCTTCGGCGCAATGGCCGCTTCGGAGCAGCGCACGGAATCAATGACCGCAATGGAGAAGAAAAGCCAGTGGCTGGTCATGGCCGGTCAGCGACCGTCGAGTTCGGCAGTCGTGACCAGTCTGGCGGGACTACACCTCCGTCTGGTCGGCGATCTCCAGAGCATCGTCGACCTCGATCCCGAGATACTGCACCATGCTTTTCAGCTCGCTGAGGCCCAGAACTGGACAACCCTGCCCATCGACACGGGTCAAGTCCGCATTCACATTTTACCCAAGATGGCAGGATAGGTTGATTACGTCTTGGCCTCCATCCGCTTAAGAACATCCAGCATCGCCGGAGAAACATCCGTGTGGTGATGGACGATCTTCCAGCTACCCGCCTCGCGGCGATAGATGTTTGTGACGCGATGATCTAAGGTAACCTGCTGTCCACCAAACTTAGCCTGCCCACGCTCGGAACCCAGTTCGTAGGCCAGATCTCCCGTGACCTGAATCATCTGATCATCCAGTCTTACCCGCCCCTCTGAGGCGATCTGGGCCACTTGCTGAAATGATTCTCGGACTTTGTCCCAACCGACCTGCTGTCCGCCAATCGGATGCATGGCCGTTACGGTGGCACCGTGCGACCAGATGTCTGACATTGGACGGGGATCCCCATTGGCCATGTTGTTCAACGCTGCGTAGAACTGTTCTGATGCTTTGCGGACTTCGTCTTCTGTGGACATGACTCATTCTCCTTGAGTGATTGACGGGCTGCTGCAAATTTAAAATACACCACCGGCCATTTCGCGTTGAAGCAACTGGGCGTCAATGTCGGCTACGCGGAAATTCTTACGTTGCCCTTGAAGGTCTCCTTTTGGCCGGACTGCGTCATTCGCGACAGGCCGAATTTGACCCGAAGCTGACTATCGCGCTTCGCAAAAGCGGATGCTCAACGCTCGGCATCAGCGGCGGCGCGAAGCGTCGCCGCTGCATGCCGTTGTTAGGCGGGCCATCAAATCTTGTGCTTCTCAATCGAGCCATAGGCGTTGAGGTAGAGACGCCGAATCGAGCCCTCCATCCCACATTCACCAGAGCGAGTTGATGATCGGAGCCGCCGGCAGTCCCGTGACCGTGCATTTCTCCATCCACTTGACGAGGGCTGGGAAGTCCTGCCAACTCGATTCGGCCATCTGGAAGTGGTCGGCCACACCAGCGCCTGTCTCGTAGATCTCGCTCAGGATGAAGCAGGTGTTGCCGGTCGGAGCAGAGTTGGGATCCATGGAGTTGGAAAGCTCCGGCGCTTTGGACACGTTGTAACTCAGAAGAGCCTTGTCCCCCTCGCGGTGATGCGTTGCCTCCATCCAAGGACCGTGGCTCCGAAAGAGGCGATCACCCTCCGCTACCTGATCCGGCGGAGCAACGAAGAAGAGCGTAAGCTGAATCTTACCTTTGTGTGACATGATCTGTTCTCCTTGTCTTGTTTGTTGGGGTTATCGTACTTTTGGTGCAAATTGACACGCCGCGCGACCAAAACCGTTGTGCAACAACGAGTTACAAATCACCGCAACCTGAAAATCTGTGCAAACTGTAAGTTGTTGATTCTCCGATTAATTTCTTGGCTAACCGCACCAATTTGCACCAAAAGTACGATAACCCCCTTTATCGAGTCGATGCCATCGGAACGGTAGTCGTGGGACGAGGCTCTTGCCAGCTCATTTATCCAACATAGCTGGTCGCGGACAGCATTCAAGTGAAATGTAACGGCCACCGGCAGCTTGCAAACACAATCGACCCATTGCTGCCGGTCACGACAAAGGACAGCGGACTCTCAACGTTCGAGCTCAGGGGCCGCGTCAGCGGGGCGGAGCGATGCGCTGCCCCGCTGGTAAGCGGTCCCCTGCAGCGTGAGGTTGGGCATTCTAGCCCTTACTTGGGCACCGGGAACAGTATCGAGCGTCGATTTCTAAAGCGTACCGTCGAGCCGGATTGTGGAGTTCACCACGTCATCACAAAACGCGATAAATTTCCCAGCGGCTTGTCCCGGAAACCACATGCGGCTCGAGATCCTTGCTCCATTGTTTATGCGCTGCAATCGTCGCCAGTTTTTCCCAAGCCTGGTTGAGCTCACTAAGGTCCTTAACAAGATGTTCCGATTGAATAGTTGCCTCCAGCGCGCCGATCGAGCCGGTTAGCAACCGGGTTTTGTCAGCGTTAAACCCAACTTGCGGCGCAATTTCCTGTAACCAACGCTGCATAAGGTCGATCACATTCTGTTTGTATCCGAACTTCGCATCGATGCTCCAACGGGCGATTATCATGATTTACCTCATCTAGTCTTACGAACATTGACGTGACCAGTACTTCCTGTAACACATTGCATCTTGTAAGGAATGGCTTGCCTTCTCGCTATGCGGGGCACGCACTGGATATTTGCACAATCATGTTGAAAGCCGACAGTAACCTGACAACTCCTTTGAGGCTATAGGTACATTTAATGGTTATCAATCAGGTCACAATTATCTGGTTTGATTCAGGCCATCTCATGAGTGTCTGTTTTCGAGATGAAGCTTGACTGGCTGATGTTGGCCGAGAGAGCCCCTTGTCACGTCATTTATTAAGCTTAGCCAGACGCCGACGACATACCAGCGAAATGTAACGACCACCGGCAGCTTGTGGCCGATTGTACGCATTCGGCATCAATTCAGAAAGCGGCCGTCAAGGGACTCGTGCCCCGAGGTGGCAGGCTGACATAGGCATAGCAACACAATCAGACTTCGACCAACCACGAAGGAGTCTGATATGGAATCAACTCACACTCGGGAGCCATGGAACAAAGGTAAACTGATCGGGCAAAAGCCGCCACTCAAGCCAAAGGATATCTGGGCAATCCGAATCCACCTCCAAAACAGCCAGCAGATTCGAGACCTGGCGATGTTCAACCTCGCAATCGACAGCAAGTTGCGCGGTTGTGATCTCGTCAATTTGAGTGTTCGCGATGTCACGCACGGCAACCAGATTTTGGCTAGGACGATGGTCGTGCAGCGAAAGACCCAACGACCAGTGCAATTTGAATTGACGGAACCGACCAGAACCGCAGTCGCAGCCTGGATCGATAAGGCGCACTGAAGCCGGAGCAGCACCTATTTCCGAGCCGTCTCACGAAGTCGCCCCATGTTTCGACACGGCAGTATGCCCGGATCGTGCATCAGTGGGTTTCAGCCATCGGCCTCGATTCAACAATCTATGGCACGCACACCATGCGGCGAACCAAAGCGACCTTGATCTACAAGCGGACAAAAAATCTACGTGCCGTCCAGCTTTTGCTTGGCCACACGAAACTGGAAAGCACAGTTCGTTACCTGGGCATTGAAGTAGATGATGCTCTGGAAATTTCAGAACAGACCGAGATCTAGCAAGCGCTGTCTATGCCGGTCATACGGCCGTCGTTTCGCGCGAAGCCGTATGCCGCTTTCTGCCGCGATGCTGAACGCGTACAATCGGCCAAATATAGTTAATCCATTCGATCTTTATCGCAGTTGGTCTGATGTCTGTT
>NZ_JBHRTP010000035.1:0-10878 GCF_042646465.1 Pseudundibacterium arcticum
ACACAGCTAATTGCCAGAGAATCCCGCAAGCGGAGCGGCCTATGACGGACGTTGAATACAAAATGGAGCGTCTGCTTTTCATGAGGCAGACTGGCCGCAAAGGGTCGATTTGCGACATTCGTGTCCGGACACACTCTGTCAGATCAAATCACGATTACTACAGCTAAAGAGTATGGAGGAATTGTTCAAGGGCCGACATTTTGAACAAAAGATTAACAACATCAGCAAGAAGTGGACGATGCCGCTGCGGGACTGGAAACGAGCGCTCAACCGCTTCACAATCCAGTTCGAAGAGGGAATGTCACCGGTTTAAACGAAATTCCGTTTACACAAAATCCGGTACACCCCCAGCCTGAAGTTTTGCGGCATTGTGAATTGGTCCATCAAAATTTTGCTATTTGCATCAGAGTCGATACGTCCACCGACCGCGAATCTGCACATAAGTCTCGTCAACACGCCACGATTGTCCTGCCTTGCGTGCGTAACGCTTCCATCGCTTTGTGAATTCTGGCACATACCGCTGCACCCAACGCATGATGGTTGTATGACTCATCGCCAATTCGTGCTCTTCCATCATTTCGACCAGGTCGCGAAAAGAAATCTTGTATCGCAAATACCAGCGAACGCACAGAATGATTATCTTTTGTTCTAACTCGTGAAACATTTTTCCCAAACGCTTGCGCGGCGTCAAATAATCGTTTTTTCCTCTATTTCCGCATAACGTAAGATGTTGGTAAGTAATTCCTGATAGTTTGTATCCATTTTGGATATCAAGCCGACCGCGTGCCGGGATGACTCTCTGATTGCCAAGAGGAATCTATTTATTTTTTAAAAAACTCATATAAATGAATAACCTGGCTGATTTTCTTACGTGGTTTGTGGACCGAAGTGACAGCAGATCGATTACACAATAATAGGAGATATGAATATGGAAGACGATCTCGTTAAAAAGATAAAGTCGAATCCCAAGTATCAAAAACTTGTTTCGACCCGTTCGTCATTTGGGTGGACACTGACCTGGATCATGATGGTCGTGTACTACGGCTTCATTCTTTTGATTGCTTTCAACAAGGAATTGCTGAGCGCCAAGATGGGCGCGGGCGTCATGACTTGGGGTATGCCCATCGGACTTTTTGTGATTGTTTTTACAGTCATCATCACCGGCATTTACGTTCGACGCGCCAACAGCGAGTTCGATGATTTGACCGCTGAAATTCGCAAGGAGGTGCTGTAATGTCGAAAATCAAACGCATTTTTGGCGCAATGGCGCTGTTTGCTGCGGCAGGTGCTGCCTGTGCAGCCGGTACCGATCTTGGCCAAGCTGTTAAACAGCCGACCAACTGGACCGCGATCTCCATGTTCGGCGCGTTTGTTATTTTCACCTTGTTCATTACCAAATGGGCTGCGTCCAAGACCAAGTCTGCGGCAGATTTTTATACGGCTGGCGGTGGCATCACCGGCTTCCAGAACGGACTGGCGATTGCCGGCGACTACATGTCTGCCGCGTCCTTCCTGGGTATTTCGGCTGCCGTATTTCTGAACGGCTATGATGGCCTGATCTACTCGATCGGCTTCCTGGTTGGCTGGCCGGTCATTACCTTCCTGATGGCGGAACGCCTGCGTAACCTCGGCCGCTTCACCTTCGCTGACGTTGCTGCTTACCGCTTCCAACAGACCCCAATCCGTGTATTTGCGGCATCGGGCACGCTGGTGGTGGTGGCTTTTTACCTGATCGCACAAATGGTCGGTGCCGGTCAGTTGATCAAGCTGCTGTTCGGTCTGGAATACTGGATCGCAGTCGTGATCGTTGGTAGCCTGATGATGATTTATGTGCTGTTCGGCGGCATGACCGCAACCACCTGGGTGCAGATCATCAAGGCCGTCATGCTGCTGGCAGGCGCCACTTTCATGGCCTATGTCGTGATGTCACAATTCAGTTTCAGCCCTGAAGCGCTATTTGCCAAGTCGGTCGAGATCCATGAAAAGAAACAATCCATCATGGGTCCGGGCAATTTCATCAAGGACCCGATCTCAGCCATCTCGTTCGGTATGGCGCTGATGTTCGGTACTGCTGGCTTGCCGCACATCCTGATGCGTTTCTTCACTGTACCAAGTGCAAAAGAAGCACGTAAATCGGTATTCTGGGCAACTACCTGGATCGCTTATTTCTACATCCTGACCTTCATCATCGGTTTTGGCGCCATTGTTCTGGTAAGCACCAACCCTGAGTTCAAGGATGCAGCAGGCAAGCTGCTGGGCGGCAACAACATGGCCGCTATCCACTTGGCCAAAGCAGTTGGCGGTAACGTGTTCCTCGGCTTTATCTCGGCCGTGGCGTTCGCAACGATTCTGGCAGTCGTTGCAGGCTTGACGCTGTCCGGCGCTTCTGCGGTGTCGCATGACCTGTACGCAACTGTCTTCAAGAAAGGCCAGGCAACCAGCGAAAACGAGTTGCGTGTTTCCCGTATCACAACGATCGGATTGGGCATCGTTGCAGTAGTGTTGGGTATCGTGTTCGAGAAACAGAACATCGCCTTCATGGTGTCGTTGGCCTTTGCCATCGCGGCATCGGCCAATTTCCCCGTGCTGTTCATGTCCGTCCTGTGGAAAGATTGCACCACGCGCGGCGCGACTATCGGCGGCTTCCTTGGTCTGATTGCAGCGGTTGGTCTGACGGTGGTGTCGAAAGCGGTGTGGGTCGATGTATTGGGTAACAAGGCTGCGATCTTCCCGTACACTTCGCCCGCGCTGTTCTCGATGACCGCTGGCTTCGTCGGCATCTGGCTATTCTCGATCCTCGATACCAGCGATCGTGCCGGCCTGGACCGTGAGGGCTACGAAGCGCAGAAAGTGCGTTCGGAAACCGGCATTGGCGCAGCAGGCGCTTCTGGCCACTGACCGGCCGATGTTTCACATTAAACCCCGGGGAGCGATCCCCGGGTTGTTTTCTGGTCGCTTGCGTATGTGATTGCCCGTCCTACACCCTGCGCCTTGTGGACTGTTGTCGCTTCAGTCCACTGACGCGGCCGCGTGCAAGTATGCCGTCAGAGTGCATGTTGTGTGTCATTCGCCAAGCTGCCAGTCTTGCGGCGCAGCGTTGACGTCACTGTCGCTTATGATGCAGTATTGGTATTGGTGAAACGTGGTTTTTGCTTCCTAAAAAGACATCCCATGTTGTATCGCCCCGTCATCGGCCAACGTCTGGTCGCGTTGTTCGTCCTGGGCTGGCTGCTGTTCAACTACCCGTTGCTGGCCTTATTCAACGATGCCGGCACTTTGTTCGGCATCCCGCTGCTGTTCGCTTATCTGTTTGTCGTATGGGCGCTGTTTATCGGTCTGTTGGCGTTCATCGTGGAACAAAAAGTTCTGGGAAAAAACCATGCTCTGGTAGCCACATCCGCACCGGCGTTGAAGGACTGAAATGCTGCAAGGCTGGGTCGTTGTACTGGCGTCGTTTGCCTATCTTGGCGTGCTGTTTGCGATCGCGTTCTACGGTGACAAGCGCGCCGACGCGGGTGCCAGCATCATCAACAGCCCCTATATTTATGCGCTGTCGCTGGCGGTGTATGCGACCTCGTGGACGTTCTACGGCAGCGTCGGCCGGGCAGCCGTCAGCGGCATCGGTTTTCTGCCGATTTACCTCGGTCCCACGCTGATGGCGGCGCTGTGGTGGACCGTGCTGCGCAAGATCATCCGCATCAGCAAGGCCAACCGCATCACCTCGATCGCCGACTTCGTCGCTTCGCGCTATGGCAAGAGCGCGTTACTCGGCGGCCTCGTCACCATCGTCGCGGTGGTTGGCGTCGTGCCTTATATCGCGCTGCAACTGAAGGCGGTATCGGCCAGCTTTACCGTCCTGATGCATTACCCTGACATCGTGACCCAGCGCGGCGCAGTAGGTCCGTTATGGTCGGACACGACGCTGTATGTCGCGCTGCTGTTGGCGACTTTCACCATCCTGTTCGGCACCCGTCACCTCGATGCCGCCGAACGCCATGAAGGCATGGTCGCCGCGATTGCATTCGAATCGTTGGTGAAACTGGTTGCCTTCCTTACGGTAGGGGTTTTCGTCACATTCGGCATGTACGATGGCTTCGCCGACCTGTTTCAGCGCGCCCAGGCGGTCCCCGCGCTGCAGTCGTTGTTGACGCTGGGCGGCGGCGCCGGTAGTGCTGATAGCGCCACATTCGGAAGTTGGGCTTCGCTGATCGTGTTGTCGATGCTATCGATCCTGTTTTTACCGCGCCAGTTTCAGATCGCCGTGGTCGAAAACGTCGACGAGAAGCACTTGAACAAGGCGATCTGGCTGCTGCCGCTGTATCTCCTGGTGATCAACATTTTTGTGCTGCCGATCGCGTTCGGCGGCATCATGCATTTCCCTGGCGGGAAGGTCGACGCGGACACCTTCGTGCTCACCCTGCCGATGCTCGAGCAGCACCAGGCGCTGGCGCTCTTGGTGTTCATCGGCGGGCTATCGGCCGCGACCGGCATGGTCATCGTCGAAACCATCGCGCTCAGCACCATGGTCTGCAACGACCTGGTGATGCCGCTGCTGTTGCGCCTGAAGCTGCTGGGCCCCGGTCAGCGCGCCGATTTGAGCGGGCTGTTGCTAAATATCCGGCGCAGCGCGATCGTGCTGTTGATGATGCTGGGCTACACGTACTTCCGTCTTGCCGGCGAAGCGTATGCGCTGGTCTCGATCGGCTTGATTTCGTTCGCGGCCGTTGCGCAGTTCGCGCCGGCGATGCTGGGCGGCATCTACTGGAAAAACGGTACGCGGCGCGGTGCACTGGTTGGCTTGAGCGCCGGCTTTTTGCTGTGGGTCTACACGCTGCTACTGCCATCGTTTGCGCAGTCTGGCTGGCTACCGGCCAGCTTTCTGGAACACGGGCCGTTCGGCGTTGCGTGGCTCAAGCCGCAGCAACTGTTTGGGTTGCGCGGGCTGGACCAGATTTCGCACGCGCTGTTCTGGAGCATGCTGGCCAACGTCGGCGGCTATATCGGCGTGTCGCTCGCGGGTACGCAAAGCGCTGTGGAAAAAGCCCAGGCGATACTGTTCGTCGATGCCTACGCGCACAGCGGCGGCGCACTGGGTTCGCGCTTGTGGCGCGGCAGCGCGTCGGCCGATGCGCTGCTCGAGTTGCTGCGGCGTTTTCTCGGGGTCTCCCGCGCCGATGAGGCATTCGCGCGTTTCAACCGTCAGCGCGGTAGCGCAAGCGCGCTGACCGCCGACGCCGACCTGGTGCATTTCGCGGAAACTCAGTTGGCAGGTGCGATCGGTGCCGCGTCGGCGCGCGCGATGATCGCTTCAGTGGTGGACGAGCAACCGCTCGGGTTGGATGAAGTGATGGCGATACTCGACGAAACCTCGCAGGTCATCGCCTACAGCCACCAGTTGGAGCAGAAGTCGCGCGAACTGGAGACGGCGTCGGCCGAACTCAAGGCAGCCAACGCGCGGCTCACAGAGTTCGACCACATGAAGGACGATTTCATCTCGAGCGTGACCCATGAGTTGCGCACGCCGCTCACGTCGATCCGCGCGTTCTCGGAAATCTTGCGCGACCATCCCGACCTTGCAGCCGCCAAACGCAACGATTACCTTGACATCGTGATCAAGGAAAGCGAGCGCCTCACGCGGCTCATCAACGACGTTCTCGACCTCGCCAAGATCGAGTCGGGCAGGGCCGAATGGCATGCCGCACCGCTCGACTTGAAACAAGTGATCGAAGACTCGGTAAGCGCTACCAGCCAACTGTTCAAGGAAAAACGTATCCAACTCGAACTGAGTTTGCCACCGCATCTGCCACAGGTTTTCGCCGACCACGACCGGCTGATGCAGGTGATGCTGAACCTGCTGTCGAACGCGGTGAAGTTCTGCGACCGGGCGGCCGGCCGCATCGCGGTCAGCCTTGAGGCGGAGCGCAACCAATTGCGCGTGGCGGTGCGCGATAACGGTCCCGGCGTGCGCCCGCAGGACCAGGAACTCATTTTCCACAAATTCCGTCAGGGCGGCGATGCCTTGATTGGCAAGCCGAAGGGCACCGGGCTCGGGTTGCCAATTAGCCGCGAAATCATCAGCCATTTCGGCGGTAAACTGTGGGTGGAGAGCCGCCCCGGCGAAGGCGCGCTGTTTGCGTTCACCCTGCCGCTGGCGCCCGCATCGGAGAACACCTCATGACTCACAAAATCCTGATCGTCGACGACGAACCAAACATCGTCGTTTCGCTGGAATTCCTGATGCAGCAAACCGGCTACGAGGTCAGCGTCGCGCGCGACGGCGATCAAGCGTTGACGCAGATGGCAGAGTTCCAGCCCGACCTCGTCCTGCTCGACGTCATGTTACCGCTGCGCAACGGCTTTGAGGTGTGCCAGAAAATCCGGGAGAATAGCGCCTGGAACCGGGTCAAGGTGGTGATGCTATCGGCCAAAGGCCGCGAGCTCGAGGTGAGCAAGGGGCTGGCGCTGGGCGCCGACGCGTATATCACCAAACCGTTTTCCACCAAGGAATTGATTGCGCAAGTGCAGCGCTTGCTGGCGAGTTGTGAGTGATCCAGCGCATGAAGACAAAATACCGCTTCACATTGATGCTGGCGCTGCTGTTTGGGTCGCAGTTGGTCGTCATTGGCGCGATTTTTTTATCCCTGGCGTTGGACATGGAAGCGGTGCCGCGCGGGCAGTTTGGCCAAATGCTGGTGCAACGAAGCGCGCAGCTGGTAGCGCTGGCCTTGTTTTTGTTGTTTGCGCTGGGCTTCGCTCTCAAGGCGCTGTTTGACAGTTATCTCGCGCCGCTGGCGCGGCTGGCAGAAGACGTAGTGCTGCTGGCGGCCAACCCGGGCCACCGCGCCGCGCCGGAGGGCGCGCGCGAAGTGCGGGTGCTGGTCGAGAAGATCAACGCGTTGGCCGCCGCGCACCAGGCGCTGCACGACGATGTGCAGGTAAAAATAAAGAGTGCGAACCACGCGCTGGCGGAAGAAAAAAATCGGCTCGCGGCGCTGATGTCTGAACTCGTGCAAAGTGTGCTGGTCTGCAATATCGAGGGGCGCATTCTGCTCTACAACACAGGCGCCAAACAATTGCTTGAAGCGGATCATGGCGGCGAATCGACGGCCGGCACTGCTGCGATCGGTTTGGGTCGCTCGGTGTTCGGCGTGCTCGAGCGCGGTCTGATCGTGCATGCGCTGGAGCAAATCCAGTACCAACTCCGCCAGCCTGGCGACGAGGTACGCCCGGTATCCGGTTTTATCGCCACCCTCGCCGGGGGGCAGATGGTGCGGGCGCGGATGGCGCCCGTGCTGGATAGCACGCATACCCTCAACGGCTTCGTGCTGACGCTGGAAGACATTACCCGCAACGTCGAGGTTGATAGCCGCCGTGATGCTCTGCTGCAGTCGCTGACCCAGGACACGCGCGCCATGCTGGCCAATATCCGCGCCGCAGTGGAAACGATGCACAGTTTTCCGGACATGAGCGAAGCGAAAAAAATCCAGTTTACCACCATCATTGACGACGAGTCGCAACGCTTGGCGCGCCAGATCGACCGCGCGCTGCAACACGACAATCTGGACGGCAACTGGCAGTTGGAAGAAATGCGCGGCGTCGATTTGATCGCGCTGCTGCGCCGCCGCATCGACTTCCCGTCGCTGCGCACCGATGTCGGCGATACGATCGATGCCACGCTGTGGCTCAAAGTGGACAGCTACGCGTTGACGCAGGCGCTAGTCTATTTGGCGCAGCGGCTCTGCGGCGAACTGGGCGTCTGCGAGTTGCGCTTCGGGTTGCAGCGTGCCGAGCGCTTGGCCCACCTCGACCTGACATGGAGTGGTGCGCCGCTGGCGGCGGAAACGCTGCGGCTGTGGGAAAACGTGCCACTGCCACTGCCATTGCTCGCTGGCGGCGCGGCACTTACGCTGAGCGCAGTTATCTCGGGGCAAGGAGGCGAAGCAGTGTACCGCTTCGATCGCTTGCATGGCGCATCATGCTACCGCTTGTTGCTGCCGGTCGCAGCGCCGCAAGCGGCGCTCAATATCCAGTTGAAGCAAGCAGGACGGCCGGAATTTTACGACTTCGACCTGTTCCACCAGCCGGGGCAGAATGCAGAACTCGATCAAGGACTGCTTTCCCAACTCAGTTACACGGTGTTTGACACCGAAACCACCGGACTGCAGCCTGCTGCAGGTGATGAAATCATCTCGATTGGCGCGCTGCGCATCGTCAATGGCCGGCTGTTGCAGCAGGAAAATTTCGACCAACTGGTGCAGCCGGGGCGGGTGTTGAGCGCCGAGTCGATCGCCATCCACGGCATCAGCGACGCCATGCTTGACGGTCAGCCAGCGATTGAAAAAGTGCTGCCGCGGTTTCATCGCTTCGCCGAGGATACCGTGCTGGTCGCGCACAATGCCGCGTTTGACATGCGCTTTTTGCAACTGAAGGAGGATAAGAGCGGCATCAGCTTCACCCAGCCAGTGCTCGACACCCTGTTGCTGTCGCAAGTGATCCACCCGCATCAGCTACAGCACTCGCTGGAGGCAATCGCCCTGCGCCTGGGTGTGGCGATTGTCGGCCGCCACACCGCGCTGGGCGACGCCATCGTCACCGGCGAAGTGTTTCTCAAGATGATTCCGCTGCTGGCGGAAAAAGGCATACTCACTCTCAAGGATGCGCGCGATGCCGAGCAGCAAACCCCTTATGCGCGTATCCGCTACTGACACGCCACCGATTTCAAGGAATCGACCGCTCATGGATGACCCGATGACGCCTAGGCACATTGCTAGTTTCGATCCACGGACAGTGCCGGACCCCGCACTCGCGCAAGAACTGCAAAGGGTCCAGCGCGGCATCGGCGCGGCGACGGATGGGGCAAGTCTGCGGCAGGCGTCTCGTGACATTCAAGCCTTGGTGCACCGCGTGGTCGAGCAAATGCCGGCGGCGGAACTGCTGACCCGGATTATATCCACACTCAACGATGCACTGACACAACGCGTGATAGCGATCAGCAGTGTCGACACACAACTGGACATGGTGCGCTGGTGCTGGATATCCCTCGGTA
The DNA here is from genome assembly GCF_042646465.1 of Pseudundibacterium arcticum. Lineage (NCBI taxonomy): Bacteria > Pseudomonadati > Pseudomonadota > Betaproteobacteria > Burkholderiales > Oxalobacteraceae > Pseudundibacterium > Pseudundibacterium arcticum. The sequence goes on from NZ_JBHRTP010000035.1 coordinate 9,047, forward strand.
GCGAAGGCCGCCAGGAACAGACGCTGTCGAGCGACCAGGACAACGGCATCGTCTTCAGCGGCAGCGGCCCTGCCGATGGGCTGCGCGAGATGCTGCTGCCGCTCGCATGCCGCATTAACGAAACGCTCGACGCCTGCGGTTTCCCCTTGTGCAGAGGACAAATCATGGCGAGCAATCCGCAGTGGTGCCTCAGCCTGGACGAATGGCGCGACCGATTCACGCAATGGATCATCGAGGGCGATCCGCAAGCGCTGCTCAACGCGAGCATATTTTTTGACCTGCGCCCCCTTTACGGCGCCCATTCTCTGGCCCACGAGCTGGCGGACTGGCTGGCGGTAGAGGCGTCGGAGAACAGCCGTTTTCTATTTCAGATGACTGCTAACGCACTGCGCCGTGAAGCTCCGCTCGGTATGCTGCGCAAGTTTGTGGTCGAAAAAGGCGGCCAGTTCGCCGGCACCATCGATCTCAAACTCAATGGCGCCACGCTGTTCGTCGACGCGGCGCGCATCTACGGTTTGGCGTGCGGCACCCGCGCCAACAACACGGCGGATCGCCTGAGACTGGCCGCAAAGTCCCATCGGCTGCACCCGAGCGATGTGGATCAGTGGATCAACGCGTTTTATTTTATTCAAATGTTGCGCCTTAAAAATCAGCACCGCAATTACACTAGCTTCACGGAGATGCACAACCATGTCGATCCGAACCAACTGGAAGCGGCTGATCGGCATGCATTGCTCGACGCCCTGCGCCAGGCACGCACGCTGCAAAACCGTTTGGCGCTCGATTACCCCGGCAGCAGCCAAGGCATTTAAGCCAAACCACCGCGCACCGCGACCATGCCGCGTGCGCCGGCTTCGATTGAGAATGGCGGAAACGAGAGGCAGGCGTACGGTGTGATTTCGCCTATGTAACAAGCCATCGCCGGTATGAGGCGATTATCAAAGCCGCCGAGGAAAAGGGTGTGATCTTCTTATCATGATGGCACCTCACGGCAGGAGAGGCGGGCAGATCCCTGACCGGTAGCGAAACCAAGAAGGTTTTGACACACAGCCGGATACTAATGCTAGTGTACCGCTAGGCTTGGTGGGATACGTTTCCAAGCTCTGCAACCAGATTCAATCGGCCAACCTTGTGTTTGACGTCCTGATGAACACTACTCATGGGCTTACTCCTTGGTGCTTGGTTGATAAAGATTCGCACCTTTATCAAACCGGGTAACCACACGTCAATTGTTACACTTCGTCGTTGAATCCGCGACTTAATAAACTGTTAAAAAAGTATCAATTCGCTCGCTTACAGCGCTTGCTTGAGCTGCTCCAAAATCGCCGGATTCTCCAGCGTCGAGACATCCTGCGTGATTTCCTCGTTCCTGGCCAGCACGCGCAGCAGGCGCCGCATGATCTTGCCGGAGCGGGTCTTGGGCAGGTTGTCGCCGAAGCGCAGTTCTTTCGGTTTCGCGATCGGACCGATTTCCTTGGCGACCCAGTCGCGCAGCTCCTTGGCGATCTGCTTGGCTTCGTCGCCGATCGGGCGCGTGCGCTTCAAGACCACGAAGGCGCAGATCGATTCGCCGGTGGTGTCGTCCGGCTTGCCGACCACGGCTGCTTCCGCCACCAGCGGGTGGGCCACCAGCGCCGATTCGATTTCCATCGTGCCCATGCGATGGCCGGAGACATTGAGCACGTCGTCGATGCGGCCGGTGATGGTGAAGTAGCCGGTGTCCTTGTTGCGGATCGCGCCGTCGCCGGCCAGGTAGGTGGTGCCGCCGAGTTCGTCCGGGAAGTAGCTCTTCTTGTAGCGCTCCGGGTCGCCCCAGATGGTGCGGATCATCG
>NZ_JBHRTP010000036.1:0-96910 GCF_042646465.1 Pseudundibacterium arcticum
TAGATATCGGCCTAAATCAACGCGCCAGTGCTCGACCCTACCTGCGAGCGGCTGAGGGGGAAGCTCCCTCGGCCGACTCACCACTTCGGGATGAAGCTGCACATCGGCGTCGACAGCCAGAGCGGGTTGACGCATAGCGCCGTCGTGACAGCGGCCAACGTGCATGACAAACATCCCTTGCCCGACCTGTTGCACGGACAGGAAAGGCGCGTCTACGGCGACAGCGCCTACGCCAGCCAAAAGAAGCTGATACAGGGTAAAGCCCCGAAGGCCAAGGACTTCACGAATCAGCGCACGCGCAAATCAGGAGAAGTTGACGAAATTGCGCGCGGCAAGAACCGCAACAAATCGAAGATCCGGTCCAGGGTCGAGCACGTCTTTGCCGTGGTGAAGCGTCTGTGGGGATTTGCCAAGGTCCGCTATCGCGTACCGAGTTTGCTGCAGTCCTTCCTGAACCATCGGTGCTTCCTACGCAGCCGGCGTCCCGCGCATGTAGGCAAAAGTCCCAAGCAATTGATGACAGGACAAGGCCATCCTCACTGGCTCACGCTTCTGGGCTTGGGGCCACTTCAGCCCAAGCGGGCTTGACCCACGGGGAGGCCGACCAGCCTCCCTCGGCATCGCCCCTTCAAACTGAAATCCCTCCTTCACAGGTGGAAGGATTCCCTTTGCCTGTGTCAGCCAAAAATGGCACCTTTTGAACCACGCCAAGTTTTGCGGCATGAAGAAATTGAGTCGTCAAAATTCTTTAATTTGCACCATACATGGACGCGTCCTTGTTTCACGCCAGCAAACTGCCCTGCAGAAAGGGTTCTGGGCCCTGCCTGATGGTCTCGAACAGGGGCGGCATGCCCGCTTTGCGCTTATCCTAGCAGCTTGACCTGTCCTGGATCACGGCACACACTATATTGTGCAAGATCCGGTGATGGGTGAACGGGTTCAGCAATGCACGGGTTGGTGGAACTGGACGACCGGTGAGCCTCGACGCGGAACGCCTGGGCGCGGTGCGAAAAAGTTGTATTTAAGCTTATTGAGGTAGGCGAACATGCGAAAACGACATCCCCAACCGCCGGGAAAATTGCCTTCTTTAGCGGGTGAAATTGATGAGGGCGAACGGCGCTTTAGATCGCTTGCAGATGCGATCCCCCAACTCGTGTGGACAATCAGTCCGGATGGCAGAGAGGAGTACTGCAACCAACGGTGGATCACCTATACAGGACTCACGTTGGAGCAAGGCCAATTCGGGGATTGGAGGAGTCTAGTATTCCACCCGGATGATTTGCAACCTGTGATCGATCGCAGGACGAGCGCATTAGAGAGCGGTGAGGCTTATGAGATTGAATACCGCTTGAAAAGAGCGTCCGATGGCGTCTATCGATGGCATCTTGGCCGCGCATTACCGGTGAAAGACTCCAATGGACATATCGTCAAATGGGTTGGGACCAGCACCGACATCGAGGACCAAAAGCAACTGCAGGCAGCGGCCGAAAGCGCGAACCGCGCGAAATCGGATTTCCTTTCCGGCATGAGCCATGAGCTGCGCAGCCCGCTGAATGCGATCCTCGGTTTCGCGCAGCTGATGGCGTCCGATTCCCCGCCGCCGACGCCCTCGCAGCAGGCCAGCATCGATCAGATTCTCCGGGCCGGATGGCATCTGCTGGAGCTGATCAATGAAGTGCTCGATCTCGCAAAGATCGAGTCCGGCCAGGTGTCGCTGTCGCAGGAACCGGTGTCGCTGGCCGAAGTCATGCGTGAATGCCAGGGGATGATCGAACCGCAGGCGCAACAGCGGGGCATTCGCATGACCTTTCCCCGGTTCGACCTCCCTTGCTTTGTCCATGGCGACCGGACTCGGGTCAAGCAGATCCTGATCAACCTGCTGTCCAACGCGATCAAATACAACCGCGCACAGGGAACGGTCGAGGTCACGTGCAGCGCGCGCATCTCGGAACGCATGTGCGTCAGCGTCAGGGACACCGGCGCAGGATTGCCGCCGGACAAGCTGGCGCAGCTGTTCCAGCCGTTCAATCGTCTCGGACAAGAAGCCGGCGCCGAGGAAGGCACCGGCATCGGCCTCGTGGTCGCCAAGCGGCTAGTCGAACTGATGGGGGGCGCGATCGGCGCAGAAAGTACCGTCGGCGCGGGAAGCGTGTTTTGGTTCGAACTACGCTCGGCAGCCGCGCCACAAGTCACGACTGGCGCAGCCGAACCCGCCATGCTTGCCAAAGCGCAAGTTCAGAATGGCGCGTCGCTGCACACCTTGCTCTATGTCGAGGACAACCCGGCGAACCTGGAACTGGTCGAACAACTCATCGCGCGCAACACCGAGATGCGCCTGCTAACCGCGGTGAACGGGCAGCTCGGCATCGCGCTGGCGCGCACCGCGCAGCCGGAGGTGATCGTGATGGACATCAATCTGCCGGACATCAGCGGAGTTGACGCCCTGAAAATCCTGCGCGACGACCCGGCAACGGCGCACATCCCGGTTGTCGCCCTCAGTGCCAATGCGATGCCACGCGACATCGAGAAGGGCATGCAGGCAGGATTCTTTCGCTACGTTACCAAGCCAATCAAGCTCGATGAGTTCATGGACGCGCTGAACGTGGCACTGGCATTCGCGAGGGTTAATCAGCGCCAATGAGGCAGGACGCATGCGATGATCAGTTCATCCGACCTACTTGACGCCAGCGTCCTTGTCGTTGACGACATGGAAGCCAATGTCCTGCTGCTCGAGCGGATGCTGCGCGGTGCCGGCTACACTTCTATCACGTCGACGATGGATCCGCATGCGGTCTGCGCGCTGCACCGAAAAAACCGCTACGACCTGATCCTGCTCGATCTGCAGATGCCCGGCATGGATGGATTCCAGGTGATGGAGGGCTTGAAGGAAATCGAAACGGACAGCTACCTACCGGTCCTCGTGATCACCGCCCAACCGGGTCACAAGCTGCGCGCGCTGCAAGCCGGCGCGAAGGATTTCGTCAGCAAACCGTTTGATCTGGGGTAGTCGTCCTTTTCGTGCACGGGGTTATGCACGAAAAGGACGACTACCCCCAATACCGAATGTTTGTCTATGCTGCGTGACATCACTGCAAATGTAGCGAGGGTGCGGGCCTCACTTATCTGATTCTTGCGCAACTAGCTCCCGCACGGTTTCCAAAAAAACCTGCAAGACCGGCGACGGGTCTTCCTTGCGATAGATCGCATAGAGCGTGGTCTGCGGCGCCGGCTGTGTCAGCGCGCGATAGACGATACCGCTATGAACAAAATGCGCGGTCGATGCGGGCAGCAGCGCAATACCCAATCCCTCTCTTACAAGACCAAGTAAGGTCTGCACTTCGACTACCTGCTGGTGGATGCGCGGTGTAAAGCCGGCTTCGATACAGCATTGCCGCAAATACTCTGCGAATTGCGATTGGCCGAGCTTAAAGAATATGAACGGCTCTTCTGCCAAGTCTGCCAACTGCAAGCGGGTACGTTTAGCGAGACGGTGACCTTGCGGTAATACGGCCGCGATCGCCTCGCTTGAGAGCGGCTCGCTGGCCAGTTGTGCATCGTCTTGCGCGGTGCGAAAGAAACAAAGGTCGAGGCGCCTCTCCTTCAACGCTTCCAGCTGTGCGGCAGGCATCAGCTCGCGCAGCGTCCATTTCACATCGGGGTAGCGTTCCTGGAACACGCGCAGGGTGTGCGGCAGGATGCCGACCATGACCGAGCTGATCATCCCGATTTCCAGTTTGCCCAGATGACCGCGCCCGGCTTGCCGGGTGAGATCGACCGCGCGCTCCATTTGCGCAAATACCAACGGCGCTTGTTCTTTTAACGCGACGCCCGCGGCTGTCAGTTCGACCCGCCGTTGCGTCCGCAAGAACAGTGGCGTTCCTAATTCCAATTCCAGTAAGCGAATTTGCTGACTCAGCGGCGGTTGCGACATGTGGAGGCGGGTAGCCGCACGCCCAAAATGGAGTTCTTCCGCGAGCACAGAGAAATAGCGTAAAAGGCGCAGATCCATACTCTGTAGATATCAATCAAGGGTAAAGAATATATTGTACATACCAACGCGGTTTACCCATACTCAGCACGAATTCATAGCGAAAGCAAGCGCGCCCAGCACAGATGACGGGTATCCGCATTGCGATAGAGACAAACAAAGAGAGCCATGAGAGCGGACATGATCCATGTAAACGTCAACGGTAAATCGTACCCGGTCAAAGTCGAGCCCGATACACCGGTGCTGTGGGTGTTGCGCGAGCACTTAAATCTGGCAAGCACGAAATTCGGTTGCAGTGCGGCGCTGTGTGGCGCGTGCGCTGTGCACCTTGACGGCAATTCGCCAAACAGTTTTAGCTATAACGAAGAGCGACCGCATGACGCATTGGAAAGCTTGCCTCAATGCTATATCGCAAACAGTTGCTCACATGGAAAAATTCTATTTTTGAAATCGACTTAACAGGGAGGCGTGCGGAAAAGCGTGGGGCGATTGCTGGCGATATTCAACCGAGAAGGCCAAGTTTGGCAATTGCTTGCGGCAACCTGACCGCCATAAAAGCGTGTATTTGGCAAATGATCTAATTCATCGAGTAACACGATTGATAAATATTTTCTAGCTATTTACCGATAACTGACGAAGTGGCACTCTGGTCTCGCGCTTCACCGACTCTAGCGTATCGCCGGGGATGCCATCTCAGGAAATCGGGCGAATAAAAGTAGGAGACAACATGAGCAATTCTGCGCAAGTGAATACCGTCGACGAAATTCTTCCAGCCCCTAAGCTTTTCATATTGGGCTTGCAACACGTGCTGGTGATGTATGCGGGAGCCATCGCAGTTCCTCTCATCATTGGCGGTGCGCTGAAGATGCCGAAGGATGAAATCGCGTTCCTGATCAGCGCCGATCTGTTTTGCTGCGGCCTCGTGACGATGCTTCAGTGCATTGGTGTATGGAATATTGGCATCCGGCTCCCCGTGATGATGGGCGTGGCTTTCACCGCGATTGCACCGATTATCGCGACTGGCACCAACCCGGAGCTCGGCATGCAGGCGGTTTTCGGTGCGGTGATCGTCTCGGGGATCTTCACGTATCTGGTGGCGCCTTACATGAGCGGCTTGGTCCGCTGGTTCCCGCCGATCGTTACCGGTTCCGTGGTGCTGGTGATCGGTATCTCGCTGATGCGAGTCGGCATCAACTGGGCTGCAGGAGGTCAACCGATGATGTCGAGTCCGACCGGGCCGACTCCCAATCCGCTCTACGGCGTTCCGGTGAATCTGGCCATTGCTGGAACTGTGCTCCTGTCGGTGCTGCTCTGCACCGCCTTCGTTAAGGGCTTCGTCGCCAACATCTCGGTGTTGTTGGGAATCACGCTAGGTTTTTTCATCGCGGTCACGCTCGGCAAAGTGAGTTTCGCCGGCGTAGCCACTGCCGGATGGTTTAACTTGATCAGGCCGTTTCACTTTGGCTTGCCGACGTTCGATCTGCTGTCGATTGTCACGCTAAGCGTCGTCATGCTGGTCATGATGATCGAATCCACAGGGCTGTTTCTCGCACTGGGTGACATCACCGGACGGCCAATATCGAAGAATGACCTCGCGCGCGGACTGCGTGCCGACGGCATCGGCAATATCATCGGCGGCATCTTCGGCACATTCAGCTATACGTCGTATTCGCAGAATATCGGACTGGTTCAGATGACGGGTGTGCGCAGCCGGTGGGTATGCGCCGCGGCTGGTGCGATCCTGGTCGTTCTTGGATGCCTGCCCAAGATGGCATTTCTTGCGGCTTCGATCCCGCAGTACGTGCTTGGCGGCGCGGCCGTCGTGATGTTCGGCATGGTGGCAGCGGCCGGCATCAAAATTTTGACGCGCGTCGATTTCGCCAACAATAGCAAGAATCTCTACATCGTGGCCGTCAGCCTCGGCCTCGGGATGATTCCATTGGTGGCAGATCGGTTCTTCACGCAACTCCCCGAACTCGTGGCCAAGTTTTTTCAAAACGGGATTCTGCTCGGAGGGTTCGCGGCAGTGGCGTTGAACCTGCTCTTCAACTATCGGAGCACGGCAGCTTACGAAGGTTTCACATTTGAGGATAACCCTGTGAAGGCGCACTGATCAGAAACCGCAACAAGCACAATCGTCTACAAGCAGAAACTTATCGTGTCGGAGCAATATGGATAGCATCAATCTCGAAGTATTGAAATCCTGTGAGGAATGGATTTCTGATGGACGTCCATGTGAACTGGTGACGGTCATCAGGACGTGGGGCTCTAGTCCGCGACCGGAAGGGGCGATGCTGGCGATTTGCGACGACGGTTGTGTGGTCGGTTCGGTATCGGGCGGTTGCATCGAAGACGATCTGATCGACCGCGTGCGCAGGGAAGGTATTACACGCACCAGACCCGAGATTGTCACCTATGGAATTACAGCAGACGAGGCCCATCGCTTCGGATTGCCGTGCGGCGGCACGATTCAGCTGGCAATCGAACCATTGTCGAACGACAGCCGCGTCACCGAACTTCTGCAACGTTTGTCGAAAAATGAGTTGGTCGCGCGCCGGCTTTATCTGTCATCGGGAGCAGTGACACTTGGACCAGCCACAACCGGCATGAGCATGCAAGTCTCTGAAACTGCGATGACCACCATACACGGCCCGCGCTGGCGCTTGCTGATCGTCGGCGCCGGACAGTTGTCGCGCTTCCTGGCGCAAATTGCGATTGGCATGGATTACCACGTCACGGTCTGTGATCCGCGCGAAGAATACCGTGAGGGATGGCAGGTTGCAGGCGTCGAGGTAATTCATGCGATGCCGGACGATCTTGCGATAGAGATGAAACTTGACAGTCACAGCGCAGTCATTGCGCTGACGCACGATCCCAAGCTGGACGACTTGGTATTGATGGAAGCGCTGCGCTCAGATGCATTTTACGTCGGTGCGATCGGCTCGCGCGTGAACAACGCGAAACGTCGCGAACGCCTCAAACTATTTGATGTGAGTGACGCCCAATTGAGCAAGCTGCATGGTCCGATCGGGGTTTACATCGGCAGCAAAACGCCGGCCGAAGTTGCGATTTCGATTCTGGCTGAAATGACTGCAGTCAAAAATGGTGTGCCGTTACTGGACGAAGCGCGTATCGAGAATGCGAAAACTGCGCAGCGCCAGCGCCCCTCCATAGATTTGTGTGAAGGAGCACCATGAAAAAACGTCTGGTGGTTGCGATCACTGGCGCAAGCGGCGCCGTGTATGGCGTGCGGATGCTACAGGTTTTGTCGCAGCTGGACGATTGGGAGAGTCATCTGGTGATCTCTTCTTCAGGAGCACTGACGGCGCTGCATGAGCTGACAATGCGACGGCCGGAAATCGAGGCATTGGCGGACGTAGTGCACAACGTGCGCGACATTGGCGCCTCGATTGCAAGTGGGTCGTTTCAATGCGATGGCATGGTGATTGCCCCGTGTTCTATGCGAACGCTCGCAGCTGTCGCACATGGCCTCGCCGATAATTTGATCACACGCGCCGCCGACGTCATGCTGAAAGAACGCCGTCGGCTGGTGTTGCTGGCGCGTGAGACCCCGCTTAATCTTGCACACCTGCGTAACATGACTGCGGTAACCGAGTTGGGGGCGATCGTGGCTCCCCCTATGCCGGCCTTCTACAATCTGCCAGGCACGATCGACGATATCGTGAACCATACCGTCGGTCGTACCCTTGATCTTTTCAATGTGGAGCACGCCGGGTTGTTACAGCGCTGGCAAGGACTAAAAAAAACCGCCGCGCTGGTAAAAGAATCGGTATCGCGAGAGCACTTGATAAGCATTTAATTTGTCCTTGACATGGATTTGAATAGAAAATCTAAATAGCGTCATGAGTGGGTAGAAGCGATCAGCTGTGCATCCGAAGGCGCAATGCCGAAGGATGGTAAGCGGGAGATTGCTCACTGTGAAACTGTCGTCCGATAGACATTGAAACATTGGACGATCCGACAGTGATGTGATTTTTCTCTACCAAGAGCTGTAATGCATAACTCATTATTCCTCCTCATTAAGTCGTCCGCATTTGATGCGGTCGTCGTTGCAACAAGTCAAATTTTTGCCCCGTCGTCTCGCCGGAGACGGTCGCGTTTCCGACCGGCCGGTATGTCGAAGCAGGGCACGGTTACGTCTCTCGCGCGTTGTCGCGCCACACACTGCTATTCCATCACCCCTGATCGGGACCCACCACCAATATCGGAGCAGACATGAAAGAAGCAACCATCATGACCAACAACACAACCACCGCATCGCAGCAGGTTCCTGTAACGATACTCACCGGTTTTCTGGGCTCGGGAAAAACGACGCTGCTCAACTACATCTTGACAGAGAAACATGGCCACCGCATCGCAGTGATCGAGAATGAGTTTGGCGAAGTCGACGTCGACTCCGATCTAGTACTGACATCTGAGGAAGAGATTTTCCAGATGACCAATGGCTGCATCTGTTGCGTGATCGATGTGCGCACCGACCTGGTACGTATTCTGCAAAAGCTGCTGGCACGCAGCGAGAAGTTCGACCATATCCTGGTCGAGACTAGCGGCCTGGCCGATCCGACGCCGGTCGCGGCCACCTTTTTCATGGACAACGAGGTCGCGCGTCAAGTGAGCCTCGACGGGGTAGTGACACTGGTGGATGCACTGCACATCGAAGGCCACCTCGATGATCCCCAGCTGCAGGGCATTGACAACCAGGCGGTCGATCAGATCGTGGCAGCCGATCGCATCATTATCAACAAGACTGATTTGGTCGACGAAGCGGCAATCGTTGCACTAGAGAAGCGCATTCGCCGCATCAACGCGGGAGCCCAGATCATGCGCTCAAGCCACGCCCAGGTCGACCTCACAAAGATCCTTGGCATCGGTGGATTCTCTTCGTCATCCGCGATGGCGACCGATCCCCATTTTCTGGACGAGCACGAACACGCTCACGTTTGCGATGACACATGCGAGCACGATCATGAGCATGAGCATGAGCATGACCACGTGCAGGCGGGTGGTGCGGCCCACGGCCATATGCACGACCCTTCTGTCCAGTCGGTCTCATTTGTTTTCGACATGCCATTCAATAAGCAAGCGCTAGACGCCCATCTGGCGCAACTGCTGGCCACCCACGGCGACGACATCTTCCGGCTGAAAGGGATTCTTGCAATAGCCGGTGACGATAGGCGCTACGTGTTGCAGGGGGTGCATCGCGTGCTGGAGCTGCGGTCTGCGGATGCATGGGATAGCGCAACGCGTTCCAGCAAAGTCGTGTTCATCGGCCGCAACCTCGATCGGCGCAGTTTGCAAACAGGGTTGCTCGAGTGCGTGTATGCAGCCGAAGCGGCGCCTCGAGAGACGCTGCGCGTGCCAGGTTTGTCACCAATGCCGGTACGTGATACAAACGACGTCGCAGAGGAGAACAAATGAGCGATAAAGCCAACACGCCGCGGCTTATGTTGCGGGGTATCTGCAAGGTCTATCCGTCGGTGGTTGCCAACGACGGCATCGACCTGAGCGTGATGCCGGGCGAAATTCATGCGGTACTGGGCGAGAACGGCGCCGGCAAATCTACGCTGATGAGAATCATTTACGGCGTGACGCGACAAACGTCGGGAGAAATGTTTTGGGAAGGCGCTCCGGTGCAGGTTGAAAATCCGGCACACGCGCGCCAGCTCGGCATTGGCATGGTGTTCCAGCACTTTTCACTATTCGAGACGCTCAGCGTGGTGGAAAACGTCGCGCTGTCGCTGCCCGGCAGGCCTGACCTCGGCTACCTCGCGCGCCGGATCGAGAAAGTGTCGGAGAAATATGGATTGCCGGTCGATCCGCGCCGCCTGACTCACGGGCTGTCGGTCGGCGAGCGCCAGCGGGTAGAAATCATCCGCTGCCTGCTGCAAAATCCCAACCTGCTGATCATGGACGAGCCGACTTCGGTGCTGACGCCGCAGGCGGTGCGCAAGCTATTCGATACCCTGCGCCAGTTAGCCGACGAAGGCTGCAGCATTCTGTATATCAGCCACAAGCTGGATGAAATCCAGGAACTCTGTCACACCGCCACCGTCCTGCGCGCTGGCAAGGTCACCGGCGCTTGTGTGCCGGCACAGGAAACGCCGAAGTCGATGGCCCGCATGATGATTGGCAAGGATCTGCCGGTATGCGAACACGGTGCGCCCAGTACTGGAGGCGAGCTGCGCTTACGCGTGGAACATCTGTCACAAAAGTCGGATGACCCGTTCGGCGTGGATCTCAAAGATATTCATCTGGAAGTAAGGTCGGGCGAGATCGTCGGCATCGCCGGAGTCTCCGGCAATGGGCAGCAGGAACTGCTCTACGCGCTCTCGGGCGAGGCGCCGCTGGTCGAGAAGTCGCCGGTGCAGATTTGCGGCATCGCAGCGGGATGCATGGGCCCCGACAAGCGTCGCACGCTCGGACTGTGTTTCGTGCCGGAGGAGCGACTCGGCCGCGGCGCGGTGCCGCGCATGTCGTTGTCCCAGAACGCGCTGCTGACGGCCTACGGCAGCGGCATGGTGCGCTACGGCCTGATCCGCTTCGCCGTGATGCGCGACTTTGCCGAGCGGTGCATTGCACGCTTCAACGTCAAATGCGGCGGACCTGATGCGCCGGCGCGTTCGTTGTCCGGCGGCAACTTACAGAAGTTCATCGTGGGGCGCGAGATCATGCAGCAGCCCAGCCTATTGATCGTCGCGCAGCCGACCTGGGGTGTGGACGTCGGCGCAGCAGCCTTCATTCGACAGGCGCTGCTCGACCTGCGCGACGCAGGAGCGGCGGTGCTGGTGATCTCGGAAGAACTGGATGAACTATTTGAAATCAGCGACCGCATTGCGGTGATTGCCGGCGGTCGGCTTTCGCCGGCCACACCTGCAAGCGATACCAATGTCGAGGAGATTGGAGTGCGCATGAGCGGGATGTGGGTCAGTGCCGTCGGTACTGCAAAAAGTAATCAGGGCGTCAACGCCAAGGAGATTCAGCATGTTGCTTAGACTGGAAGCGCGTCCGGAGGCGTCGCGACGCATGCGCTATTTATCGCCCGTGATTGCAGTGGTATTGACGCTGCTGGGCAGCTTGATTCTGTTTGCCGCGCTCGGCAAGAATCCGATCGAGAGCTTCAAGGTCTTCTTTTTCAATCCGGTGCACGATCTGTATGGCATGTCCGAATTGTTATTGAAGGCCACGCCGTTGATGTTGATCGGTGTGGGACTGGCGGTCGGATACCGGGCCAATGTGTGGAACATCGGCGCTGAGGGTCAATTCATCCTCGGCGCCATTTCCGCCACCGGTGTCGCATTGCATTATCAGCACGTAGCCAGCGTCTGGCTCCTACCTGCAATGGTCGTGGCAGGCGCGATCGGCGGGGCGCTGTGGGCGGCCATCCCTGCATTTCTGCGCACCCGCTTCCGCGCCAATGAAATCCTGGTCACGCTGATGCTGGTCTATATCGCCCAATTTTTTGGCTCGTGGCTGGTGCATGGCCCATGGAAAAACCCGGAGGGTTTCAACTTTCCACAGACCAAGATGTTCGCCGATTCTGCACTGCTTCCGCTGCTAATCGAAGGTACCCGTCTAAATACTGCGTTTCTGATGGCGCTGACCGCGCTTGGGGTGGGCTACGTTTTTTTGGAGCGCAGTTTCTACGGCTATCAGATGCAGGTGGCGGGTCAGGCCGACGCTGCCGCGCGGTACGCCGGCTATTCGGCGCAGCGCACCATCTGGATCGGCCTGCTGGCAGGTGGCGCCATGGCCGGTGTGGCTGGTATGTCCGAAGTGGCCGGTCCGATGGGTCAGTTGACCGAATCTATCTCCAGCGGCTACGGCTTTGCGGCAATTATTGTGGCTTTTGTGGGACGCCTCAATCCTATCGGTATCTGCTTCGCCAGCTTGTTGATGGCACTGCTGTTTTTGGGCGGCGAGCAGGCCCAGCAGTTCATTAACTTACCGTCCTCGATCTCCAAGGTATTTCAGGGAATGTTGCTGTTCTTCCTGCTCGCCTCAGATCTGTTCATCAGCTACCGGCTTCGTTTCGATGGCGCCGCGACATGGAGAAAGTTTATATGGAAAACTACCTGATCACCTCAATCATTGCTGCCACCATCGTTGCCGGCACGCCCTTGATTCTCGTCGCGATGGGAGAGCTTGTTACCGAAAAAGCCGGCGTGCTCAACCTGGGGGCCGAAGGCATGATGTCGGTCGGCGCGGTGGCAGCGTTCGCCGTGGGATTTTCCGGAGGCAGCCCGTTTTCTTCTGTGCTGGCCGGGATGGCTGCCGGCTGCGCAATGTCGCTGGTATTCGGCTTCCTGACATTGACCATGCTGGCTAATCAGGTCGCTTCGGGCCTGGCGCTGGCGATCTTCGGCGTCGGCCTGTCGGCATTCATTGGCAAACCGTACGAGTCAGCGCCGCTCTCGATGGTGCCGCCGATCCGCGTTCCGTGGCTCGCTGATATTCCGGTCATCGGCCCTGCATTTTTCAATCAGCAGTCGCTGGTGTATTTCTCATGGGTGCTGGTCGCCGCAGTGATCTGGTTTTTGTACCGAAGCCGTTGGGGGCTGGTGTTGCGCGCGGTGGGCGAGTCGCCGTCCGCGGCGCATTCGGTGGGTTACCGGGTGATCGCGCTGCGTTACGCAGCGGTCGCGTTCGGTGGTGCGATGGCGGGCATTGGTGGCGCGTTCATGTCGGTGTACTACACCCCGCTGTGGGCAGAGGGCATGGTTGCCGGACGCGGCTGGATCGCGCTGGCACTGGTGGTGTTCGCCACCTGGCGTCCGCTGCGCGTAGTGCTTGGCGCGTATTTGTTCGGCGGTGTGATGATTTCGCAACTGTTCGTCCAGGGCGCCGGCCTGAAGATCGATGTGCCATCGCAGTTGCTGTCGTCGCTGCCGTATTTCGCAACGATCGTCGTGCTGGTGCTGATCTCACGCAATGTACACACCATCCGGCTCAATGCCCCTGTTTCCTTGGGGCAGCCGTTCAGGCCCGATGCATGAAGCTGAAGTTTCTGAAGCGTCACAGCGATTTTGAAGCCCGTGTGGGTAAGCCAAGTCGCATCCTTTGCGTCATCCGTTGGTTGTTCAACTATAAAAGATAGGAGCCTCAACATGTCACACGATTTTCGCCGCACGCATCGCTTTATCGTCAGTTTGGCCGTTGGTCTGGGTTTTGTCGTCTCCGGCCACGCATCCGAACCACTCAAAACCTGCTTCCTATACTCCAATCCAATTGGTGAAAGCGGCTGGACCTATCAGCATGAACTGGCGCGCAAGGAACTGGCCGCGGCGATGGGAAACAAGATCACGACCAAATACGTCGAGAACGTCGCCGAGGGGCCTGATGCCGAGCGCGTCATCCGAAATTTCGTGCAGGAAGGTTGCAAGCTCGTATTCACACCATCGTTCGGATTCATGGAGCCAACCTTGAAAGTAGCGCGGCAATCGCCCAATGTCATTTTCATGAACGGCAGCGGGTACAAGACTGCACCCAACTTGGGCATCTACAACGCTCGCTACTATGAGGGCCGCTACCTGGAAGGAGTTTTGGCTGGCAGCATGAGCAAGAAGGGAGTGGTCGGTTATGTCGGCGCCTTCCCGATCCCGGAGGTGCTGCAAGGGCTGAACGCGTTTACCTTGGGCATGCGCAGCGTCAACCCGAATGCGCACGTCAAACTGATCTGGGTGAACGCGTGGTACGACCCGGGCAAGGAGCGTGACGCGGCCAATACGCTGACAAAGCTGGGCGTCGACGTGCTTGCCTATGCGACCTCCGGGGTTTCTATCGTCACGACGGCCGAAGAAAAAGGTGTGTACACGCTCGGCTACTACTCGGACATGTCCAAGTTCGGCCCCAAAACCAACCTGACGTCAGTGATGCAAACCTGGGGTTCCTACTACGTCAAAGTGGTGGAAGACGTACTTGCCGGTCGCTGGAAATCAACCAGCGCCTTGGGTGGGCTGCGCGAGGGCATGATCAAGATGGCACCTCTAAATAGCGCTGTGCCGGCCGACCTGCGCGACAAACTTGCTAGCCTGGAACGCGACATCATCGACGGCAAGCTACAACCGTTTACCGGACCTATCTACGATCAAGATGGCAAGGAACGCGTAGCTGCAGGCAAGGTCGTAACGAACGAGGAGATGAGCAACATGAACTATCTGGTCAAAGGCGTGGAAGGCACAGCACCGAAGTAATGCGTCGCGCAGCTCAACTGCTCTCAGGGGCAGCTGAGCTGCAGGTCGCCCCATCGGCGCGGGCTGAATCATGAAGATGAAACCCACCCCTGCCGGACCCGTTTGATTTGAAGAAAGTAGCGTGGAAATGACAAACAGCATTCTGATCAAAAACGCACACAGCATCCTTACCGGAAGACGCGGCGACGATGCCCGCAGCTCGGCCAGCGACCTGCGCATCGACCAGGGCGTCATCATCGAAATGGGGCGCGATCTGGAGGCCCAACCTGGCGAACGGATTCTCGACGCCCGCGACTGCGTTATCTACCCGGGATGGGTGAACACGCATCACCATCTGTTCCAGTCGCTGCTCAAGGGTGTCCCGGCCGGAATCAATCTCACTCTGAGCCCGTGGCTGCAGGCCGTTCCCTTTATCTATCGCCGCTCCTTCCACGAAGAGCGCTTGCGTCTGGCGGCACGGATCGGCATTGTCGAGCTGATGCTGTCGGGATGCACCACCATCGCCGACCATCACTACATCTATTACCCCGGCATGTCCTACGATGCGTCGGCCGCACTGTTCGACGAAGCAGCCGCTCTGGGCGTACGGTTCATGTTGCATCGGGGCGGCGCGACCGTCACCCGCAAGCTGGAAGCAAATGATCGAAACTATTTCGAGCCAGAAACCCTGGACGGAATGATATCCGAGATCGAGCGCACTGCGGCGCGCTTCCATCAAAACGGGGTGCGACCGCGCACGCGCGTCGCCATGGCACCGACCACGGTCACCGTGTCCGTGCAGCGCAACGAGCTGAAGCTGATCGCGAGTGCTGCCCGCAGCATGGGCATTCCGATGCACACCCATATGTCGGAATCAGTCACATTCATGGAGCACTGTCGCGAGGCGTTTGGCTGCCTGCCGATCGAATATCTCGCCGAAAACGAATGGATCGGTCCCGACGTTTCCTTGGCGCATCTGACGCATCTGACCGATGCCGAGATGCGGATTTTGGGCGCGTCCGGTACAGGCATGGCGCATTGCCCGCAAAGCAATGCACGGCTGGCCGACGGCATAGCCAGCGCGCCGGCGCTGGACCGATTGGGCGCTGCGGTTTCCATCGGAGTCGACGGCGCCGCCTCCAATGAAGCGGCCGACATGCTCAGCGAGGTGCATTTTTGCTGGCTGATGCACCGGGCCCATGCGGGCGCCGCCACCCGCCCGCGGCCGGAGGGCGCTGGTGAGGCCGGCGCCGATAGCGTCACTGTCGAGCAGGTCGTGCATTGGGCCACGGCCGGCGGCGCACGCATGCTGGGCTTCGACGGGGTCGGCACTTTGGCCGTCGGCCAAGCGGCCGACCTGGCGGTATATGACCTTGATGCACCGCGTTACTTCGGTCTGCACGATATGGCCATCGGCCCGGTTGTGAGCGCCGGCAGACCTCGCCTGAAATGGCTGTTGGTCGACGGCCGCATCGTCGTCGAAGATGACGCGATTCCTGGTTTGGACATGGCGCAGTTGCGCGCCCAGGCGCGCGCCGACGTGTTGTGTTTGATGAAGGACACATGAACGACGGGTCTGCATGCCGATCAGCGGACATCGATGTTTTCACCGTCCGGGAACCAACCTCGGTTTATTAAAATTTGCATCACAACAGGAGATGCCATGCAACAAAACAGCTATAAATTAAAAAAACTGCTGCTCTTGGCTTCGTTGAGCCTTCACGACGCCGGTCATCGCGCAGACCAGCGTCACTGTCACCGGTGTGGTCGACACCTATGTCGGGTCCATGCGCAATAGCGGAGACACTGCCGGCCGCTCCGTGGTCAACAGCGGCGGCATGACGACGTCGTGGTTCGGCTTCAAGGGCAGCGAAGATCTCGGCGGCGGCTTGAAAGCGAAGTTCGCACTGACCAGCTACTTCAAGGGCGACAGCGGGCAATCCGGCCGCTTCCCGAGAGATACTTTCTGGTCGCGCGATGCCAACGTCGGACTCGCCGGCAGCTTCGGCGCGGTCTCGGTAGGCCGCGGCCTGGCACCGAATTTCCTGTCATCTGTCATATTCAATCCGTTCGGCAATTCGTTTACTTTCTCGCCTCTCATTCTGCAGATGGATGTGCCATTGTTCAATGCGTCCGGCTGGAGCAATTCAGTGCAGGGCGATACCGGCTGGAGCAACGGGATTATTTACCGCACGCCCGATATGGGTGGTCTGACCGCTAATATCCACTACCAGTTCGGCGAAGTCGCCGGCGGCAGCAGCAAGTACAACGCTGGTGCCAACGTCCTCTATTTCCGCGGCCCGCTGGCATTGACCGCGTTCTATCACAATCTGAAGATCAACAACCCTCTCAGTCCGCCAATCGGCAATGTGCAGCCGGCTGGCAATATCCCATTGCCGTCCGGGCAGTTCGCAACACGCCAGTCAGCATGGATGGTCGGCGGCAGCTATGACTTCACCGCGGCCAAATTGTTTGCGACATATGGCAAAACCTCGCATGATATCGACTTCGCCGACAAGACGCTTTCGCTGGGGTGAGCGTGCCTGTCGGCGGTGGAAAAATCCTCGCGGCATGGGCACAAACCAAGCGTAGCGGCGCAGCGTTCGGCGCTGATCAAAAATGTGACACCGCTTCCGTCGGCTACGATTACGATCTGTCCAAACGTACAGACCTGTATGCGGTTTACATGAACGACAAGATCACCAGGCAGTCTGCAGGCAATAGCTTTGGCCTTGGTGTCCGCCATCGCTTCTGATCCGATTGGCGGCTATGGAAACCAGCGCTTGCGAGCGCTTTTTTTACCAACTTTCTGTGGCTCCGATGCTTTTGGATAGGTATAAAAAATCGATGCAAAAAAATGCGACATCATCCGGTTTTTTTAAGGCCGTTACCAGATAGATTTTTTTGATTGCGTCTTCATCGAACATCCGGTTTATTTGGCATCCCATTATTCATATCGAGGCCACCATGTCGGACTTGCCAGTCCATCTAGACATCCATTTGATTCGGGTCCTGTATTTGCTTCTCTGCGAGAAAAGCGTGTCTCGTGTCGCACTTAAGCTGAACCTGCCGCAATCCTCTATCTCGACATCTCTTCGCAAGCTGCGCGACCTGACCGGTGATCCGTTGCTGGTGCGCGGCAGGCACGGAATGGTGCCCACGCTGCACGGGGAAAGCCTGCTCAAACCGGCCAAACGCATCCTGGATAGAACCGATTGTCTATTCGCGCAAAAATTGTCGTTCATGCCGGAATATGAAGGACGAATATTTCATATCGCCGCGCCCGATTATCTGGATAGCCAGTTTTTGCCAAGCATCGTTGCCGGCGTGAGGCGCGAATCGCCCAAGAGCCGCGTAGTCATTCATGGATTGGGGCCGAAAACGGACTACATCAAGCTGCTGTCCGACGGCGAGCTCGACCTGGTCATCGCGAACTGGGACCAGCCGCCGCAGCAGCATCTACATATATTCACACTGTTTGAAGACCAGATCGCCTGCGTCATGCGGGGCGATTGCGCGTATGCGCTGCGCACCGGGCCCAACGAGATGACGGTGGAAGACTATTTTTCTTTGCCACATATCGCGCCATCCCCGATGCTGCCCGGGTATTTTGGCGTCATTGAATCCTTTCTCGCCAGCCAAAACTTGCGCCGTAACGTCGTAGTCGAATCGGCATATTTTGGTTTGATCCCAGATATGCTGACACGCACCGATCTGGTACTGACAACCGGGCGCCAGTTCATGCGATTCTATGAAAAAATTCTTCCGCTCAAGAGCTTTACCGTGCCGATCAAATTTCCATTGATGCGGTTTTATCAAATGTGGCACGAACGCATGCACCACGGTCCCGAGCACATATGGTTGCGCGAACTGGTCAGCACAGCGGCGAAATCGCTGTTGGCAAAATAGTTGCCTGCTGTCCCCTCCGTCTAAGTGCATGCGGTTCCTACTTGATCCGTATGCGATTCATTGAAAGCGTCACGCTATCTATCAGCAATACCGATATATCAAATTTTTTATAAATTTCGTCTTGACTGTCCAGTTCCAAGAAAGGTATAACTTACCCTTGTAAGTGGGTAGAAGCGTTCAATTGAACATCCAGCGGTGCAAAGCCGCAACAGTTCAATAGGAGATTGCTCACTGGCGGAGTACTCGTCAGTGGGGTTTCAATTCTTCTATAGCACGCCCCCCTGACAGTCTTCCAGAAGCAGAGCGCAAATCTTGATTTGAGACTTGCGTATCCCCAACCTGAAGTACTGTGAGGAGAACCCACATGATTGTCGACACCAGTTGTTATCCCACCAACCTCGTCGATCTCGCCTGGCGACACGACGGTGAACCCTTCACCGGCGAACGCTTGATCAAAATGATGGATGGCCCTTATACGATCAACGGCAAGCCACGCCGAATCGACAAAGCCTTCATCCAGCCGCCGCAAGGCAACACCATCTACACCTGGACAGACGGCGAGCTCTCCGGTCGCGAGTCGATCGACGCCTACATGGCCTACACGGTCGAGCTAGTGCAAAAATATCCCGATCGCTTACTCGGCTGCTTCGTCTACAACCCGCGCTGCGGCGTAGAGAATGGCGTGAAGGCAATCGAGTACTACGCGCAGGAACTCGGCTTCAAGATGGTCCAGTTCCAAGCCAATATGCACGCGTACCGGCCTGACCGCGCGCTCGATTGGCTGCGTCCCGCGTTAAAAAAATGTGCTGAACTCGGCTTGCTGGTCAAGCTGCACACCGGCGATGGCCCGTACAGCATCCCGACCGAATGGGTGCCGATGATCAAGGAATTCCCAACGGTGAATTTCATCATGGCGCACTTCGGCGTGCAGACCGGTGGTGTCTACTGCTTCGAGCCATTCCAGATGGCGATGGATATGCCGAACGTGTATTGCGAGTCCAGTTGGTGTCTGCAATCGCGCATCGTCGAGTTCGCCAAAGTACTGCCTAAGCACAAGATTTTGTTCGGATCCGATACGCCTCCGAATGAACCGGGGATGTGGCTGCGTTTGCTCGAAGTGCTGTGCTTCGAGCCGCCGCAGGGCTTGAATCTCGATGAAGATACGCTGGAGGATTACCTTGGCAACAACCTCGCCAAGATGATCGGCCTCGAACCGAGTCCACCGCCGCGCAGCGTAGAGGAGGCGCAGGCCCATCTGGCAAAAATTAACAATAAGTGAGCAAACGCTGAGTACTCGACATATTCCGCGCGCATTCCCACTACCTAATTCTGGAGTTTATCAATGATTATCGACACCCATCTGCACCCGACCAACCTGGTGGATGAAGCATGGCGCCACACCGGCGAACCGTTCAACGGCGAGCGTATGCTCAAAATGATGGACGGCCCCTACATGATCAACGGCAAGCCACGCCGCATCGACATGGGTTTCATCCAGCCTCCGCCGGGTAACACTGGCTATCGTGACGGCAACCGCCGAGGTCGCGATGGTATTCGCGACTATATGGCTTATATCGCTGAACTCTGCCAAAAGTATCCTGACCGTTTCATCGGCAACTTCACCTTCAATCCGCGTTGGGGCCCCGAAGAAGGTGCGCTCGAACTTGAATTCCATATCAAGGAATATGGCTTCAAGATGCTCAAGCTGCATGCCAACATGCACGGCTACCGGCCTGATCGCGCGTTGGACTGGTTGCGTCCGGCAATGAAGGTGTGCGCAAAGTACAACATCGTGGTGCTGATCCATACCGGCGACGGACCGTACACGATCCCGACCCAGTTCTACCCGATCATCCGCGAGTTTCCGATGGTGAATTTCATCATCGGCCACTTCGGTATTCAGACCGGCGGCAACTACTCATTCGAGGCGTTCTGGATGGCGATGGACACACCGAATGTGGTGTGCGAATCGGGCTGGTGCTTCCAGTCGCGCATCGTCGAGTTTGCCAAGCAACTGCCGCGCAACAAGATCGTATTTGGCACCGACACGCCGCCGAATGAACCGGGCATGTGGCTGCGCGAACTCGAAGTACTGTGTTCGCCTGCGCCGCAAGGCATGGGTCTCGACGAGGAAGGGCTGGAGGACTACATGGGCAACAACATCGCGCGACTGTGCGGCATCAAGACGACGCCGCCACCGCGCACCATGGAGGAAGCGCAAGCCCGACTGACCGACACCTATGCCGGCGTGAAGTAAGGCAATAAAGTTACACGCGGCGCACGGGCTAGTCCTGTGCGCCGTCGAGCCAACTGAAAAGAGAAAACGAAATGACGCTGTCACATTCGCCAGGCCACCAGGATTTCCACCAGTTTCTACGCAGTTATCGCGAGTCGCATCCCGACGATGTGTTGACAGTCCAGGAAGAGGTCAGTACCGATCAGGACGCCACCGCTGTTGTCTGGGAGCTTGCAGCGCAAGGGCGGCATCCGCTGGTCGTGTTCGAGCAAGTCAGAGACCTTGGGGCAACGCTTGTCACCAACATGTTCGCTTCGCGTCAACGAGTCGGACGGATGCTTGGTGTGGATGCAGCGCGCATTCACGAGGAATATCAGGCGCGCACACGCCAGCTGATGCCACCGCGCTTGGTCAGCACAGGTCCCGTGCTCGACTCGGTCGAGCAAAGCCGGATCGATCTCGGCACGCTGCCGATCATCAAGCATTTCGCCACTGATCGGGGACCGTACATTACCAACGCCATCATTATTGCCGAACACCCCGACACAGGTGTCGGCAATATGAGCTATCACCGCTCGATGTTGCACTCGCCAACCGAGATCGCAACCAGCCTGCATTCGCGCGGGCATTTATGGCGTTTGCTGCAAATTGCGATCGAACGTCGCCAACCGATGCCGGTGGCGATGGTGATCGGCGCACACCCGTTGTTCATGCTGGCCGGCGCAGCGCGTCTGCCGTTTGGCGTCGACGAGCGCCACGTGGCCGGCGGCCTGTTCGGTGAGCCGCTGGAAGTCGTGCGTACACCGAAGTATGGCATCGCCGTGCCGGCATCAGCCGAGTTTGTGCTGGAAGGCGTGATCGATCCGGATGCGCGGGTCGAAGAAGGACCGTTCGGCGAATTCACCGGTTATTCGTCAGACCGCTCGACCAATAATTTGTTGCGCGTGGAGTCTATCCTGCGCCGGCGCGATGCGATTCTGGTCGATGTGGTCGGCGGCAATTCAGCCGAGCATTTAAACCTGGGACGCATTCCGCGCGAATCGGAGATGGTCGAGAAACTGCGCGAGCGTTTTCCGAGCGTCACCGCGGTCCACTACCCGAGCTCCGGCACCCACTTCCATGCTTACGTAGCGGTCAAGCAGATGCGGCCGGGCGAAGCGCGTCAAGTGATGCTGGGCTTGCTGGGATGGGACCCTTATCTGAAGACGGTCATTGCGGTCGATGCGGATGTTGACGTGACGCGCGACGAAGAGGTGCTGTGGGCGGTAGCTACGCATTTGCAGCCGCACCTTGATGTGGTGATCATCGATGGCTTGCCGGGTAGCGCGCTAGATCCATCAGCGTCCGGCGCTGGTACCACTTCGCGCATGGGACTGGATGCAACGCGTGGCCCGAACTTCGATGGCGTGCGCGCTGAAATTGGTTCGGATGCGATCGCACGGGCAGCGCAGATTCTCGCGCGAGTCCGAGCTTGATTGCTGACGAGAAAAAATTCCGGTGTGATTACGCGCATTGCACATCATAACCATTTTGCAAAATTATTCATGGAGTATTTAAATGACAAAACGCATTCTGCTTGGCATGTTGACCCCTTCGTCCAATACCGCGTTGGAACCGATCACGAGTGCCATGATCCATGGCCTGCCTGGGGTCTCGGCCCACTTTTCGCGCTTCACCGTGACTGAAATCTCGCTGCGCGACCAGGCGCTCGGCCAGTTCGACGACAGCAAGATCATCGCGGCAGCCAAGCTGCTGGCCGATGCCAAGGTCGACGTGATTGGCTGGAGCGGCACGTCGTCCGGTTGGCTCGGCTTTGAAGCAGATCAACGGTTATGCCAGCGCATCACTGAGGCGACCGGGATTCCGGCGACCACATCGGTACTCGCGTTAAACGAAATTATGGAAAAAACAGATGCAAATGATTTCGGCCTTGTCACTCCTTACCTTGACAATGTTCAAGAAAAAATTGTTGCCAACTATGGTCGCTCCGGTTTCAACTGTGTCGCCGAGCGTCACCTGAATCTGCATGTGAATTTTTCTTTTTCGGAAGTGACGGAAGATCAGATTCGCGACATGGTGCGCGATGTGGCAAAACAAAAACCGAAAGCGATTTCAACTTTTTGTACCAATTTGAAAGCAGCGCATCTGGTGCCGGAGCTGGAAGAGGAAATTGGCGTACCCATCTACGATACGATCTCGACCGTGGTGTGGAAATCATTGCGCATGGCCGGCTACGACACCCGTCAACTGACAGGCTGGGGGCGTTTGTTTCAGGAAGTCGCATAACAGCCGGGTAGGGTGGGCACAAGGTGCCCACGCGGTCATCGATATCTTCGTTATCAATTTATATTGTGTAGGAGCCTGCCGGACTTAGGGCTAGGCGCCCCCTAAGAATCGGCTGCAAAAGCGCCTGAGCGGTCTATATTTCATTGATTTTTTGGTCAATAGTCCCGCTATGACACAAAAAATCAGCAAAATCTGTCCTCGCTCAGCCACTCTTTCGCTTCGACTCCCTAAGTCCGACAGGCTCCTTGCAGATCAAACTCACACGCCTACTTCGATGGCCTGGATTGCCGCCCAATCGACCTTGGGCGCCACGCAAGCACCGCGTGCAATGATGGTCTCGTAGCAGCGCGCCTTGGTGGTTTGGATCGCATCAATCAAAAAGTCGGCATCGTAGGCTTTAAGCAGATGCGGCTGATTCGTTTGCAGATAAATGCGGATGCGCTCTTTCTCGCATGCGTTGCGCCGCAGCGCATGGTAGGTATCGGCGTCCCAGTGCCATCTCAGGCCGAGTTCGTAAAATGCAGCGTTATAGGCGCTCAGATGAAATTCTTCTGTCGCGTACGCAGAATGTCTATCAATTATGTCATTCGACATGGCAGCTTTCCATCCAAATTTATACTTCGCAGCGGGAAGTGTGCCGGCAGCGCAACCCGCGCTGGCGGTGGTACGCCGCCGATAGAGTGACCGAAAATGCCTTGCTGTGCGGGATCTACGCGGAAGTGTGACGCGACAAGTTGAGGCAACTCCCTGGTCACGTAGCTGTACATCTTGAAATGGGTGGACCAAGGTAACTCGGTAGCATCCACATAAAAACTCGCGCCAAGACCGAAAGTCCAGTCGTCCGCCTCACCCGCAATGTTCGCGGTCCGCGGACTCGTGTCTGGCGAAACGAGCGCCAGTCCCAGTGTCGCGGCCAACGCCGCAGCCTGGCCTTTTGCGAAGAACGTTTCTTCGGTACATGTGAGGCCTGCGAGATAGTAGAGCACCGGCACGCGACGGTATGCAGCCTGCGGCGGAAGATAAATTCCAAATCGCATGGGCAGGCCGATTTTTTCTGAGGAATGCTTGAGAAAGACCTGAACTCCGCCATGGCAGGCGCTGGTTGAGATAACTTCAAGGTTCGCGTGATTCTCGTCTGAAAAAGAACGGGTCAGGTAAGGTTCGAGTAAAGAAAGCATGATTGAGTTGTATTTTGACTGCAAAAAAAACCGGGCCACTGCATCGCAGTCGCCCGGCAAACCGTTAACCTCCAAGATCGTCATCTCGCACGACACCATGCGCGCGGGTGAATCAGAGAGCCCATCCGCTGCGACGAATGGCGTGCGCTGCGATGCACCGGTAACTTTACTGCTGTTATTGCCGTACTTATTTTTCCAATACTCCAACCCGAATCCCACTCGAACAAGTCCCTTATCACTGGCGAGCCCCGATATCGAACATGATCTTCGGATGAATCAGCAGCGCCGCCTTCGTGTTCGCACCAAAATTACGGCAACCTCGGTACCGACAAAGAACATGCAGTCGGCGTGGCGCCGATGACGGTGCGTGCGCTTGTGCGTCAGAAGTGGTATTCGATGCGTGCCATCGGTGTTTTGGCGAGGGAGCCGGGCACGGACGACGGATTGCCGAACTTGTTATGCCAGTATTGATACTCGAGGCCGGCCCGCAGCGTGTTTCTGCCGAGGCCCAGAGGTGTGCCAAGGTCGTACATCACCTGCGCATCGATATTCAGTTCCGGAGCGGTATCGCCGCCGAATTCGTTCCGCCCCTTGGCGGCAATGTAGTTCATGTAACCTTCGAAAGCTAGGCCAGTGGAACTGATTGGGATGCCCCATGCCGCATTGAGCATCGGGTGCAGGTCGTAGGTGTAGCGGCTGGATATGCCAACCGGCCGGTTGCTTTCATGCATCAACAGCAGACTGATATTCAGAAAGCCCGGCACGTCCATCATTAACGTTGGCCCTAACAGCAGCATGCGCTTTTTCGATGCATAACCGGTGTCGCTCTTGGTGTTCCAGTCGAACCCGGCTGTCAGGCCAAGGCCGCGAACCGGGCCGAAGGCGAGGTTTTTTCCGGAAATTTTCCCCATATCCAGGGTGTGGCGATAAACGACATAGGCTTCCTGCGCGTTGTCGTCCTTGCTGTCGGATTGCAGCAAGTCCACGTTGAAATAGTTCGAGCCATATTTGTAGCCGCTAGCGTGAGTCAGGTTGAAAATGTTCTTCGTAATGTCCTGCCCGTTGAACGGTTCGGCAAAGTGGGTGCCGTAGCGATAGCCGATCGATGTATCACTCCAGTCGGCTGCACCGGCCGGCTGGATACTGGCCAGTGCAGTTACTCCTGTCAGTACGCAGGATACGAGCTTGCCCATTTTTATTGCCACTTGCTTTGCCATGATGCTGATCTCCAAAAGAGAAGTTGATAATCAAAAAAGAATTAAGGAGCGACGTTTTAACCGGTTGCGGCAAGGCTTGCCATGTATCGAAAGTCAATATAAATGGTATTCCAAATTAAAATAATGGTATACCAAAAATATTTTAGATCGAAGATTATCAGATGTTACTGGCGCACTTCCTGTTCCGCTTTTTGCCTCAGCGCCTGCAACACTTGCTCCGGCTTGATCGGGTAGTGGCGGAAGCGCACGCCGATGGCGTCATACACGGCGTTGGCGATGGCCGGGCCAATGGCGACGATCGGGTCCTCGCCAACACCTTTGGCACCGAAGGGCCCGCCAGGATCGGGCGCAGTCTCCAGGATGACGGTGTGGATCGGCGGCATGTCCATCGATAGCGGCATTTTGTAATCGACAAAGTTGGCATTCAGCGAACGCCCGGTGCGCATGTCGATCTGGTAGTCCTCATACAGCGTATGTCCGATGCCTTGCTGGATGCCACCCTCGATCTGGCCCGCTGCCGCGACCGGATGAATGACCTTGCCGATTTCATGCACGGGGATCACCTGGGCCACGGTGATGTATCCGGTCTCGATGTCCACCTGGACCTCGACGAAGTGGGCCGCAAACGAGTACGACTTGGTCGGATGATAGGTGGCCGTGCCGACGAACTGCGCGGCCGGGATGCCCTTTTTGGGGCTCACTGCTTCGCGCACCGTCATACTACGCGGGTGAACGCCGCGTACCGTAATCTCGCCCTGACTGACTTCAAGATCCTCCGGTGCCGCATCGAGTTGTTCCGCGGCGCGCTTAAGCAGCTGCGACTTGACAGAGCTGGCGGCCATCTGTGCGGCGCGCCCGCCCATATAGGTGGTGTGGCTGGCAAAGGCGCCAATGTCCCAGGGCACGACATCGGTGTCGCCATGCACCACCGCCACGTCTTCGAATTTCACGCCCAGCTCTTCGGCCACAATCTGGGCCAGCGCGGTATGTGCACCGGTGCCCAAGCCAGCGGTTCCGGTGAGTAGCACCACGGTGCCATCCTCGTTCATTTTAACGATGGCGTTGCCTTGCTCCTTGATGCCTGGATAGGCGCTGCTGCCATGCATCTCACAGCCGATACCCCAGCCGCCGCGCATCGGCCCGTCGGTTTTGCGGGTACGCTGGCGCAGTGCGGCCCAGTCCGTCAGTTGCCGGCCCGTGGTGATGCAATCTTCTAGGCCATGGCCGATAAGCGGATGGTTGGAAGGCGCGATGTCGCCTTCGCGCACGGCGTTCTTCAGCTTGAGTTCAAGCGGGTCGATGCCGAGCTGAACGGCTGCCTCATCCATCTGGATATCGAGCGCGTAGTAGGTTTGCACCACACCGTAGCCACGGAACGCACCGGCGATTGGGCTGTTGGTGTAGACGCAACGGCCTTCGAGAAGAATGTTGTCGCAGCGATAGAGTGACAATAGCGCCGAGGTTCCGACGATGGTGACGCCGGGGCCGTGCGATCCATACGCGCCGGAGTTGAAGACCACGCGCGCTTGCCGTGCCGTGATGGTGCCGTCTTTCTTGAAGCCCTGCTTGAGCCATACTTTGGCCGGATGGCGCGAACGGCCGCCGAGAAAGGTCTCCTCGCGGCTGTACTCCATGCGCACCGGTCGCCTGGTTTCTTTGGCCAGCAGCGCGCACAGGAATTCATGTTGAAACAGATCTTGTTTGGCGCCGAAGCCACCACCCATGTGGTCTACCAGCACACGCACTTTGTGCAGCGGCAACCCCAGCACCTCGGCCATGATGCCGCGCACCATGAACGCGGTCTGGGTTGAAATCCACACCGTTAAATTGCCGTTGCCATCCCACTGGCAGGCGCAGACGTTGGGTTCCATATAGGCAGGCGTCGGGCGTCCGCCTTCGTATTCGCCCTCGATGATGACATCGGCCTCGGCAAATCCCTTCTCCACATCGCCGCGCGTAAACTGCACCGGGTTGAGAACCAGGTTACCACCGGGTTCCCGGTCATGGATCAGCGGCGCATCCGGGCGCTGTGCATCTTCGACCGTGAACACCGCCGGCAGTTCTT
Organism: Pseudundibacterium arcticum; assembly: GCF_042646465.1. Taxonomy (NCBI): domain Bacteria; kingdom Pseudomonadati; phylum Pseudomonadota; class Betaproteobacteria; order Burkholderiales; family Oxalobacteraceae; genus Pseudundibacterium; species Pseudundibacterium arcticum. The sequence continues at coordinate 27,070 of NZ_JBHRTP010000036.1, forward strand.
CGTACTCGACCTCGATCAGAGCTATCGCTTTTTCTGCGATCTCTTCCGTGACGGCTGCGACTACCGCAATACCTTCTCCCCAGTAGCGCACCTTGCTGTCGAGGATGTACTGGTCGCAAGTTACTGACGCTGAACGCGGATGCGGCGAGCCGGCATGCAGCACCCGTGGCACGTTTTCGTGGGTGAGGACCGCCTTGACGCCAGGTAGCGCCAGCGCCTTGCTGACGTCAATGCGCTTGATGTTGGCGTGAGCAACCGTGCTGCGTTTGGTCTTGCCATACAGTAGGCCGGGCAAGATGATGTCGCCGGCATACTTGGCGTCGCCGGTTACTTTGCCCAGCAAGTCGGTACGCTTGACGCTGTTACCAATGATAGAGTGATTCATCATGCTTCCTCTTGCGCTTTGTGGTTCAGCTGGTTGGCGGTCAACGCAATGGCTTCAATGATCTTGGTGTAGCCGGTGCAGCGACAGATGTTGCCCGCGATTGCAAACTTGATCTCATCTTCCGTCGGCGTCGGGTTCTCGTCCAGCAGCGCTTTGGCCATGACGATAATGCCGGGCGTGCAGAAGCCACACTGCGCTGCGCCACATTTCATGAAGTTGTCCTGCAACGGATGCACCTGGTCGCTGGAAGTTTGAATGCCCTCAATCGTCACGATGTTGCAGCCGCGCACCTCGGCTGCCAGCACCAGGCACGAGTTGACCGGCTTGCCATCCAGGATGACGGTGCACGAACCACACTCGCCGACATCGCAGCCTTTCTTGGTGCCGGTCAGCCCACCCTCGTTGCGCAGCGCGTCGAGCAGACTGCGGTGCGGTTCGACCGCTAATTCGCACTGCTCTGAGTTAATTTTGACGGGAATAATCTGTTTCATTGGGCCTCCTTGATTGCCTGTGCGATCGCTCTTCGTGTCAGTACGCTCACCATCTCCCGCCGGTAGCCGGCGCTGCCGCGCACATCGCTGATCGGTCGCGACTCATCCATGGCGGCCAGTGCCGCGGCTGCAATCACCTGGTCGTTGATGGGCTGATCGCGCAACAGGATTTCCGCATGTATCGCCCGCAGTGGCGTTGCTGCCACTGCGGCAAGCACGATGCGTACTTTGCGGCAGATGTTGCCCTCCATTGTCAGGCTCACTGCGACGCCGACGGTGGCCAGTTCCATCGCAATGCGACGGCCGTGCTTGATATACACCTTGCCGGTATGCGGCGGCGGTGGCGGGACCATGAGGTGCGTGACGATTTCATCGGAGCCCAGCGCCGTCTTGCCCGGTCCGGTGAAGAAGTCTTCCAGCGCTACCACACGGTCACCGTCCGGACCGCGAATCTGCAGGGTTGCGCCATCCGCGATCAACGGCGGCAACGTGTCCGCCGAAGGCGACGCGCGGCAGATGTTGCCTACCACTGTCGCCCGATTGCGAACCTGGATCGACGCGAAGTCGGTCGTGGCGCGACATAAGCCGGCGAAGTGTTGCTGCACGACAGCGGAGGTCTCGACGGCGCGGGTCGTCGTCAATGCGCCGATGCGCAAACCGGTGCGCTCGTCATAGTCCAGCTCATCCATTCCCGGGATCTTCTTGATGTTGATGACATGATCGGGCTGGCGGACATGCTCCTTCATCTGGACCAGCAGATCGGTGCCGCCGGCAATCAGGCTCGTTTCTCCTTTGCAGCTCTGCAGCAATGCTACGGCGTCATCGAGCGTTACCGGTTCAAAGTATTCAAAATCTCTCATCAGTCTTCCTTAAAGATTCATAGAGCCACTGCGGCGCGCATCCGGGATGAATCTGGGCATGTCGAGCCCCGGGATACGGTCATCGGTCGTGCAGATTGCGCTATTACGAAAAGGCGGTTGTGCTTGCGTAGTACCAATTGGCCGGCCACGCATCACACTTGTAGCCGCAACTGCTTGTCTTTCGGACGAGGTAATAATGGTCCTTTCCAAACTATCAGTAAATGGCTATAATTCTATTTATTAATCGTATTAGGCTATGAATGATATGAGCAATATGAACGTTTCCCTACGTCAGTTACGTGCATTTATCGCGGTCGCCGCGGAGCAGAACTTCACGCGCGCGGCCGACAAGCTGGATTTGTCCCAGTCATCGGTCAGCACGCTGGTTCACGAGCTGGAAGCCAATCTCGGGTTGCGCCTGTTCGACCGCCATACCCGACTATTGCGCATCACCCAGGCCGGCGCCGAGCTCTTGCCCTTGATGAAGAAGGCAGTGTCCGATATCGACAGCGTGATCCTCAGCTCGAACGAACTGAAAACTCTGGGGCGCGGGCGTGTGTCGATTGCGGCATCCTCGGTGCAAGCAGCCTTATTGTTGCCGCGCTTCATTAAGCAGTTTTGTATTGAGTACCCGGACGTCAAGGTGGAGTTGTATGACGTGGCAGAGCACGAGGTGCCCAAGATGGTGTGCTCGGGCGAAGTCGACTTCGGTATCGGTACAGAATCCGGCAATCGGCTTGATCTCGCGGCGCACCTGCTGTCGGCAGACGCCTTTGTTGTCGTAATGCGCGCGGACCACGCACTTGCGCGCAAACGCGAGCTTCGCTGGCAGGACTTGGTCGATGTTCCGCTGATCGGCCCGCGCCAAGGTAACCCGATTCGCGAGCGGCTCGACCGTGCTCTGGCGACCGAGGGAATCGTTCTCTCGCGTACGCATGAAGCATACCTTCCGCTGACGATGGTCGGGATGGTCGAGGCAGGATTAGGGATAGCCGTTATGAGTACCGCGGTGACTAAACTTGCAACCGGGCTCGGATTGGTGACCCGGACGCTTACGAATCCGGTCATCAAACGCGAGGTGTCGCTGCTTTTTCATGCCGACCGCTCGCTGTCCCCTACGGCGCAGCGCTTCCGCGACTCCTTGGTCCGAAACAAACTCGAGATGTCTCAAGACTGACTCTGGTAGGCTCCCCAGCTGTTTCAAGGAGATTGCCAGAACCAACGCTGAACTCTCACAGCCTAAAAAAAATGGATGCCGAATTGAATCCGGCATCCATCTTATCGCTTCCTGGACATCACAAAAGCGAGGTCCAGGTCTAAACCATTACTCGTACTCGCTGGTCGGCACGCAGGCGCAGAACAGGTTACGGTCGCCATACACATTATCGGCACGGCCGACCGGCGGCCAGTACTTTTGTTTGCGCACCGCCGGGATCGGGAAGGCCGCCACTTCACGGCTGTACTTACGCGTCCACTCTTCTGCCATCAACACTTGTGCGGTGTGCGGCGCGTGCTTGAGCGGATTGTCCTCACGGTCGAATTCGCCGCTCTCCACCTTGGCGATCTCTTCACGAATGGCGATCATGGCGTCGATAAAGCGGTCCATTTCAGCTTGTGATTCGCTCTCGGTCGGCTCGATCATCAGGGTGCCGGGGACCGGGAAGCTCATGGTCGGCGCATGGAAACCGAAATCCATCAAACGCTTGGCGACATCTTCATTGCTTATGCCTGTGGCATCGGTCAAAGGACGCAGATCGAGAATGCACTCATGCGCGACCAGACCATCATGACCGGAATACAATACCGGATAGTGCGGTGCCAGTCGTCGGGCGATGTAGTTGGCTGCCAGGATCGCGGTTTCGGTCGCGGCGGTCAGGCCTTCTGCACCCATCATCGCGATATACATCCATGAGATCGGCAGGATGCTGGCCGAACCGAACGGCGCGGCGCTGACGGCGTTGATGCCGCTGGCATCGCGCTGGTAGCCGCTGGATTGCTGATTCGGCAGGAATTTGGCCAGATGCGCAGCCACTGCGACCGGACCGACGCCCGGGCCGCCACCGCCATGCGGGATGCAGAAAGTCTTGTGCAGGTTCAGATGGCTGACGTCGCCGCCGAACTGCCCCGGCGCCGCAACCCCGACCAGCGCATTCATGTTGGCACCGTCGATATAGACCTGGCCGCCGTGCGCATGAACGATTTCGCACAATTGCTGGACGCCCTCTTCAAACACGCCGTGGGTCGATGGGTAGGTCACCATGACCGCCGCCAGATTGGCGCTATGCTCCTGCGCTTTCGCCTGCAGGTCTAGCAGATCGACGTTGCCGCGCGCATCGCACGCCACCACCACCACTTTGAGGCCGACCATATTGGCCGATGCCGGGTTGGTACCGTGCGCCGAGGACGGAATCAGACAGATATTGCGATGCCCTTCGCCACGCGACGCGTGGTAAGCCTTGATCACCAGCAGGCCGGCATATTCGCCTTGCGAGCCGGCATTTGGTTGCAGCGACACTGCCGCGTAACCGGTCGCGGCGCACAACATCGCCTCCAGCTGGTCGATCATCGCGCGGTAGCCGACGGTCTGATCGTTGGGCGCGAACGGATGGATGCTGGAAAACTCGGGCCAGCCGACGGGTACCATTTCACTAGTGGCGTTCAGTTTCATGGTGCAGGAACCGAGCGGAATCATGGTGCGGTCGAGCGCCAGATCCTTGTCGGCCAGGCTGCGCAGGTAGCGCAGCATTTCATGTTCTGCGTGATAACGGTTAAATACCGGATGCGTCAGGTAAGCGCTGCCACGCACCAGTTCGGGCGGAATCGCATCGTGCACTGCAGCTTCGATCTGGTCGAAATCCGGCACCTGGGCACGCGGCCGGAAGCCATGTGCAAAAATCGACCACAACAGCGCCACGTCGTCGCGGCTGGTGGTTTCATCCAGTGACAGGCCGACATGTTTGGCGTCGATATGGCGCAGGTTAACGCCGTGCGACTGCGCGGTCGCATGCAGTTTTTCCGCATTCTTGACCTGCACCGTCAGCGTGTCGAAAAACGTTTCATTGACGATGGTGTAACCAAGCTGGCGCAGGCTGGCCGCCAGCACACCGGTGTAACGGTGTACGCGCCGGGCGATCTGGCGCAGGCCGGCCGGGCCATGATAGACCGCATACATCGATGCCATCACGGCCAGCAGAACCTGGGCGGTGCAGATGTTGGAAGTCGCTTTTTCACGACGAATGTGCTGTTCGCGGGTTTGCAGCGCCAGACGGTAAGCCTGATTGCCCTGGGCATCGATGGTGACGCCGACCAGACGGCCAGGCATGCTGCGCTTGAATGCATCGCGAGTCGACATATAGCCGGCGTGCGGGCCGCCGAAACCGAGCGGAACCCCGAAGCGCTGGCTGTTACCGACCACTACGTCCGCACCCCATTCACCCGGCGGCGTGAGCAGCGTCAGCGCCAGCAGGTCGGCCGCCACGACGACCATGGCGCCCTTGGCGTGCAGCGCCGCAACATATTCGCGGTAGTCGCAGATGTCGCCGTTGACGCCTGGATACTGCAGCAGCACGCCGAAACAGTCGTTGTTGAGAGCCTCATCACCGGTGCAGGTGCGCACCTCGATGCCGATCGGCTGGGCGCGTGTTTCAATGATTTCACGGGTTTGCGGCAGCACATCGTGTGCCACGTAGAACACGTCGGAATTGGACTTGCCGACGCGCTGCACCAGCGTCATCGCTTCTGCCGCCGCAGTGCCTTCATCCAGCATGGACGCATTGGCGATGTCCATGCCGGTCATGTCGATGATCATCTGCTGGAAGTTGAGCATCGCCTCCAGACGGCCTTGCGAAATTTCAGGCTGATACGGCGTGTAAGCCGTATACCAGGCGGGATTTTCGAAAATATTGCGTAAGATCACGCCCGGTGTATCGGTGTTGTAATAACCCTGACCGATCACCGACTTCAGCACGCGGTTCTGGGCGGCGAGTTCCTTGAGCTTGGCCAGTGCGGCCTTCTCCGATAGCGCTTGGGTGAACTCGCCGAGCGGCAACGCGTCTTTGCGGCGGATATTCGCCGGCACGATGGCGTCGATCAGCTCGGCGCGCGTACGGTAGCCGAGCGTGGCCAGCATAGACTGTTGTTCGGATTCGGAAGGGCCGATATGGCGGGCGATGAAGGCATCGCGTGCTTCAAGTTGGGATAGGCTGGGGCGGGTCATGAGTTGGAGCGAAAGAGGGGGTATAAAAAATGCGGTGCAAGCTGCACCGCACTCTCGGAATGCGTAAAACCGAAGGCGAGTTAGGCGATGTTCTTGCCGTAGGCGTCGGCTGACATCAGGCCATCAACGTCGTTGATATCCGCCGGTTTCAACTTGAACAGCCATGCATCATAGGCGTTATGGTTGATCTGGTCAGGCGCATCGGTGACGGCTTCGTTGACCGCGACCACTTCACCTGCGATCGGCGCATAGATGTCGCTGGCAGCCTTGACCGATTCCACCACTGCGCAGTCGGTACCGGCCTTAAACGATTTGCCTACCTGTGGCAATTCGACAAACACGATGTCGCCCAGCGCATCTTGCGCAAATTCGGTAATGCCGACAGTGACGGTGCCATCGGCTTCAACGCGCAGCCATTCGTGGGATTCAGTGTATTTGAGTTCAGCAGGAATATTCATTATTGCTCCAAGGATAAAAATATTTTGGTAGGGCAGGGCTCCGTGCCAGCACTACCAACATGGTAAATCAGGAAACCAAAATCTTGCCGTTGCGCACGAATGGCAGTTTGACCGCCGTGGCCGCCAGTTTTTTGTCGCGGATTGCTACCTGTACGGTGTCGCCCAGCGCCACGCCCATCGGCACACGCGCGAGCGCAATCGCCTGCTGCATGGTCGGGCTGAAGGTGCCGCTGGTGATTTCGCCATCGCCCTGTTCGGTGATGACGGTTTGATGGGCCCGCAACACGCCGCCTTTTTCGCGCAGGATCAGGCCCACGAACTGGGCGTTCTGCCCCTTGGCCAGCAGAGCCGTTTTGCCGATGAAGTCACGCTCACTGACCTGATCGATGGTCCAGGCCAGACCGGCATCAAGCGGATTGACCGTCTCGTCCATGTCCTGACCGTACAGATTCATGCCGGCTTCCAGCCGCAGCGTGTCGCGCGCGCCCAGACCGGCAGGCCTGACGCCAGCGGCCAGCAACGCATTCCACAACGCTTCGGCCTGCGCTGCCGGAAACGCCAGCTCAAAACCGTCTTCACCGGTATAGCCGGTACGCGCCACCATCATTTCGCCGAACGCAGTATCGGCGACCAACACCGCATTGAACGGTTTGATTGATTCGCTGGCCGCTTGCGTCTGCGGCAATACCTGCCATACCTTGGCACGGGCGTTCGGCCCCTGTACCGCGATCAGCGCCATCGCATCCTGGCCATCACGTCGTTGGGTGATGCTCAGACCGCTATTGGTTTTGTCATTTTGGGTCGAAATCCAGGCGATGTCTTTTTCCGCCGTACCGGCGTTGACCACCAGCCGGAACCAGTTTTCAGTGAAAAAATAGATGATCAGGTCGTCGATGACAAAGCCTTCCGGCGTCAGCATGCAGGAATACAGTGCCTTGCCTGAGACCTGCAATTTGTCGACATTGTTGGCCACCAGACCGCGCAGGAAGCCGCGCACATTGGCACCCTGCAGATCGACCACGCACATGTGGGACACATCGAACATGCCGCAATCGGTGCGCACCGCATGGTGTTCTTCGATTTGCGAACCGTAGTTGACTGGCATGTCCCAACCGCCGAAATCGACCATGCGTGCGCCTGCGGCACGATGCGCGGCATTAAGTGGAGTCGCTTTAAGTGTCATGAAATCCTCGTTATCAAAAAGAAGGCTGTTTGAGATTCAGCGTCGGAATTATCCCATTGCGTGTCGAAGCAACCCGATAGGCGTCAGGTTCGCCCCTTCTTTGTCGAGTAGCCGGCCATCCAAGGTGGTTCGGCAGGTGGTGTCTGGCCGATACGCCTTGGGATCTCGCCATCCAGTCCTTCAGACGCTTGTGCCTTGGAATTACACGTTCAGTCAGTTGCCGTTCTATCAGTTCGCGCACCTTCAGCGCCTAAAGATCCAAAACAGGATCGACAGCACCAAGGAGATGACGATACACGTCACGATGGGGAAGTGGAAGCTGAATCCCTCCCGAACAATATGAATGTCCCCCGGCAGTCGACCAAACGGAATCTTTGACAGCCAAGGCCACCCGACACCGGCAACCACCAAGAGAAGTCCAGCGATAACGAGGACACGTTGCATTATGTTTATATAAAAAAGAATATCCCGCTACAGAATGGCAACGTACAAGGCAATCGCGGTGCCCGTTACCCACAGTACCAGGTCGCCATTTCCAACTATTCGACTGGCGAACCTGAACCAGTGCATTTGCAGCCATAATTGTAGTACGCGGCATCGATTGTTTTAAACCGCGACGGCGCTTACCGGACGATTTTTTCCGTTTGGTAATGTGACGCGCAAGAGTTCACTTAAATGGGCGGCGTGTCATTTCCAATAAGAAACTTTCTCGGTTTGCATGTTTATTGATACATAAGCCCGGGATCGGTGTCGAAGACGCTCGAAGCGATCGGACGGGAACCCGACCAGTGCCTTGGGGCGGCGCTTGTCATACAAGTCTATCGAAAATGTGTTTTGGAAGATATTTCAAGGTGGTGGTGTCGGTCACCCACTGAATCCCGGCGGCATGCTGCTCACCCCGCAGGTGCTTCACGACCGGGTAGATTTTCACGATGCCGGCATCGATTGTTATTCACGCAAATGATATCAGTCATGCAGAATAAAAAGTGGCAATATATGTGGCAATGCAGCATAGTTCGTCTGTCTCCTCCAATCTCCTCCAAGAATTGGATTTAGCCCGCTCTTACCAGCGGGCTTTTTTTCGTCAAAATTCTTGCTCTATTCGAGATGTTGCAAAACAATCTAGGCAAATGCTCAAGAACTTCCAGCAGATTGGCGAGGTCGTCAGAGCCGAATCGTCACGCACAGTTACGACTGGCGGGGGATTGCAGGACGATCCCGAAGTGTTCGCACCGGCCGAGTTGCTGGTGGCGCTCTCGGACCCGCTGCTGCCGCGCTCCAGGATTAAGAAATCCCCGAATGCAGCCTGATTCTTCAAGCGACGTGCTGGTCCATGTTCTAGAATGAAACCATGGCGGTGGGCTTAGCAGTCATCGGCTCCTAACCGCGATATTTCGTGCGGGAACGGATGCGGAAATGAAGCTCAATTGGCTTTTATGGTTATTTGTGCTGTGGACTGCAATGGTGATTCTGTTGATCGCGCTGTTTGCCGCAGGTGTCCAATAACAACGGTGCCGATGATGGCGGCATCCTGAACCGGACCGCACTCACGAACGCGAGATCACGAATGCGGGGCGATATTTTGCAATGCGGCGAACAACTGCATCAGTGACCCTTGGGTGCTGACGATGACTGCAATGGCGGAAAAAACAACAGCGATCAAGGATGAATACACCCGCAAAGTCAGCGGCGAAACCTTTCAGTACGAGGTCGAATACTCGTCTGGAGAGACGGTAGCCTGGAGCGCCCGTGTATATCAGGACGGCATTCTGAAGGGAGAGCCGAACGGCACGATCATTGATAACGCATTTACTGGCGAGGCTCTGAAAGTGTATATCGTCAGCTATATGGAAGGCATTATCGAGAGAGGGCTCGGCATCGCCGAGTAGTATGGTTGTTACCTTTGCTGGGTGATTCATAGACATCGTTTCAACTAAAATGAAGCGATGGACGACGAGATTCGGAAACGACTTCGATGGGTTCAATTGTATGAGCCACTTCAATTGTATGTGCCACTCGTCGACGCAGGCGTGGAAAGCCTGCGTTGCGGCATTTCTCGACCAACGCTACGCAAGTGGCGGAGGCGGTATCAGGCGCACGCCGACGCCGAACAGATGTGCAGACAGTTTTTTAACCGCAGACTCTATCTCCGTTTCGGCGGTCAACCACGGATAGGAGGGGAATCGCATGGCATCCGGAAAAATTCTTGTCGCCCAGGGTGGCGGTCCGACCGCGGTGATCAACCAGTCGCTGGTGGGCGTTACGCTTGAGGCGCGTCGGTTTCGTAACGTTGAGCTGGTCTACGGCGCCCGCCACGGCGTACGCGGTATCGTTAATGAGGACTTCTATGACCTGACGCAGGAAACCAGCCACAATCTGGAGCTGGTGGCCAACACGCCTTCCTCTGCGCTGGGTTCCACCCGCGATAAACCGGACATCAAGTATTGTCAGGAGATCTTCAAGGTGCTGCGGGCGCACCAGATCGAGCACTTCTTCTACATCGGCGGCAACGACTCGTCCGACACGGTAAGTATCGTCAGCCTGGAGGCCCAAAAGGCCGGCTATCCGCTGCGCTGCATTCACATTCCGAAGACGATAGACAACGATCTGGTCGGCAACGATCACACCCCGGGATTCCCATCGGCTGCACGCTTTGTCGCGCAGGCGTTTGCCGGCGCCAACCTCGATAACGCATCCCTGCCTGGCGTATATGTCGGCGTCGTGATGGGGCGTCACGCCGGGTTTCTGACGGCGGCGTCGGCGCTGGGCAAGAAGTTCCATGACGACGGCCCGCACCTAATCTACCTGCCAGAGCGCACTTTTGTACTTGAGAAGTTTCTGGCCGACGTGAAGGCGACCTACGAGCGATTCGGGCGCTGCGTGATTGCGGTTTCGGAGGGTATTCACGACGCGTCGGGGGTACCGATCGCGAGCCTGCTGGCCAAGGAACTGGAGCATGACGCCCATGGCAATGTGCAGCTGTCGGGCAATGGCGCGCTGGCCGACCTGCTGTGCGAGGAGATCAAGAGCAAGCTCAAGATCAAGCGCGTGCGGGGCGATACCTTTGGTTATCTGCAACGCTCGTTTATCGGTTGCGTGTCCGACGTGGACCAGCGTGAAGCGCGCGAGGTCGGCGAAAAAGCGGTGCAGTTTGCAATGTGGGGCAGTTGCGACGGCTCGGTGGCGATCAGGCGCACCGGCTCTTATTCGGTCGATTATGAGCTGCTGCCGCTGGAGGCGGTGGCGGGCAAGACGCGCGTGATGGAGGATGAATTCATCGCTTCATCCGGTACCGATATCACCGATGCATTCCGGCTCTACCTGCGCCCGTTACTGGGGTCGGGCATGCCAGATGCCTTCCGGCTCCGGGCCAAGCCGGTCACCAAGTTGATGAATCGATAGCGCGCGCCGACCTGCTGTTGCCGGTGATGCCGGCCATGCTCCGGTGTGGCGAGCGGCGCCGTGGATAACCCTGAATCGCAGTTCAACAATTAACGACAGCAGTTTTTCTGTCTAAACTACCCGAGCCACCGCTATGCATCGTTGGCGCAGTTGGCTCGTAAGTCGTGTTCAATAAATTTTTGCGCTACTTTTGGGTCCTGTAATACCCGTTCGATAAATCCGCGTCACATCGCATCCCACCCTCCCGCACGTCCGATATCTTCAGACATCCTTCTCCTTGATAATTGTCTCTTCCACACGCCGGATTTTACCGACCGCGCTGGTGCATGGGGAAGACCGTTTCAAGCAATGACACCAATCTCAGACCAATCTTAATGCCCAACGATTGATCGATGAATGCTCGACCGTTACCCCGCACTCTTCCATCATTTGCTCCAGATACCGGTAACTCAACGGAGTCGCAGGCTACCTGATGCGCAGCAAAATAGCGTCCTGTAGAAATCGGATTTCCTAAATATTGAGCATCGCGATTTACGTCGTTTTTTGAACGACGTTCAGAATCGTCGAATCCGTCGCCCGATAGTGAATGCGACACCGGCCCGTGCGTTTTCGAAGAAAACTTTGCGCTACTGAACGCTATCTCTGCGCATCTGTGGCCCGGATATTACTGCCATACTGTCCGCACAAATTTTATTTCGTGGGTGTCTCCGTCCTTTGCTGAAAGGTGAAAAATATGTATAAGAAAAACACTGTTGTCATTACGGGTCTGGGCGTAATTTCGCCCGTCGGCCTCAACGCGGATGCGCTGTTTCGTTCGCTGTCCATAGCGACATCCGGCATCAGACGCTGTGACGCGGATCCGTTAAGCAAGCCATTTCCGGCTGGCCTGATTCCTGAATCATTTACCGAACGATTCACAAAGCTCGAATTGCCGTATCTGGACCGTTGCCAGCAAATGGCGATTCTCGCCGCGCGCCAGGCAATCACGGACGCTGGATTTGACAATTTCGCGGAATATGGCCAGCGGGCCGGCCTGTATTACGGCAGCGTCAAGGGTGGGGTCGCCACCGAGCAGGCGTGGTACCAGCAGCTGCTGGTAGAGGGGAAACAGGCGGCCAGGCCGTTCACCGCGATGGCGATCATGCAGAATGCAGGCGCGTCGCAAATCTCGATTCGGCACCAGATCCAGGGGCCGGTGATGACGCATGGTAGTGCTTGCAGCTCGTCGGGCGCGGCGATCGGGGAAGCCTTCCGCGCCATCCGCGACGGCTACCTGGATGTGGCAGTTGTCGGTGGCGCCGAGGCGCCGCTGACGTCGAGCGGCTTCGGGGCGTTCGATGGTATCCGGGCGTTGGCCATGGCGGATCCGACTGATATCAGCCGCAGCTGTAAGCCCTTTTCATCGGATCGAACCGGACTGGTCATGGGCGAGGGTGCTGCATTCATCGTGCTTGAATCGGCGCAGCATGCCAAACAGCGGGGCGCCGCCTGCTTCGCCGCCTTGTCCGGTTATGGCATTTCCTCGGATGCGTATCATATCGGCACGCCGAACGCAGACGGGCAGACCGCAGCGCTGCGTGCGGCGCTCGCCGACGCCGGGCTACAGCCATCGGATATCGACTACTTCAATGCGCATGGCACCGCGACCAGGGGCGGAGACGAAGTCGAAGCGAATGCCATCTGTGCCGTTTTCGGCGCTCGCTCCGTGCCGGTCAGCTCGACAAAATCCATTCATGGCCACTTGCTCGGGGCAACCAGTGCACTCGAACTGGTGATCACGATCTTGGCGATGACCGAGTCGTTCCTTCCCGCTACCGCACACTTAGATGCCATTGATCCCAAATGCGCATTGAATCATGTTGCGAATACCCCGCTTTTCAATCGCCAAATCGAACACGCCATGTCTTTTTCGTGTGGCTTTGGCGGTACCAATGTGGCACTGGCTATTTCGAAGCACCGCGAAATGCCGGCAAGACGCCATTCTGTTTCGGTGTAGCAGAGCTAACTGAAAAGGGTATCAATAATGAAAGCCATCGATTTTGTGTTGCCAACATCGGAGCAATACGCTTCAAACCGGATTGCGGTCGAACTGGAGACGACCTTGTCCAATACATTATGGGTCACGATGAAGAAGGATCCAACGGGCGCCATCCAGAATTTCTCCTTGCCTCTTTTGCATCATCTGTCTGCCCTGGTTCATACCATCAAGGAACATGGCCCCCGCTGGCATCGCGACGGCAACACGATCCCGATCCATTACGCGGTGATGCGATCTGAACATCCTGATTATTTCAGCCTTGGCGGGGATTTGAACTATTTCCGCGATTGCATCAGGCGGCAAGACAAAAGCGGTCTCTACCACTATTCGAGGCTGTGTCTCGACATGCTGTATGACTGGGCAACCAGTTCCGGTGATTCGATGACAACCATTGCGCTCGTGCAGGGCAGGGCGCTGGGCGGTGGATTCGAGTCGGCACTCAGCGCGGACGTTCTGATCGCGGAAGAGCACAGTGAATTCGGGTTCCCGGAAATCATGTTTGGCCTGTTTCCGTGTACCGGCGGCATGAGCTTGCTGGCGCGTCGGGTTGGTGTCTACCAGGCAGAACGCATGATGACGAATGCACGGATCTATTCGGCCGTCGAGTTGAAGGAGATGGGCGTGGTCGATGAAATCTGCCCGCGTGGCGACGGCAATCTGGCGGTCACCAAATTTATTTCCCATCACGCCAAACGACGCGTGCCACGCCTGATGGTGCAGCGTAGCCGGCACCGCATCGCACCGCTCGATTACGCAGAACTGTTAGCCGTCGTCGATGAATGGGTCGAGGTAGCGATGGGATTGCCGGCGGCGGAATTGCGGGTCATGGACATGCTGATCATGATGCAGGCGGGCGCGCACAAACCAGGCGCGGACTTGCCGCATGAAAGGCGCGCCTAGGGATAATCTGATCCGGGACCTCCAGCGTCACCGGATCGGAATCTGGTCGCCGGATTCTCGGATTCCCAAATCGCCCGCGCGAGGGGGGCGATGCGCCGCATCGCTGGTCAAACCTGAAAATATGGCGGAGATGAAAACATCATGCGAATATCGCGCATGGTGTGCTGTGTGCCTGCCTTGGCGTCGGGGTATGTCGCACCGATTCGTATCCGTGTTCCACGGCGCTCGGAAGTCGATCAGCCTGGCACTGGCAGCGCACCTGGTCCGTCTCAGGTCGGGTGGCAAACACTAGTGCATGATGGTCTGGTCCCGCAAAATGGCGCGCAGGTCATGCACGCTGCGATTGGTCGCCTGCGCGATCTCCAGTGTCCAGTAATCCTCCTTTGCTGCCCGCAATTCCCACCGATCGATGCGCATGAGCTTACTGGCCAATGACGCAAGCCGTACTGCGCCCACACTGACCGATATGCCGCTCAATGCATGGGCCGAATCGTGGATTTGCGTGATGTCCTTGGCAGCCAGTGCTTCCAGCAAAGCGCTGCAATTGCGTTCCATGTCCATGGTCGCGCTGCGCAGGATTTCCGCGAAGAATCCCGGGCGCTGACTGCAGGTCTGCAAATCCTCGAGCACCGCAAGATCAAGATACTGCGGCGAAATAGATGTGAAGGTCGCAGACAGCGATGCCTGGGTCGATGGCGTCGGCCTGGACTGCGCCGGCATGCCGTCCTCGCCACAGGCTTGCGCAATCGCCTGGCGCAGTTCGTCGCGCGTGATCGGCTTGTGTAAGACCCCCGCGGCCCCGATATCCTGTAATTTCGCGCTGGTGGTTGCCGTGGTATCAGCGGTGAGGAAGAATACCGGTGCCGTCGCCAGTTTTCCGAATTGATAGATCTGGAAAACCTGCGCGCCATCCATGTCCCCCATGTTGTAATCTATGAAGATCACGTCAAAGACCTGCGAATTGAGCAGGGTCAATGCCTCTTCACCACTGCTGGCCACGGTGACTACATGACGGTCCCCTTCCAGTAATTCTTGGATCAGGATCAGATTCGTAGCATTGTCATCGGCTATCAGTACCCGCTTGCCGCACAGGACAGGCACGGCCGCCACGTCCGCGGATTCCTGGGGTGCTCTCACGACCACAGGTAAATTGACGTCGAAATAGAACAAGCTCCCTGTTCCCGGCTCACTTTGCACCATGATTTCGCTTCCCATCAATGTCACGACTTCCTTTGCAAGACTCATCCCGAGACCGGTACCGCCGTATCGGCGCGCTGCGCCGGCGGACGCCTGGAAAAACGGTTCAAAGATTTGCTGATGCAGTTCCTGCGGAATGCCGATACCGGTATCTTGCACACTGAACCGGATTCGATAAACATCATCGATCTTTTCGAGCAACTGCAGGTTGATCTCGACCTTGCCTACATCGGTAAATTTCACTGCATTGCCGGCGAGATTTTTCAATACCCGACTTAAGTAATGCGCATCGCCTTGCACCATGCTCTTGATGTCGGGGTCCACCGTCACGGTAAAACTGATGTTCTTGGCTTCTGCCGTCGATGCGAAGGTGAACCGAATATGTTCCATGACATCGTGTAGATCGAACAGCGTCGACGCAAGGATGAGAGCGTTGGCTTCGAATTTTGCCGAGTCCAAAAGGTCGTTTATTTCCAACAGCAAATCGTTGGATAACCTCAGAATAATGTCGGCGCGCTTGACCAGGCGTGCATCCATTGCTTCTGCCGAGATCAACTGCGCAGAGGCAACGATTCCCGACAGGGGCGTGCGCAGTTCATGACTTACTTTTGCGAGGAGTTGTGATTTCGCCTGGCTTTCATATTCTGCACGTGCGTGCGCGTCCCGCAGATTCTTGATCAAGCCGGATGCATACAGGGGTACGACCACGAGTACGGTGAACAGGGAGAGTCCCATAATGGGATGCTCACGCCAGATCGGCGCGATTACCAACACCATGGCAAAACCAGTGAGCGAGGCAGCCTGGCAAATCCACATAGCGCGCCGACCGGTCCGAAAACCAAAACCCAAAATGGTAAATAAGTAAAAGCAAACAAAAAGGGCCCCGGTCTCTCCCGTCATGGTTAGCCATCCGGACAACAGCAACGGGTCGAGAATTGCGGTGCCGATCACAAGAGCGCGCGCGGTGGATGGCTGCCGCATGCGGGTCACCAACCAGAGCGTGGAAAACATGTAAAGCGCATGCAAAATGGCGATCACGCCCACGGCGATGAATCCGTTCGCGCCATACGGCGTTCCCCAGTACCAGACGGCGACAAGTCCGAATAACAAGACTGGAAATCCAACCGTGACGCGCACCTTCGCCTGAACCCTGACGCTGGACTCGACATCCGTCATGTTAGTGGTCGCCTTGCCCCCAGTCGTCATACGTACCACCTTTTCCATGTTTCCGTGCCAAATGGCGGATGTTCCGATCCTTCTCTGCCCTGGTACCAGGGGGGCGATCTGCCTCCGCCAGACTGCATATCCACCGCGCATTTGGCATCTTACCGCCGATGCACTCATCGGGCATTCCTCATCGGGCATTCCTGATCGGGCATCCCTGATCGGGCATCCCTGACATCACGCGACGGCGGTCGTGCCATTCGACTATGCCGAGATTGAATCATGGAAGAATAGTGAATTAACGGCTTACAATGCCAGTTACCACAATCACGAAAGATGGCGCTGTCGACGGTGGTGCAGTCCACGCCCGGCGGAGTGTTGTTATACAGCCATCATGCAGTACCTACTCCCACATTGGCAGATCGCTTCTATTGTTGTCGATGCGCCCAATTCCCGACGAATACGTTCGTCAGTCCTCTCACTGAAAGAAACGCCATGATGAACGCTGTCGATGTCGCTATCAAAATTAAATATATTCTGCACGAACGGTTTGGAATCGACACGTCGGCGATGGACGACTCCACCAAACTAAGCGATCTTGGTATCGATTCCCTCCACCTTGCCGAGATCATGCTCGACATAGAAACGGAATTGGATATCACCATCGAGGATCTGCCACTTCTTCCGGAAACGACGCTCGGTGACCTTGCCGCCATCGTCTCAAACGGTTTGCTGAAAAGCGCGTGACCCAGGCATACGCTTTCGACATCGACGGATTAAAATAGTATCCTGCGGGGAATTGTTGCTCATGGCATACTGACAAGGCCAACCGTTTGCCAACAACAGGTCCTTGATCAAGCTAAATGAACCATGCAAACAAGATGGTGAGCACAGCCGATATTCTCAATGCCAGTATTTTGATCGTCGACGATCAGAAAACGCATGCGCTGATTCTTGAAGGGATGTTGCGCCACGCCGGGTATGCATCCATTACCAGCACGACCGATCCGTATGCGGTCTACGCACTTCACCGCGAGAATAATTATGATTTAATCCTGCTCGATCTCAAGATGCCCGGCATGGATGGATTCCAGGTGATGGAGCGCCTGAAGGAAATCAACACGGATGACTATCTTCCTGTGCTGGCAATCACCGCTGACCACGATTTGAAACTGCCTGCTCTGCAGGTTGGGGCAAAGGATTTCATCAGCCGACCCTATAATTTGGTTGAAGTGCTGATGCGCATCCACAACATGTTGGAAGTGCGGTTGTTGCACACGATGGTGAAAAATCACAGCAAAGTGTTGGAGCAGACCGTGCAGGAACGAACGGCCAATCTGCGCCAAAGTGAAGCGCGGTTCCGCAGTTTTACCGTCATGTCATCCGACTGGTATTGGGAACAGGATGCCGATTTTCGGTTCACCATGATTTCCGCTACACAAACTGCTTTAGCAGAATGTCCGGAACAATTGATCGGCCAAACACGCTGGGAAGGTGCGGCAGGCACGGAAGGGAACGAATGGACGGCGCACAAGGCAGCGCTCGAGGCGCGCCAGGCATTTACCGATTTTGAATACAAATTTCGTTGCGATAACGGTAATATTGCATGGCGGTGCATCAACGGCGAACCATTGTTCGACAGCGATGGAGCCTTCACAGGTTACCGCGGCACGGGCAAAGATATCACCCGGCGCAAGCAGGCAGAAGAACGCATCCATCATATGGCGCTGCATGACGCGCTGACTGGACTGCCGAACCGGACCTTGCTGCTCGACCGCCTCGACCAGGCGATTGGTTATGCCGGGCGTCACGGGCATGCAGTGTGGGTCCTGTTCGTTGACCTCGATCGCTTCAAATTTGTGAATGACAGTCTGGGCCACAAGGGCGGGGACCAGGTGATCAAGGCGATTGCTGACCGGCTGCAATCTACGACGCGGGAAATGGATACGGTGGTCCGTCTTGGCGGTGACGAATTCGTATTGGTCCTGCCCCAGCGTGCGGATGAGACCATGGCCACGGACGCCATCAATCGCATGATGGAAGCGGTTGCACAACCCATCGTGCTAGAGACTCACCAATTCTTCCTGGGCTGCAGTATTGGTGTTGCCGTGTATCCGGCGGATGGAACGACGTCGGAAGCATTGTTGGAACACGCCGATACCGCGATGTATCGTGCCAAGGAAATGGGCGGCAACAACTTCCAATTCTATACCGCCGCGATGAATGCACGCTTGCTGGAGCGACTCAGCATCGAGAAGGATTTGCGCAATGCGATCGAACGCGAGGAGTTCGTCTTGCATTACCAGCCGCAGGTCGATATCCGCACAGGTCGTATTGTCGGAATGGAAGCCCTGATTCGATGGCAGCATCCGACCCTCGGCATGGTGCTGCCGCACCGGTTCATTGGTCTTGCCGAAGAAACAGGCTTGATCGGAGTGATCGGTGCTTGGGTGTTGCACACGGCCTGCGCGCAGACAAAATCATGGGAACGCGCCGGGTACGGGCAATTACGCGTCGCCGTTAACCTATCTGCTCGTCAGTTCACACAAAAAGATCTCGTGCAGTCCATTGCCAATATCCTGGCGGAGACGGGACTTGCCCCCCACTTTCTGGAGCTGGAGCTGACGGAGAGTCTGTTGATGAACGATGTCGAGGCGGCGATTGAAATCCTGCAAGGGCTCAGAGCCTTGCACGTGCAAATGTCCATTGACGATTTCGGTACCGGTTATTCGAGTCTGGCGTATTTAAGGCGCTTTCCGATCGACGTGCTCAAGATCGATCGGTCTTTCGTGCGTGACATGACGTTGGATTCCGATGATGCGGTGATTGTGAAATCGGTCATTTCACTGGCACATAACCTGAAGCTACGCGTGGTCGCCGAAGGCGTCGAGACGCAAGAACAATTGATGCATTTGCGCATTCTCGAGTGCGACGTAATGCAGGGTTATTTCTTCAGTAACCCAGTGCCAGCCGAGACGTTCGGGCAGATACTCCGAGAGGGAAAGTGCCTGGCGATGGAGGCTGGCGGTTCCTGACGCAGGACCTCCTGGCAATAAGATGGTCGGGTGGGTTTTGATTGAGTCTGATGCCTAATTGGTATCGGTGCATTCTTTGCGCACACGCCCGGCTATCAGCCTAAACGAGACAAGCAAATATTTTTGGGAGCACATTTTTTTGAGGGGGGAAGTTAAAATACTTGATCAATCAAGTATCGATGCGGGTTTCAAGATATGATTCGACTTCCCGTCCCGTTGATAATGCCTCCCGCGTGGAGGCTATTTTGTTTGTGGTATTCAAATTGCCGTTTCCCCCCACCCCTTCGATGTGACCGACATGCCCATTCCATTGTCTGATATGTCCGATGATCCTGCGCCAGGCAGTGATTCCAACACCCAAGAGCCACGACTGTGGCGCGACGACGGGTGGACCGCGCGCGTCATCAAGAACGAGGACGACGAGGGCTGGGCGGTGGCGATGATCATGGACGGTGAACCCGAGCCCGCCTTGGTCGGCCCCTGGACCATGGGTCGCGACAAGAAGAATCCGAAGCCGCTTGACTCAGCCGCGTTCCGCACCTTGGTCAAGACCGCCTCGGAATTCTTGCGCAGGCACGAGCAACAGTTGCATGCGATGCTGCACAAGAACATCACGGTGACCGCCGGATCCGCGCAGATAGGCGTCACTCTCGACATCATTCCCGATGAGGACCATCCGTATGCGCTGCTGAGCGCTCACGATGAGGCCGGCGACCAGCTCGCGCAAGTGCGCGTGGCGCCGATCTTCAAGTTGAACGCGGCCAGCGCCGAGGCATGGATCGAAGACGGCTTCCGGAAGCCCGGCTGACTGGCGCCGCGATTGATTTCGTGTGTCCTGCTGCTTTCACAAGGCGTTCTCGCTCACGCTAGCGCTGCTCCGAAAACCCCCGGACAGGGCAGAGGCGCCACTCGCACAACGGGCGGCTCACATTTTTATGCCACATACCTAACGTTCAGTCCAATCGACGTGAAAAAACGTGGGTCACGCGCACCCAATGTTTAACAGTCGTAGCGCAGTACGACGTCACGCCCGATTCGGATACTTTAAGGTCGTCCCGATAGGCGCGCAATCCAATCGCGAAATAGCACGACTTTCTGCAAGTTCGCCACACAGTCCGGATAAACCAGATAGTAGCTTTGTCCGGTAGACAGCATCTTGTCGAACGGTATGACCAGCCGCTTCATCTCAATATCTTCACGCACCAGCGCGCAATCGCCGATGGCGACACCGAAGCCGTGGGCGGCAGCGTTCATTGCCGAATCGAGCGTTTCGAAATTCTGGCCGCTATCCGGATTGACGCCAGTCACCTCCGCAAATTTCAGCCACATTTGCCAATCGCGATGGTCGCGCGTCGGGTGCAGCAGCGTGTGGTGCACCAGATCTTCAGGCGTATCGAGCGGCTTCTCCCCTTGGAGGATTTCGGGTGCGCAAACCGGTGTCAGTTGTTCTTCAAACAGCAGCATTGAATGAATGTCGTCACCGGTGGGGGTGCCATATACGATCGCTGCATCGAATGCATCATGCCGAAAATCGACATTGTGTTGGGTCGTCGTCGTCAACTGGATCTGGATGTCGGCATGCTCCGCCTGAAACAACATAATCTTCGGCAAGATCCAGCGCATCGCACAAGTAGGCACCTTGAGCGCCAAGTCATTGCGCTGCCGCGTCAACCGGGTCGAGATTTCTTCGATGCGTGAAAAACTCTCGCGCACAACCGGCAGCAGGATTTCACCCTCGACCGTTAACGCCAGTCCTTTCGGAAACCGGGTGAAAAGCTGAAAGCCGTAGTGCTCCTCCAACGCGAGGATCTGCCGGCTCACCGCGCCTTGTGTCAGGCACAAATGCTCCGCCGCCCGCGTGAAGCTGCGATGACGCGCCACGATTAAAAATACCTGTAGCGCGTTCAGTGGAGGCATGCGTTGCATGGATGAGCCTTGAGAGTTAGGTATTAGTAAAAATCATGCCGACCATGGCAACAATTTGATTGCAAAGAATCCATCTGCCGTCAAAAATACTAGCACAAAATGGCCATCTCGCACCATGTCGCGGATTTCATGAAAGGCATCGACTCACTAGTTTCTTCATGAAGTAAGGGCGTGGTGGGTGTCGAATCGGCTCGGACGATGTCCGAAAAAATTGTTTTCTGACATGCCTTCCAATCGATGTCGGGAGATTTTTCATGCCCGTTTCAAGTCTCAGTTCCACGCTTCCAGTTTGTCCATCCCATGCAAAAACCTCATGTTCCCCATGAGAATCTATAGGTTGTGGCGGTTGGCTTGAGCCTTGAGAATTGGCCGTGCGAAATTGATTCAATTCGCCGATCAACTAAAAAGGGAGACACACACAATGACAAAAAATTTACTGGCACTCGCAATTTTCGGTGCGTTCGCAGGCGCGGCGCAAGCGCAATCGAACGTCGCGGTCTATGGCGCAATGGATATCGGCTTGATCAAAGCCACTGGCGAAACCTTGGCGATTGGCCGTGGCGACAACAATAAACTAGGCTTTAAGGGAACGGAAGACCTGGGCAATGGTTTGAGCGCCAACTTCCGTATCGAAATGCGTTTTGAACCGGATACCGGCACCACAGAGTCCGGCGGGCGTCGTCCGCTGTTCCAGGGTCGCAGCGTGGTGGGTCTGTCGGGCCCGTTCGGTTCGATCAAGCTGGGGCGTGACCTGACCGCTGTTCAAGATCCGATTGGGGATTTTGATCCGTTTGGCTTCCAGACAGTCGGCTCGCTCGATGCGATCCTCGGCAACTACAGTACCGATCCGTCGTATGCGGGTTCTTCCGGTAACCGTCTTTCCAATGGCGTGTACTACAGCACGCCATCGATGGGCGGCTTTCAGGTCAATGCGACGTTGGCAAGCAAAGAAGGATTGAATGGCGGACCGCAACTCAATTCGAACCCCTATTCGTTATCCGCTACGTATGCCAATGGTCCACTGGCAACACTGGTCGGTGTCGAACGCAGTACAGCGGAAGACAAATTCTGGACCGTGTCCGGTGCGTACCGTGTCGGCGTCGCCAACCTGATCGCGTCCTACTCCCGCCTGAATCGCGCTGTGGGCGTCAAGGACACCAACTGGCTGGTCGCAGCGGACATTGCTGTTGGTGTAGGCAGCGTCAAAGTCGGCTATGGCCAAGTCAAGCCGGAGAATGCTGGCGCCAATAAACAGGTGTCTCTCGGCTACTGGCACAATTTATCCAAGCGCACGATGCTCTACACCGATGCGACCAGGCGGAAACCTGCTGTTGGAGATTCCAGCAATGCATTTGATGTGGGTATTCATCACACGTTCTGACCCTGCTACGGCATAAAAACTCCCTTTCCCGTCTGCGGGTGAGGGGAGCCAGGCGCATGCGAAAAAAAACGTGACATCGCTTGACGCCAGAATCAGCACCGCTGGCCTGCCTTGCCTCAGCGTGCTGCGTAATCCGAGTTAAAACGTCCCTGGATATTCACCGCCATCAAGCAAAACGTTACGCCCGGTCATATACCCCGCATGCGTGCTGCACAGGAATGCACAGACTGCGCCAAATTCCGCCGTCGTACCGAAACGCTGTGCCGGGATGTGCCGCCGGCAGGCGTCGATTTCCTCATCCAGAGTTCTGCCTGCGGCCTGTGCCGAAAAATTCAGCATCGCCTGCATGCGATCCGTATAAAACTGTCCCGGCAAAAGATTATTAATCGTCACGTTGTGCAGTGCCGTGGTACGCGCCAGACCGGTGACGAAACCGGTCAAGCCGGCGCGCGCGCCATTCGACAAGCCGAGGATATCGATCGGCGCCTTTACCGCACTGGAGGTGATGTTGATGATGCGGCCGAAGCGGCGTGCCATCATGCCGTCGACGGTCGCCTTGATCAATTCGATCGGCGTCAGCATGTTCGCGTCCAGCGCGGCCATCCACTGTTCACGATCCCAGTCGCGAAAATCGCCGGCGGGCGGACCGCCTGCATTGGTCACCAGGATGTCCGGCTGCGGGCACGCTGCCAGCGCCAGTGCGCGGCCCTCGGCTGTCGTGATGTCGCATGCGACGGTGTTTACCACCATATTGCTCGCGCTATGAATGTCTTCTGCGGTTTGCTCCAGCACCGTTCTGGTGCGCGCCACCAGCGTGACATGTACCCCCTCGGCCGCTAATGCTGCGGCGCAACCACGCCCTAATCCTTTGCTGGCCCCGCATACCAGCGCATGTTTGCCGCGAATGCCCAAATCCATAAGATCTCCTTTGCGTTAGTTAGGATCATAGTTTCGTGCACTGATAAATGGCATGACATTTTCACATGGCGGGCATGAGATCTTTTCGATTGCCGCTGTGCTGCTTGACTTGCACTATGCAGACAACCAAACCGTTTTTCCGTAAAGGCGATGCGTTCTGGGATGCGCGGTTTGGCGCTAAAGCATCATGAAGAAAAAGCCCGTCGCCATACCGCGCAATTCGTACCCCCGTTAATACAATCCATTGAGGAGATAGCTATGAACGAACATGATGTCAGCAGGAGACGATTCATCAAGACGATAGGTGCAGCATCGGTGGCAGCCGCCACGCTTTCCGCACCGTTCGTGCATGCGGCCGATTCCAAGTTCAAGGGCAAGACATTGCGTCTGCTGACCTGGTCCGACGACACTGGCCTGGCGGCGTTACGCAATATCGCCGCCACGTTCGAAGCGAAGACCGGCGCCAAGGTGATCGCCGACCGCACCGGCAGCACCTCGGAAATGGTGGCCAAGCTGAAGGCTGCTGGCAGCAAGCCGCAATACGACGTGATCACGCTGGCTGGCGTCGGCGCAGTGGGACTGGCCAAAGCCGGCCTGTTGGAGAAGCCCGATTTCAATCGGATTCCGAATATCAAGGATGTGCCTGAAAAATACCGTACCGGTGCAGATGGTCATGGCATAGGATATTTGCTTTGGTGTAATAGTCTGATGTACAGCACGCGCACCATCAAGGAGGCGCCGGATAGCTACGCCGCACTGTGGGACCCGAAATACGCTGGCCGTCTATTCCTGCCGCCCCCAGGCTGGACCGAGGCGATGGATCTGATCATTGTTGCCGCCAAGCTGGCCGGTGGTAATGAGCACAATATCGAGCCGGGCTTCAAGAAGCTGGCCGAATTGAAGAGCCGGGTCATGATGCTGGGAGAAAACCCGAACCAGGTCGCCGAACTGTTCCGCACCGGCTCGCTCGATATCGGCGGCTTGTATGCACCGGCCTTCTTCCCCAAGCAACTGAAGAACCCTGCATACGGCATGGGCTCCACCTTCGGCATGAAGGAAGGCTTCTTTGCCGATCTGATGTTCTCCGTGATGCCGAAATCCCGTCCTGGCGATCCCGATCTGACTTACGCCTTCCTCAACCATACGCTCGACCCGGTGGTCCAGGGCAAGATGGCCGAAGACATTTTCAACGGCCCGGTCAATTCCAAGGCAGTGATTTCAACCGAAGCGCGCAAGAGCCCTTATATCCTGACGCCTGAGCTGATCGCGGAGAAGGGCATTATCCACGACAACGCTTTCCTTTCCACCGTCCAGGGCGACTGGTTGCGCCGCTACACTGAAATCTTCTCTTCGTAATGGTGTTGTGATCAACGTGCGTCTGCCGATTCCAGTGCAGACGCGCGCTGTCGGTCGTAATCAGTCGTGTTGTAACTTGTGATAAGAGAATCGAGATGAACCCTAGTAACGTGCTGGCCAGTCGGGCCGGCGACGCTGCCGTGCGTCCCCCTAAAAAAATGCGCTCGCCCACTGCGCGCGCCTGGCTTTTTCTGCTGCCGGCGATGCTGTTTCTATTCGTGCTGGTGGTGGCCAGCCTGCTGGTGCTGCGCATGAGCGTCGGCGTCAAGGGCGAGGAATGGACTGCCTTTAGTCTGGAGTCGTATGTGCGGCTGCTGGAGCCCTATTACATGAAATCCTTGCTGCTGACCATGCGCCTGGCGCTGGTCAGTTCAGTGATCGCGGTCGCGCTTGCGATTCCGGTCGGGCTGGCGATGGCGCGGCTGAAGTCGCCGCTGATGCGCCAGCTGTTTCTGGCTGCGGTGTTGCTGCCTCTGCTGGTCAACCTGCTGCTGCAAAGCTATGGCTGGCTGGTGATTCTGGGGCCGGCCGGTTTGCTCAATAAAATGCTGCTATCGCTTGGTCTGATCGAGCGTCCGGTGATGCTGTTATATAACCAGGCCGGCGTGTTGCTGGGGCTGGTACAGACCGCATTTCCGCTGGCGGTGCTGCCGATTGCCAGCTCGGTGCGGGGTGTCTCGCGCAGCTATGAAGAAGCCGCCGCGACCCTCGGTGCCAGCCGACTGCAAGTGCTGCGTCAGGTCGTGCTGCCGATGAGCATGCCCGGCATCATGACCGGTGCAACGTTGGTGTTTGCCTACAACGCCAGCAGTTTTGTGGTGCCGATGCTGCTGGGAGGACGCCGGGTGCCGATGCTGGCGGTCGTGGTGCATGACCAGATCGCGCCCTTGCTCAACTGGCCGTCGGCATCCGCCGGCGGCGTGGTCCTGATACTGTCGACACTGGCAGTCATGGGCTTGTCCGAATATTTTACCGGCCGTAGCCGCCGTGCCCTGGAGGTTTCATGATGACGCACTCAGCCGCAGCAATGTTGCCCGAGGCCGTAGCCTCACCGCGCCGGGCAGCGATGGCAAGTTTGAATCCATTCCGTTGTGCACCTACCTTGCCGGGTGAGGGCGGGCGCTTCGTGACGATCCTGGCCAGCACGATTCTGTTGCTCATTGTGCTGCCGATTCTGACCTTGATTCTGATGTCGTTCAGTGCCGGCGAGACGCTCGATTTCCCTCCCGCCAGCTATAGCCTGCGGTGGTACCAGGCGGCCTGGAATACCTTTGTCTCGCCCGACAAGAGCGACGTGCTGTCCGTTGGTCAGGCGTTCACCACCAGCTTGCTGGTCGCCTTCCAGACCATGATCCTGGCCACACTGGCAGCAATCCCGGCGGCCTATGCGATCACGCGCTGCCGCTTTCGAGGCAGGGCGCTGGCGATCCAACTGGTGTCGCTGCCGCTGGTGTTTCCGATGGTGGTGCTGGGGTTGTCACTATTGCTGGTAATGGATCATCTGCCATTCGATCTGGGCAGCTGGCGGCTGGTGATCGCGCACGTGATCCTGGCATTGCCTTTTGCGATCAAGAACTGCACTGCTGCGCTGACCGGGATCGGCAACGAAATCGAGGAGGCGGCACAGATGCTGGGCGCGCGTCCCTTGCGTGCGATCGTCGATGTGGTGGTGCCGCTGATGCGCTCTGGCATCCTGGCCGGGATGCTGCTGGCGTTCATCGTCTCGTTCAACGAGTTTACCGTCACCTTTTTCCTGTACACCATCGAAGTCATGACGGTGCCGATCTGGATGTTCAGCCGCACCGTGTCCTCGCTCGATCCGACCGTATTCTCGTTCGCGGTATTGACGGTGGTGATCGATTTTGTCTTGATCTGGGCGCTGGAAAAATTGGTAGGCGATGGCGGCGTGTCATTCTAATTAACAAAATTCAACAGAAATTCGGAGACTAGTATGAGTGGATTAATTCTGGAAAACGTCGAAAAGCGCTTTGGCACCGCCTGCGCAGTGCAAGGAGTTAACCTCCATCTGCCGGAAGGAAAATTGGTGTGTTTCCTCGGGCCGTCCGGCTGTGGCAAAACCACCTTGCTGCGCTTGATCGCGGGCCTGGAAACCCTGAGCGCCGGTCAAATCCGTCTCGACGGAAACGATATCAGCAGTGTGCCGGCCCACCAGCGCAACTTCGGCATGGTGTTTCAGTCGCTGGCGCTGTTCCCGCACATGACCGTGGGTGAAAATATCGCGTATCCGCTGCGCCTGCGCGGCATGGAAAAAAGCGCGCAACAGCGCCGTGTCGCCGAACTGCTGCAGTTGATCCAGTTGCAAGAGATGAAGGACCGCCCGGTCGCCAAACTGTCCGGTGGACAACGCCAGCGGGTGGCGATTGCGCGCGCCATTGCCGCCGATCCCAAATTGCTATTGCTGGACGAGCCGTTGTCTGCGCTGGACGCCAAACTGCGCGAAGCGATGCAGGTCGAAATCCGGCAACTGCAACAGCGCCTCGGCATCACCACCATCATGGTCACGCATGATCAGCGCGAAGCGATGACCATGGCCGACATCGTGGTGGTGATGGGGCACAACCGGGTGCAGCAGGTCGGCACGCCGATTGAGATTTACCGCAATCCGGCCAACGAGTTTGTTGCTGATTTCATCGGCATGGGAAATATATTGCCGGCTACCGCCATCGGTGACGGTCGGGTCGGGCTGCGCAGCGGTGCCGCGATTCGTGTGCCGTTGCCGGACCGGATCCATGTCGGCGCCGCGGTCAAGATCATGGTACGCCCTGAAGAGCTTGAATTGTCGCATGTGTCGGAGTTTGATGACGACCAGACACGCGGCTCGGTCATCTTCATGCGCGACAGCGGCACCATGATCGAAACGAGTGTCGACGGTGCCAGCACCGTACTGGCCGCGTTAACAACGCCGAGTCAGAACTTTGGCGTCATCAAGATCCTGGTGCGTCCGGAGGGCAACGAATCACCGTCCGCCTTCGAACCGGACAGCAACCATGTGTACGGCACTGTGACATTTGTGCGCGATATCGGCGCCACGATCGAGACCACCATCGATTGTGACGGCGTCCAGCTGACCGCCTTGAGTACGCCACGCCAGGGTCTAGGCCTTGTGGTGGGCAACCCGGTGGCGGTCAAGATCCCGGCGCATGCCTGCTGTGTGCTGGAGGCTCGCGGAGAATTGACAAGTTGATTGGCAGCACCACCCATGCCAACCTTCAGCCTGCAAAGGGGGAGGGGCGACGTTTCCTCCCGGGCAGGGGCGCGATGGCCTCCCGACGTGGCGTGGGGGCCGAATACCTGAATGCGTGACGCCGCCAGAATATTTCCAAAAATACAATAATAAGTGTATTTTCGATAAGCGCCTGACGCGCTGTTTGAATTTTGCTACCGTTATGCATAAATCTCATGCTTTTAATGAGAAATGATAGCTTGTCACCGTAGGGCGTAAGCGGGAACATAGCTTAAGCACAATTCATTCATTACTAAAAAAGAAGGAGACATCATGAATAAGCTGGTTACGTTATTGGTCTTGGCCGGAGTGTTGAGCGCACCCGCTGTGCAGGCAAAAGAATGGAAAGAAGTCACCATCGCGATGGATGCAACCTATCCGCCGTTTGAATCGGTCGGGCCGGATGGCAAGCTGGTCGGCTTTGAGGTGGACCTGGCCAATGCCTTGTGCGTGGAAATGAAAGTCAAATGCAAAATCGTCAACGTTGGCTGGGACGGTTTGATTCCCGGCCTGGTGGCAAAAAAACACGATGCGTTGATGACGTCGATGAACATTACCGAAGAACGTAAAAAGGCGATCGATTTTTCCGACACCTATTACCGCATGCAAAATCGCTTTGTGGCCAAAAAAGGCACGAACACTACGATTAGCAAAGAAGGTTTGAAGGGTAAAACCATCGCGGTGCAAACGGGTACCGCGCAAGACAATTTCGTGACCGAGCAATTCGGCGATGTGGCGACGATCAAGCGCTATGTCGGCGCGGGCGAACCGTACCTCGAATTGCTGAATGGTCGTGCGGATCTACATTTCGGCTTCATCGTCCAGATCAACGATGGCTTTCTGAGCAAGGATGGTAACGACAAGATGTTCGAGTTTGTCGGCCCGACATTCACCGGCAAGGACAACAAGAAGCTTGGCGAAGGCGTCGCGGTAGGCGTCCGCAAACAGGATAAGGAATTGCGCGACCTGTTCAATGCCGGACTGGCGGGAGTAAAAAAGAATGGCACCTTCAAAAAAATCAACGACAAGCATTTCCCGTTTGATATATCCGGCGAAAAATAAACTGGTCGATCGTTGATACGGAACGGCGGCCTTGATAGCGCGAGCCGCCGTTTGTTTTACTGACTTTTTAGTAATTGATTGGCAGCAGAGCGCATTGATACGTTCGGCCCCCACCATAACCCCTTCCCGCTTGCAGCGGAGGAGGTCGGTATGGGGTAGTGCGTGTCAATCATGTGCTAACTCCGCAATAGAGCCGCCGAGTCACAGCAAGGGATTTATAGATGATTCTGGATTACGTCTTGACCGTGGTCGCGGCAGGGTGGGTCACGCTGCAAGTGGCGCTGGTCGCATTATTTTTCGCGATAGCGCTGGGACTATTGGGCGCCGTCTGCAAAATGTCGACACATCCGTTCCTGATGCAAGCGGCGGAAGCCTATACCAGCGTGATACGCGGCATTCCCGACCTGGTGATGATGCTGTTGATTTTTTATGGTGCGCCGGCAGTGGTGAACTATCTCATCGAGTTGGCGGGCGGCGACGGCAGCTTCGACCTGAATCCTTTTTTGGCGGGCACGCTGACGCTGGGCATCATCTTCGGCGCCTATCTGACCGAAACGTTTCGCGGCGCTATTTTGGGGATACCAAAGGGACAGGCGGAAGCGGGTCTGGCATTTGGCATGAGCAACACACGCGTGTACTTGCGCATTATCCTGCCGCAGATGGTGCGCCTGGCCATTCCCGGATTTACCAATAACTGGCTGGTGCTGGTGAAATGCACTGCGCTGGTATCGATCATCGGTCTGGAGGACATCATGTTCAAGGCGCGCGGCGCATCGGAAGCGACCCGCCAGCCGTTCACGTTCTATCTGGTGACGGCGCTGGTGTATCTCGCCATCACGACGGTCTCTATGCTGATGTTGCGCTGGCTGGAAAAGAAATATTCGATGGGCTTCAAACCAGCGAATTTTTCATAGAGGCGCAATGATGAACTGGAATTTGATTCTTGAAAATCTACCCTTGTTCGGCAAGGGAATCTTGGTGTCCCTGTTCCTGACCGCGACTTCCGTCCTGTTCGGTCTTTTATTGTCCATTCCGCTGGCTGTGATGCGCATTTCTTCCGCTAGATGGGTGGCGACCCCGGTCGCCGCGTTTACGTTCGTGGTGCGTGGTACGCCGGCCATGGTGCAATTGTTTTTGATCTATTACGGCTTGTCGCAATTTGAAATGGTGCGTGAAAGCATTCTATGGGCATGGTTTTCAAATGCGACTTTCTGCGCTATTTTCGCTTTTGTGATCAACACGACCGCTTACACGACCGAGATCTTTGCCGGCGGCTTGAGGAGTATTCCATCCGGTGAAGTAGAAGCCGCGCAGAGCGTCGGGATGAGAAAGATCACGCTGTATCGGCGCATCCTGATACCGTCGATGCTGCGCCGCGCGCTGCCGCAATACAGCAATGAAGTGATCATGATGCTGCATATGAGCTCGCTGGCCAGTCTGGTCACCATGCTCGATATTACCGGCGTCGCGCGCTTTATCAATGCGCAGTTTTATCTGGCCTTCGAACCGTTCATGACGGCAGGCGCAATCTATTTGGTGTTGACCTTGCTGCTGGTCAAAGGCTTCAGGATGGCGGAACGAAAATGGCTGGCGTATCTGCAGCCACGTGCGTCTGAGCCCGTCGCCAGCAAAGTACAAAGCCAAAGAATCATGAAGCAGGAGACGACATGAGTCAGTTAGTAGTTGAAAATTTGTTCAAGCGTTTCGGTCAGAATGAGGTGCTCAAGGGTGTCTCGCTGGAAGCGAAAAAAGGCGATGTAATCAGCATCATCGGCTCCAGCGGTTCCGGCAAGAGCACGTTCTTACGCTGCATCAATTTGCTGGAAAAGCCGACCGAAGGCCGGATCATTGTTGACGGCCAGGCATTGAGCCTGGCGCGTGGCCGGGACGGCAATCTGGAGAGTACCGATGCCGGGCAATTGCAGCGTGTGCGTGCCAAGTTAGCGATGGTGTTCCAGAACTTCAACCTGTGGGCGCACATGACGGTACTGGAAAACGTGATCGAAGCGCCGGTGCATGTCCTTGGCATTCCAAAAGCCGAAGCCATCGATCGCGCCAAGGTCTATCTCGACAAGGTCGGCATTTATGAACGCCGCGATTATTACCCTGCCCATTTGTCCGGTGGCCAGCAACAACGTGCAGCTATTGCACGGGCCTTGGCGATGGAGCCGGAAGTGATGCTGTTCGACGAGCCGACCTCGGCGCTCGATCCGGAGTTGGTGGGCGAGGTCCTGCGCGTGATGCAAAACCTGGCGGCGGAAGGACGCACCATGATCGTGGTGACGCACGAGATGGGATTTGCCAAGAGTGTCTCGAACCACGTGATGTTCCTGCATCAGGGACGGGTGGAAGAAGAAGGCAACCCGAAAGAAGTACTGGTCAATCCACGTAGTGAACGCCTGAAGCAGTTTCTTTCCGGGTCGTTGAAATAATGCAGGACCCGGACGGCGTCGGGGTGTGCACATCAACATGAACAAGTTTTTATCAAGAAGGGCAAGTGAGGCAATGGCAACCTGTGGTGAAGTATTAGTTAAATTGTTGGAGAACTACGGCGTCAAGCTGGTATTCGGGATCCCGGGCGTGCATACCGTGGAACTCTATCGCGGCCTTGCCGAATCATCGATGCGTCATGTCACACCGCGTCATGAGCAAGGCGCCGGTTTCATGGCCGACGGTTATGCGCGCGTCACCGGGCAGCCCGGCGTGTGTTTCATCATCACCGGGCCGGGGATGACCAACATCGCAACCGCGATGGCACAGGCCTATGCGGATTCGATTCCGATGCTGGTGATCTCCAGCGTCAATGCCCGCCATCAGATGGGCAGTGGCAACGGCCATTTGCATGAATTGCCCTCCCAGCGCAATCTGACAGCCGGCTTCACCGCGTTCTCGCACACCTTGATGACACCGGATGAATTGCCGCAAGTCCTGGCGCGGGCGTTCGCGGTGTTCGAGTCGGCACGACCGCGTCCTGTGCATATTGAAATCCCGCTGGATGTGATCACTGCACCGGCCGATCATTTGCCGCTGGCGCGGTCGGTCGCGTTATCGCGGCCATTGGCATGTCACAGCGCGATTGCAGAAGCCGCCACGCGGTTACTGCAAGCAAGGCGTCCGTTGATCCTGGCTGGCGGCGGAGCGGTCGATGCCGGCTCTGAATTGCAGCGCCTGGCCGAGCACTTGCATGCACCTGTTGCGCTGACGATCAATGCGAAGGGCCTGATTGCGCGCGATCATCCGCTGCTGATCGGCTCCACCCAATCGACTGCCGTCACACGCGAGCTGGTGCGGGAAGCCGACGTGGTACTGGCGATTGGGACGGAACTGGGCGAGACCGATTATGACGTTGTATTCGACGGTGGCTTCACGATTCCGGGGGAACTGATTCGTATCGACATCGACGCGGAGCAACTGACGCGCAACTACCGCGCCACGATAGCGATCGTGGCCGATGCGCAGCGCGCATTAAGTGCTCTGCTCAGCACAGTCAGCGCCGCGCCGCGCACTCCGGAAGCCCCCAACTGGGGGGCGCAGCGTGCGGCAAAAGTGCGCAGCGTGGTCACTGCCGGCTACGATGCGGCCACCCGGGCGCAAAAGAGAATGCTGGATACGGTCGCCCAGACCTTGCCCGACGTGATCATCGCAGGCGACTCGACCCAGCCGGTATATGTCGGCAATCTGGTGTATGAAGCCGCGACGCCGCGCTCCTGGTTCAATTCGTCTACCGGTTACGGAACCCTGGGCTATGGATTGCCCGCCGCGATCGGCGCCAAGCTCGGCGCCGGAAAGCGCGCGGTGGTCTGTTTGATCGGCGATGGCGGCTTGCAGTTCACCCTGCCGGAACTGGCGAGCGCGGTTGAAGCGCAAGTGCCTGTCATCGTCCTGCTGTGGAATAACGCAGGTTACGGCGAAATCAAAAAATACATGAACGACCGCAACATCACGCCGGTCGGCGTCGATATCTACACACCCGATTTCATGACCTTGGCACGTGGATTCGGCTGTGCCGGCGAGCGCATCAACACGCTCGGCGGTTTGCGCGAGGAACTGGTGCGCGCCGCCGGACGCACTATGCCGACCGTTTTGGAGATCGATGAAAAAATGTGGATCGAGACACAGGGGGCGGTATGTTGAGCGCCATACCCACCCAGTTGTATATCGATGGGAACTGGTGCGATGCGACCTCGCACCAAACGCTGCCGGTGATCAATCCGTCCAATGAAGAAAAGCTGGCTGACGTCGCTGCCGCCGGTGCGGCGGATGTCGATGCCGCGGTACAGGCTGCGGCGCGCGCTTTCAAGACATGGCGGCATAGCAAAGGCAGCGAGCGCGCGCGATATCTGCGTGCCATTGCAAGTGGCGTCGACGAGAACAAATATTTTCTGGCACGCCTGCAGTCGGAGAACAGTGGCAAGCCCCTGACTGAATCGGCGATCGACGTCGCCGATGTGATCGCGACGTTTGCCTACTACGCGGACCTGGCTGAACAGCTGGATAGCCAGCAGAATGCGGCGGTCGCGATACCGAGCGAAGATTTTCAGGCAAGCCTGCGGCGTGAACCTTGCGGCGTGGTCGGTTTGATCGTGCCATGGAATTTCCCGATGGTGACCACCGCCTGGAAGCTGGCGCCTGCGCTGGCCGCCGGCTGCACCGTGGTATTGAAGCCGTCCGAAGTCACGCCTTTGCCGGAACTCGCACTCGCTGCAATTATCGATGCGACGGGCTTGCCGGCCGGGGTGCTGAATGTGGTGACCGGCACCGGTCAAAGCGTGGGGGCGCCACTGGTTGCCCACCCCCTGCTCGCAAAAATTTCCTTCACCGGCAGCAATGCCGTGGGCAGTATGGTGATGAAGACCGCAGCAGAAAGTATCAAAGGCGTCAGCCTGGAGCTTGGTGGCAAGTCGCCGATCCTGGTGTTTGCCGATGCCGATCTGGATCTGGCGGTTTCCCTGGTCACAGGCGGCATCTTTTTCAACGCCGGACAAATGTGTTCCGCGACATCGCGTCTGCTGGTGGGAGAATCGATTGCTGATGAATTTCTGGCGCGTCTGAAGCAGGCGACAGAAGAAATCGTGATAGGCAATCCGCTTGCCGAGAATACCCAGATGGGACCGCTGGTCAATCGCGCGCAGTATGAACGGGTGCTGCGCTACATCGAGCGCGGCATTGCCGATGGCGCCAAGCTCGTCACCGGCGGCGGTCGTGCAGCGGATTGTCAGCATGGCTTCTTTGTGGCGCCGACGATTTTCAATGAGGTACCGCTAGACAGCGTGATCTGGCGCGAAGAAATTTTCGGACCGGTGTTGTGTGTGCGCAGTTTTATCAACGAGCAGGAAGCCGTCGCACTCGCCAACGACAGCGAGTATGGTCTGGTGGCGACCGTCGTGACCGGCAGCGCAGCACGCGCAACGAGGGTGTCTGCCGCACTGGAAGCGGGCATGGTGTGGGTCAATGCACCGCAAGTGATCTTCCCGCAAACCTCGTGGGGTGGGATGAAAAAAAGCAGTCTCGGACGCGAACTCGGGCCGTGGGGCCTGGCAGCATTCCAGGAAATAAAACACGTTGTAACCGCCCGAGCTTGATCAGGCAATAAATCATCAGGAGAAAGACATGTCAGAACGAATTCTCAATCAGCCCTTAGGCGGAAATCAAATGCCGCGTTTTGCCGGCCCGGCCACCATGATGCGCCTGCCGAGTGCGACGTCGGCGCAAGGTTTGGATGCCTGTTTTGTCGGTGTGCCGTTTGATATCGGCACCTCGAACCGCGCCGGTGCGCGTTTCGGGCCACGTGCGATTCGCGCCGAATCCTGTTTGCTGCGCCCCTACAACATGGCGACGCGCGCCGCGCCCTTTGATTCGTTGCAGATTGCCGACATTGGCGATGTCGCAATCAATACCTTCAATGCGCAAAAGAGCATCGACATCATCACCGACGCGTACGACGAGATCTTGCGGCATGACTGTACCCCCTTGACAATGGGTGGCGACCACACGATTGCGCTGCCGATTTTGCGCGCGATGCGAAAGAAATACGGCCCGGTAGGACTGGTGCATATCGATGCGCATGCCGATATCAACGACTCGATGTTCGGCGAAAAAATTGCGCACGGCACGCCATTTCGCCGCGCGGTGGAAGAAGGATTACTCGATGGCAAGCGCGTTGCGCAAATTGGTTTGCGCGGCACCGGTTACACGGCGGAAGACTTTGATTGGCCGCGTAGCCAGGGTTTCCGTGTGGTTCCAGCAGAGGAATGCTGGTACAAGTCGCTGGCGCCGCTGATGGCGGAAATTCGCGACCAAGTCGGTGGTGGACCGGTCTATTTGAGCATTGATATCGACGGCCTCGATCCATCATTTGCGCCTGGTACCGGGACTCCGGAGATTGGCGGCCTGACGATATGGCAAGCGCTCGAAATAATCCGTGGGTGCCGGGGCTTAAACATCATCGGCGGCGATCTGGTCGAAATCTCCCCGCCCTACGATTTGTCCGGCAATACCGCCTTGGTGGGCGCCAATCTGTTATTCGAGATGCTGTGCGTATTACCCAAAGTGCAGTATCGCGCTTAGAGCAGTACGGCAGGAATCGAGGCTTGCAATTTCTCTGGGCGAGACCGTGACATCGGTCCGTCGCGTCAGGAATGACGGGGGCACTGGCGTGCATTTTTAATTGGAAGATGACTCATGAGCTTTCGCATAAATTCCGTACTACGCCAGGTTGCAGCCCCACCCATCGCCGATGCCCAGGCGTGGGTTGCAGGCCGCTCATTCCCGGCCGATTGTCCGCTGCTCGATGTGTCACAAGCCGTGCCGAGTTACGCCCCGGCGCTGGCGTTGCAAACTTTTCTGGCAGAACAGGTATTGCAGCCAACGACCGCGCTGTATACCGAGATCGCCGGCTTGCCAGCGCTGCGGCGCGAACTGGCCGCCGAGTTGGCGCGTGACTACGCCGGTACGATCACCCACGAGAACATCGCGATTACCGCAGGCTGCAATGAAGCATTCGCGGTAACCATGATGGCATTGGCTGAACCGGGCGATGAAGTATTGTTGCCTCTGCCGTATTACTTCAATCAGCAGATGTGGCTGCAAACGCTGGGCATCAAGCCGGTGTATATACCATTCAATGCGGATAATCACGGCACGCCTGATATTAAGGCGATCGCCGATCGCATCACCGGACGTACCCGCGCGCTGGTATTGGTCACCCCAAACAATCCGACCGGCGCCATTTATTCGGCCGAGTTCATCGAGCAATGTTTCGAGTTGGCGAAAGACCATGGCTTTGCACTGGTGCTGGATGAAACTTATAAGGATTTTCGCGACGATACCGGCACGCCACCGCACCGCTTGTTCGCCCGCGCCGACTGGCCGGAGGCATTGATACATTTGTATAGTTTTTCCAAGGCCTACGCGCTTACCGGATATCGTGTCGGCAGTGTGACAGCGGGCACGAGTCTGCAAGCTGAAATTGCAAAACTGCTCGACTGCATCACGATCTGTGCGCCGCGTATCGGTCAACTTGCCGCGCTGTTCGGACTGCGTCATCTGGACGCCTGGCGCAACGAAAAGCGCCACATCATGCAGGCACGAAACACCGTGTTGAAAAATATCTTCGCAACGCCGGCGAATGGATTTCGCCTGGTGTCATCCGGCGCGTATTTCGCGTATCTGGAACACCCATTTTCATCATTGAGCGCGTACGATGTCGCGCGTCATCTGGCCGATGAACATAACCTGCTATGTCTTCCTGGTACCATGTTTGGCCCGGGGCAGGAGCGATTTCTACGGGTGGCGTTTGCCAATCTTGAGGTTGAGCAAATAGTTGAATTCGGTCGACGACTGGGCGACGTAAGCCTATGAAGTTGTTTATATAGGGAGAATAATCCTTGGTTCTTTCGCACCAAGCCTATGGAGTCGGATTCGGAAATATTGAGCGGCTTCACAAAAAAACGATGATGCGGCTCGGCGGACATTGACAGCATGCGATTTCCATTGGACCTCATCTTGGTATGCGTTCGATGGATCGCAGCGTATCCGTTAAGTTACCGCCGTTTTGAGAAAATGATGGAACAGCGTGGCGTGAAGCTCGACCATTCATCGACCAATCGCAGGGCAATTAGGTTTCTCCGATTGTTTGAAGGCTGCTTCCGCCAGCAGGAACGCCCGGTCGGTCATGCACTGCATCGAAAAGGCGCTAGATCTCCTTTACCCTTCCTCGCTTGATACTCCTCAGATTCTTGATCCACCGCAAGTTTTTCCTGGCGGGATTCGATCATATTCCAATGAACCTCTATCAAACTGTGTCGTCGGTACTTGCCGCGCGCGGGATACGCCGGAATGGAATGAAAAAACTGAGATTGTCCTGGCCCGAGCGGCCCATGTTGCTGATTGCGCTGATCCTGTCGATTCCTGCGTTCTATCTGGTATTGACCGGGGCACAACCATCTTATCGCAGCGCCGGCCACTGGCTTTATGGGGTGGTGGCGACAATGATGAGCGTGGATATCCTTGTGACGTGCAACAGAGGACAGCGGGGCTGGGTAGGCGACCTGTCCAAAGTGGATCTGTTAGTTTTGCTGGGGGCGTTGGCCAGCACCTGGCCTACCGAATCCCCGTGGTCGAATATCGAATGGCTATTGCGCCTGGGATATTGTGGTGTCGTATTTATCCGTTTGGCGACATTGTTAGCAAAATACGTCGCCCCGCATCGACTGCTGCAAATCGTCACATTAGCCGTGTTCGTGCTAGCCATCGCTGGTGCAGGGTTCTTCTGGCTGGAGCCAAAGGTTCACACCTACGCTGACGGGGTTTGGCTGGCATTCATCACCGGTGCAACGGTCGGCTATGGCGATTTGGTCCCGTCCACTCCTGCGTCCCGTATCTTTGCCGCCTTTATCGTGTTGCTTGGCTATGCGCTGTTCTCCGTGGTCACGGCGAGCATTGCCGCGCTCCTGGTTGGCGAAGACGAGAAGCGCTTCATGCGGGGACTGCATTCAGATATGCGCATGTTGCGTGAGGAAATTGCCGCATTGCGTGCAGGATTGCGCGATTCACTTTCTGCGCCGAACAGTGGCGCTGGTGAAAACAAGGATAAGAATTGAAACCGGAACAAGTTGTGCAAGCTGATCGCTGTCGCGATCGGTGAGCTGCTGAGGAAGCGATCCGCTTCGTCAATGTCCTCGTTATGTTTTTTTTGATCTAGGTCATTTTTTTTGACGGACCGACTTGCTACATTCTGGCATCCGCATTTGAACAGGAAGACGATTGTGTTGGAAACTGTATTCCCGTTATTGAAAGTAAAAGATAAATTATTGCTGCCGATTGTCCAGGGCGGCATGGGCATCGGCATTTCCGCACACCGCCTCGCGGGGAATGTCGCCAGGCTGGGTGCCGTCGGCACCATATCGAGCGTCGATCTGCGTCGACATCATGCGGACCTGATGGTCCAAACCAACCGCTCACGCGAGAAGGAAGTGATCAATGCGGTAAACCTGGTCGCACTCGATCGCGAGATCCGCGCTGCGAAGGAAATATCCTGTGGACGCGGCATGATAGCGGTGAATGTGATGCGTGCGGTGGCGGATTATTCTTCCTATGTTCGCCAATCCTGCGAGAGCGGCGCCGACGCAGTGGTGGTTGGAGCTGGTTTGCCGCTTGATTTGCCTGAGCTGACTTCCGACCATCCTGACGTCGCGTTGATTCCAATTTTGTCCGATGCACGTGGCATCGCACTGCTTCTGAAAAAGTGGATGCGCAAGAATCGCTTGCCCGATGCGATTGTGATTGAAAGTCCGCTTCACGCAGCGGGTCATCTGGGCGCTGCGCGGTTGGAGGATGTGAACGATGCCAACTACGCTTTTCCTGTGGTATTGGAAGCGACCTTGGAATTATTTCGGCAG
Organism: Pseudundibacterium arcticum; assembly: GCF_042646465.1. NCBI lineage: Bacteria > Pseudomonadati > Pseudomonadota > Betaproteobacteria > Burkholderiales > Oxalobacteraceae > Pseudundibacterium > Pseudundibacterium arcticum. The sequence continues at coordinate 66,185 of NZ_JBHRTP010000036.1, forward strand.
CTCGGAATCGAGCGGGAACGGATCCCTTTGATCGCCGCAGGCGGCATCCACAGTCACGAGCAGATGCATACGTTATTTGCGTTGGGCGCAAGCGCTGTTCAACTCGGAACGCCGTTTGCGGTGACCCAAGAGGGGGATGCTCATCCCAACTTCAAGCAAGTACTGGCCGACGCGCGCCCGGAAGATATCGTTACCTTCATGAGCGTTGCAGGACTGCCAGCACGTGCGGTACGCACCCCTTGGCTTGTCAATTATTTGGATAAGGAAGAAAAGCTGCAGAAAAAGGCAAAAGCCAGGCAATGCACGGTGGGTTTCGATTGCCTGCAGCAATGCGGCTTGCGTGACGGTATCGGCAAGGCTGGCCAGTTTTGCATCGATACGCAACTCGCTTTTGCATTGAACGGGGACATCAAACGCGGATTGTTTTTCCGGGGCTCGGAGAGTCTGCCCTTTGGCAGCGCCATCAGGCCGGTGCGAGAACTGATTGAGTATTTTCTGACCGGAGCGCGTCCAGTCCTGCCTTAAGTGCGCCTAATGTTCTAGAGCGGTGACGCTGCGCTTAATCAACGCAGCGCTCTCACGCAGTGCGTCCTTTTCACGCTCATCGGCCGTTGGCTGCAGCGTCGAATGGATGCCGGAGCGTCCGATGATATGCGGAAGAGGCAGCGCGATATCGGCGATGCCTTCGACGGCAGGGACCACCGAACAAGCGGCAAACACGGTCCGCTCCTCATATAGGATGCAACGGTTCAAGCGCGCAAGCGCTGCACCAATACCGTAATACGTCGCGCCTTTGCCATCGATGATGCTGTAAGCGTCGCGGCGTACGCTCGGACAATGAAGCTTACAAGCCTTTTGATGGTGTTATTTCCAGATATCAGTGCGACATCAGCACCGGAACCGTCATCGTTTTGAGCATGGTCTTTGTGACGCTGCCTAACAATACTTCACGAAAACGCGTATGGCCATATCCCCCCATCACCATCAAATCGGAGCGCATATCTGCTGCCAGGGATAGCAGCGCGTCGCCGACATCGAGTTCGGTATGCTGTTGTAGGACCTCAATCTTGATATCGTGCCGGGCCAGGTATAGCGCGACATCTGCTCCCGGCTGTGCGCCATGCATATCCGATAGTGCGGGGGGATTGAACAGTGCTACGGTGACATTTTTTGCTCGCTTGAGCAGCGGGATCGCATTCGTGACCGCTCGGGTGGCTTCCATGCTGCCGTCCCATGCGACCAGTGCGTTGTTTCCAACGAGATCAAACTGACCTGCATAGGGGATGATCAACACCGGGCGCGCGCAATTGAGCATCACATATTCAGGAAGATCGGCTATGACGCCAGGGGATGATTGATCCGGGTCGCTTTGGCTGACGACCACCAAATCACAGTAACGGGTTTGCAGGGAAAGACCTCCTTCCGGTTCATCATCAACCAATCGCTTCTCGTACGAGAGCACGCCCATTTTCTTGGCGATTGCATCAAACGCCGCGAGCGCCTGGTTGGCGCGTTCGTAGAAAGAATCGATATGGGCGGCCACGATTGTTCCAGTGAAATCCATCATGCTGTCCTGGTAAACGAAGCGTGAGATACCGGTCATCGCGGCACCGATCAAATGCGCATTTTCCGCAATCGCTATTTCTGCGGCGATTTTGATGCGCATCGTCGCATGCCTGGATTGATCTACGTGCACGAGAATCGTCTTGTAAGCCATGGAATTTCCTTTTCTTGATTGACCTTATTGGAGTTTGTAGATCATCCGCTCATGAAGATATCGCTTTTCAAATGCGCTTGAGCCATGCATATACCGGACACCATCCGATGGCTCCGGTGACTAACGGCACCCAGCCAATTAGTCCTACCCAACGCCATTCGGTACTGAGCAAGACAAGCATGCTGAACAATCCAAGCCCGGTAACGATGCGAATGACGCGTTCGGTGGTTCCTATATTCATGACAGACTCTATAGATATGATGGCATCCAGATGTCGGGAGGAGACTGATATCTGCACGCATTTAGCGTAAGCGGTAACACGATGGTAGTCCAGAAACAAACGAGTGCTTGAAGGTAATGCTCGGGGAATTTTGATCCACATCAATTGGAAAAATCACCCCTGTTTCTAGTATTGATCCCGACACGATAATGAGGCGTTTATTTTTCAAAATAGAACTCAGTGCCGGCCCGTGTGCGAACGGAATTGATCGGCTCGCCATTCGGCCATATCCTGAAGAACTGGAGCAGAGAATCGAGTGGCAGGGGCAGCCGTTGCTGCTGCGGCCGGTCAAACCGGAAGACGGTCAAGCGCACGTCGCGTTTTTCAACGCACTCGATCCGGAAGATGTGCGCTATCGTATGTTCATCAGAATACGCGAATTGCAGCCATCGCAACTGGCGCGATTTACGCAGATCGACTACGACCGCGAGATGGCCTTCATCGCGACCAGACGGCGGCCGGATGGCGGATGTGAAACGCTGGGTGTTGCGCGCGTCGTTGCGGATCCGGACAATGATCAGGCGGAATTCGCGATCATCGTGCGCTCCGACCTGAAAGGGCAAGGGCTTGGCCGCGTGTTGATGTCAAAATTGATCGATTATTGCCGCAGCCGCGGCACCCGCGAGATGGCGGGCGAAGCCTTGCCGCACAATACCCGGGTTCTCAACTTGGTGAACAAGTTGGGGTTTGATGTGAAGCCGTCGTCCGAAGACGGAACGATGCATCTGCATCTGGACCTTGCCGCATCGCCGATGCGCCGCTAAGGGGTACTAGGCAGACCTGATCTCACGTGCAACAATATCCGAATTGATCGAAACCAATATCTGCCGGAGGCAGGAGACGGACACTTCCGGTCATTCATCGGATGCCCTCGGTTTTCAGTCGATTGCGGCTTACTGATGGATACGAGGCGGATTTGCTCATACACTGTTAGTCTTGTCAGGATGTCACGAAATAGCGGTCCCGCGCTATATTGCTGAGTTCCAGCGTCCGCGCTTCCTTAACCTCCAAAGCCCTGCCATGTATTTTCGACGAGGAATCTTCATGCGCTTCCCACTACGACGAACTTTCATGTCCGTCATTTTGCTCACCGCCACGCAGGTCGTCATTGCGCAAACACCGAAAACCGTGTTCCTTGAGGACCTGACCTGGACCGAGCTGCGGGACCAGATTCAGTCGGGTAAGACCACCATCATTGTCCCCGTCGGCGGGACCGAGCAAAGCGGCCCTGATGTCGCGCTTGGCAAGCACAATGCGCGCGTGAAGGTGCTGTCACAGCGAATTGCGGAAGGACTGGGCAATGCGCTCGTCGCGCCGGTAGTAGCCTATGTGCCGGAAGGAAGCTATGCACCGCCGACATCCCACATGCGTTTTCCGGGCACCATCACAGTCCCGGACGACGTGTTTGAAAAAATGCTGGAGTCCGCAGCAAACAGCTTCAAGGTCCATGGATTCAGGAACATCGTCTTTCTCGGCGATCACGGCGGCTATCAGAACGATATCAAGCGAGTAGTCGCCCGACTCAACAAGACATGGTCCGGCTCGACATCCCGGGCATTCGTGCCGCCAGAATATTACGCCAGCAGCTCGGACGGTTATTCACAAATCCTGCGCCAGCACGGCTATCGCGATGACGAGATCGGCACGCACGCGGGACTTGCGGACACGTCATTGCAGCTCGCGGTAGCACCGCAGATGGTGCGGCAGGATCGACTGCGAAACGGTCCGAGACTCGGCCCTGCTGACGGCGTCTATGGTGGTGACCCACGTCACTCGACCGCCGAACTCGGTCAGTTGGGCATCGATGCGATCGTGTCGCGGACGATCAATGCTGTCAAGAAGGATACCGCGGCCCGCGAATGAGTTCGCCGCCGTTTGACTTTTTCTCCACTCGATAAGGGATTCACCATGCATATTCATCCTCACCGTTCGTCGCGGCTCGCATCGTCTGTCGGTGCCGGCCTGGCTAGTTTATGGTTCACCTGCATCGCATCCGCGGCGCCGGCTATTACGACGGTAGTCGGCATGCCGCCCGTGGTGAATGCCAGCAATCTCTACAGCGAAGCGGGTGTCGACCACTTCAGCTCGGCGGTCGCGGGTGCCTCGCCACGAATTTATGTGCCCAATCTGCGCTCAAATGACGTCTATGTGATCGATCCGGCGACGTTAAAGGTGGTCGACAAGTTTCGCGTCGGCCATAGCCCGCAACACGTCGTCCCTTCGTGGGATCTGCAGACACTGTGGGTAGCCAACAATGCAGAAGGCCGCCGCGACAGCAGCCTGACTCCAATCGATCCGAAGACCGGGAAGCCCGGAAAGGAGGTCATGGTTGACGATCCCTACAACATGTACTTCACGCCGGATGGCAAGGAAGCAATCGTGGTGGCCGAGGCATACGCGCGACTGGACTTCCGCGATCCGCATACGATGGCACTCAAGTCGAGCCTTTCCATACCGCAGTGCAAAGGGATCAACCACGCCGACTTCTCGATTGACGGTAAGTACGCGCTCTTCACCTGCGAATTTAACGCCAGCATCGCAAAGATCGACCTTGTGAACCGCAAGGTCGTCGGCTACCTGCAGCTTGCCAAGAAAGGCATGCCGCAGGACATCAGGATTTCGCCAGACGGCAAAGTGTTCTATGTCGCCGACATGATGGCCGATGGCGTTTTCGTCATTGACGGCGACAGTTTCACGAAAATCGGCATCATCGCGACCGGCGTGGGTACGCATGGGCTGTACCCGAGCCGTGACGGTACCAAGTTGTACGTCGCGAATCGCGGCACCAATCTGATTCACGGGCCGCGCCGTGGCAAAGGCAGTGTGTCGGTGATCGATTTTGCCACGCGCAAAGTCGTGACGACCTGGCCCATTCCCGGTGGCGGCAGTCCGGATATGGGCAATGTCAGCGCGGATGGCAAGACGTTGTGGCTGTCCGGTCGGTTCGACGACGTCGTCTATGCGATCAATACGACGACTGGTTCGGTTAAATCCATTCCGGTCGGCATGGAACCGCACGGCCTCACCGTCTGGCCGCAACCCGGTCGCTATTCGCTGGGCCACACGGGCAATATGCGCTGACCACGAATAACATCCAGTTGACCAACTAAGTGTAGGACCTTGCTAGCAAGCGTGGCACGAAGGCGCGGGTTCTGGTTTGCGGTCAATCGCAGTCGACAGAACCTTCGCCCTGGCATGCAATGACTTCTGCTGCCAGGGTGAAAATCTCAGCACTGACCAAGAGTTGCTCAATACAAGCGCGAGGCGGCATCGCGCTCAGGTATCCATAATTTCTGACGTAGCGTATTCCCAAGCAAGGTGTTGGTCGTTTTTGATGCAAGTCAAAGTTATTGCGAGACGAGGTCCATACACTCCATGCGATCAGGTCACGTTCCAATCCTCGGTGTGGCCGCCAGCAGGAGTGACAAAAATGGTGGTATCCGTATTGCCGGTATCCGTTCCGTCGGTGGAGTTTGATGCAAAACTGGTCGGCAAGCTAAGTCAATTGGGCCCGCGATATACCTCCTATCCGACCGCGGATCGATTTACGGAGGCATTTGGCTATCGCGACTACTTGCAAGCTGTCGCCAGTTTGCGCACGCGCGGCAGTACAAATCCGCTATCGCTATATCTGCATATCCCTTTCTGCGACACGGTTTGCTACTATTGCGCGTGCAACAAGATCATCACCAAAAACCGTGACAAAGCGGCTACCTACCTGGTCTACCTGAAACGTGAAATCGAGATGCAGGGCAGGCTGTTTTCCGGCATGAACCAGGTTGAGCAGTTGCACCTTGGCGGCGGGACGCCCACCTACCTGTCGGATGGGCAAATGGCCGACCTGATGGCGCATCTGCGGCGCTGGTTCCAATTCGCGCCCGACGATATCGGCGAATATTCGATTGAAGTCGATCCGCGCACGGTGTCACCTGAGCGTGTACAGAGTTTGCGCGACCAGGGATTTAAACGCATCAGTCTGGGGGTGCAGGACTTCGACCCGGAAGTACAAAAGGCGGTCAACCGGATTCAGCCGGAAAGCCAGACGATCGACATCATCGCTGCGGCGCGCGACGCGCATTTCCGCTCCGTGAGCATAGACCTGATATACGGGCTGCCCAAGCAAAACGTCATGACCATGGCGCAGACACTGGCAAAGGTCATCAAGGCGGGACCGGACTGCATCGCCATCTATAACTATGCGCATATGCCGCATTTGTTCAAGCCGCAACGACGCATTGCCGAGGCGGATTTGCCAAGCGGCGAGGCGAAGCTCGACATGCTTTCGCTGTGCATCAAGTGGCTGACCGAAGCAGGCTACGTCTACATTGGCATGGACCATTTTGCACGGCCGACAGACGACCTCGCGGTAGCGCAGCGACAGGGACGGTTGCATCGCAACTTCCAGGGATATTCGACTCATGCGGAGTCGGATCTGGTGTCGTGCGGCGTATCGGCAATCAGCGCCGTAGCGGCCAGCTACAGCCAGAACGTCAAGACGCTCGACGCGTATTACGAACACATCGACAAAAATGAATTGCCGATTGCGCGTGGGATCAAGCTGAATATGGATGATGGGTTACGACGCGTCATCATCCAGATGTTGATGTGTAATTTTGAATTGTCGATCGCATCGATCGAGATGGCCTATCCGATTACGTTCGCGGATTATTTTTCAGCGGAGACTGAGAAACTACGCGTGCTGGCGCAGGACGGCTTGCTGACAATCGACAACGAATGGTTAAGCGTGACCGCGAAGGGGCGGCTGCTCATTCGTAATATTTGCATGGTGTTCGATCGTTATCTGAATGCCAAGCCGGATCCGCTGCGCTATTCCAGGACTGTCTGACATGGAAAACAGATGACCGGCCTCAGCCTCCTTCCGATATTCATGATCGGTCTGCTCGGTAGCGTGCATTGTGTCGGCATGTGCGGCGGGATTGTCGGGGCGATCTCGGTGGCAGCGGTACCGGCAAGCAAATTCCCGGTGGCAGTCATCGTAGCCGGTGCCGGAACAACGACAGCAGCCAGCGCGCTGGATGGCACGTTGCGAGTAGCCTCTTACAATGTTGGACGGATTGGCAGCTACGCCATAGCCGGCGCGATGGCCGGCGGCATCGCGAGCGGCGCGCGCACCCTGGCAGGGGTGTCCGTGATGCAGGTTGGCGGCTATTGGCTCGCGAACCTGATGCTGGTGGCGCTAGGGCTGTACCTGATGGGTGCGTGGCGTGGGTTGGCGCAACTGGAAGCTGCCGGTCAAACGATCTGGCGGCGGCTACAACCTCTGACGGGATATCTACTCCCGCTCGATAGTCCGCTGAAGATGCTGGCCGTAGGGGGATTATGGGGATGGCTGCCATGTGGCATGGTGTATAGCGTGTTGCTAACAGCGATGTTGACCGGTTCCGCACTGTCAGGCGCGACCGTGATGTTGGTATTCGGTCTGGGGACCTTGCCTACTTTACTGGCCATGGGCGTGCTGGGAGCTCAGCTGAGAACCTGGATGCAGCGCCGTCCGGTACGCCTGATGAGTGGGTTGATCGTATTGAGCTTCGGCTTGCTGGGCCTGATGCGCGCAACGAATGGTCTACCCATGCATTGGCTCGATGCGGTGTGCGTGACCTCGCCAACAGCAGGGGTGCAACCATGAACACGCTGCTGAGCGCTGTCTCTGCTGTTGACATGGCTCAACCGCGCAAAGTATGCGAATCAGAGCCTGTGTGCTTTCATTGCGGCTTGCCGACCCCGGCGAACACCAGCTGGCAAGTTTCCATTGATCGCGTCATGCGCCCGATGTGCTGTCCCGGATGCCAGGCAGTCGCCCAGAGCATCGTCGATAGCGGCTTCGGCGACTATTACCGCACCCGCATTGGATTTTCCGCCACGGCTGGTCAGGACGCGCTGATTCCGCCGCAACTCCAGTTGTACCAGTTGTACGACGGGGAAGAGATCGCGGACAAATTCGACGCCGATGCAAGAACATCCGAGGCGACGTTTTCAATTGACGGCATCCGTTGCGCGGCTTGCGTGTGGCTGATCGAGCGACAATTGGCGCGCTTGCCGGGAGTACAAAGCGCAAATATCAATGTCGCCACCGAACGACTCCACGTTCGCTGGAGCCGCGAGATGTGCAAGCCGAGCGACATACTGAAATCGGTACGCGAAATCGGTTATGTCGCCTATCCGTTCGACCCGGTCAGGCACAGCGAGCAATTGGAGCGGGCAAGAAAAACACTGTTTCGCCAGCTGTTTATCGCCGGATTGTCGATGATGCAGGTGATGATGTATGCGCTCCCGGTCTATCTGGCCACCGATGGCACGATGGATGGTGACATGGCCGGCCTGATGCGATGGGCGGGATTGTTGCTGACCTTGCCTGCGGTAGGCTATTCGGCACAACCGTTCCTCAGGGGAGCATGGATTAACCTGAAGAATCGCATGCTGGGTATGGATGTGCCGGTCTCGCTCGGCATCGTGGCTGCATTTTCCGGAAGTGTGGTCGCTACCTGGCGCGGCTATGGCGACGTGTATTTCGACTCGATCACGATGTTTATATTCCTGTTGTTATGCAGCCGCTATCTGGAGCTCGCCGCACGGCGCAAGGCGGCTTCAGCACTGGATAATCTGCAACATGCGTTGCCGGCGTCGGCGTTGCGCATGCCGGGTTATCCCGCCCGGCGCGATACCGAGCTGATATCGGCTGGCCAATTGTGCGAGGGGGACGTTATCCTGGTCAAGTCGGGAGAAGCAATTGCTGCCGACGGCATCATCCTGGAAGGCGATACCGCCGTCGACGTGTCGCTGCTGACGGGCGAAAGCCTGGCGCAGCGCAAAACGGTCGGCGCCAGCCTGCCCGGCGGCGCAGTGAATGCGACCCAGCCGATCGTGGTTCGCATCACGCGATCGGCGCGCGACAGTACCCTGTCGATATTGGTGAAATTAATTGAACAAGCAGGACATGGCAAGCCGCAGCTGTCGCTGTGGGCGGACAAAGTGGCTGCATGGTTCGTCGCGGTATTGCTGCTGTTCGCGGTGGCGGTGTTCATCCTGTGGCAATGGGTCGATCCGTCGCGCGCATGGCCGATTGCCATTGCGGTACTGGTGGTGTCCTGCCCATGCGCCTTGTCGCTTGCGACACCCACCGCATTGGCCGCCGCGACGGACCGGTTGGTGCGGCAAGGAATCCTGATCGTGCAGCCGCATGTGCTGGAGACGTTACATCGCGCCACGCATGTGATCTTTGACAAGACCGGCACGCTGACCGCCGGCAAGCCAGTGCTGCGACATCTGGAAACCATGGATGCAGCGCCATCGGCGTGGTGCCTGCAGGTAGCTGCGGCATTGGAGGCATCCAGCGCGCATCCTCTGGCTGGGGCGATCGTGGCGGCGGCGCAAGAGAGTTATTTGCCGGCGTTTGCCGAGGTGTCGACCTGCGACGTGCGTTATTTTGTCGGTCAAGGACTGGAAGGCACAGTAGATGGCATACATTACCGCCTGGGGAGTGCCGCATTCGTCCAGGCGTTGACCAATTGCTCTCTTGCCTGGCAAGCAGCGGAGCATGTAACTTCGGATGTGACCTCAATTTATCTGGGCACTAGCACCACCTGGCTTGCGCGCTTCGATTTGGCCGACGGCTTGCGCAACGATGCACTCCAGGTAATCAGGAAATTCCAGGCAAGAGGAAGCACAGTCATCCTGTTAAGCGGAGATCAGCAAGCCATCACCCAGCGGGTCGCCGACGACCTCGGGATAGCCACAGCGCTTGGTCAATACTTACCCGATCAGAAGCTTGCGTTCGTGCAAGGCTTGCAGCGTGACGGCGCCATTGTCGCGATGGTAGGTGACGGTATCAATGATGCGGCAGTGTTGCGCGCTGCGGACGTATCATTTGCCATGGGGGGCGGGACCGCACTGGCGCAGATGCATGCCGACTGCGTGCTGCTGTCCGGCCGCTTGTCTTCATTATGCGAGCTCGACGAAACGGCCTCGCAGACCATTTCGATCATGCGTCAGAATCTGGTGTGGGCTACGCTGTATAACATGCTCGCGATCCCTGCGGCCGCGTTCGGATTACTGAATCCATGGCTATCCGGCATCGGGATGTCGGTCAGCTCTGCAGTGGTAGTCTTCAATGCATTGCGCCTGCGGCGCATATCGCGTCGGCATGCAGACACTAGCGTATTGCCTGCCGTATTTCGCGGGGGCGGGAAGTCGCTGCAGAGAGGATAGAACATATGGAAGCGCTATTTCTTCTCATTCCGCTCAGCATCGGCATCGTATTCATGGCGATCTGGATTTTTTTCGGGATGTCGGACAGTGGTCAATTTGACGATATGGTCGGCCCGGCATGGCGAATTTTGCAGGATGATGATCGAACCGAAAAGACGGAAAAAATCCCGACAGATTGAGCATGGTAAGAACCTGTTCAGTATCCGTACCAAACGCATGGTGACGTGCATATTCCATGAGACCGCGCGGTACTCTGCGTTTGCGACATCGCCGCTTTCAACAAACAGACCCTATGTGCATCCATCGCATCATTATCTGCAAGAGATTGGAAAAAATGTCGATTTCTCTCCTTCGTCAAGATTACAGTCGCTCCAGTTTATCTGAGCTGGACGTGGCATCGGACCCGATCGTGCAGTTTTCAAAATGGTTTGAAGAGGCAAGACAGTCGCAATTGGCCGAACCAAATGCGATGAGTGTCGCAACCGTGGGTGCGGATGGCCGTCCTTCGTCCCGTATTCTGTTGCTTAAGGAATTTGATCACAGCGGATTCACCTGGTTTACCAACTATGAAAGTCGCAAGGGCCAGGAATTGGTCGGTAATCCGTATGCTGCTCTGTTATTCCATTGGATCGAACTGGAGCGCCAGGTACGCATCGAAGGGCGGGTCGAGCGCGTTTCAGCCGCCGAAAGCGATTGCTACTTCCAAACCAGGCCGGTTAAAAGCCGGCTTGGCGCGATCGCCTCTCAGCAGAGTCGGCCTATTGCAAATCGCCAGATTCTTGGCACACGATTCGTCGAGGCTGAAGAAAAGTACGGTGATCAGCCACCGCGTCCCGAACATTGGGGTGGCTATCGGCTGGTGCCTGATCGCATGGAGTTCTGGCAGGGCCGCAGCTCGCGCATGCACGATCGCATTCTGCTTACCCTGGAACCGGGTGGGCTTTGGCAGCGCGAACGGCTGCAACCGTAAGATGCCCGGTCGCGCTTCTCGGCCCGACCTCCACTCTTGTACAAGTTCCTGCAAAGTGCTCTGCACGAAGACGTCAATTCTCTATCGACCTTGACTTGATTCTGGCGATTTTGATTCACATCAAGGATTTTAGGGGCTCAGACTTTTACTCTCCCAGCATCGACGTGGCATTTCCAGGAGAGCATTTGTGGGCACAGAACTGAACTACAACTACAAGATCGTCAAGCAGTTTACGGTCGCGACCGTAGTGTGGGGCGTGGTCGGCATGCTGGTCGGCGTCTTCATCGCCGCGCAGCTAGCATGGCCGGCGCTTAATTTCGATATACCTTGGCTGACCTATGGACGCCTGCGGCCCCTGCATACCAATGCGGTAATCTTTGCATTCGGCATATGCGGACTGTTCGCGACGTCTTATTACGTCGTGCAGCGCACCTGCCAGGTACGGCTGTTCTCCGACAAATTGGCCGCTTTCACGTTCTGGGGCTGGCAATTGGTTTTGGTTGCTGCGGCGATAACGCTGCCGATGGGCCTCACGCGCGGCAAGGAATACGCAGAACTGGAATGGCCGATCACGATATTGATCGCCGTCGTGTGGGTGGTGTACGCGGTGGTGTTTTTCGGTACGCTGGTCAAGCGCAAGGTGCAGCATATTTATGTGGCGAACTGGTTTTTCGGCGCCTACATCATCGCGGTCGCCTTGCTGCATATCGTCAACGGCGCCAGCATGCCGGCGTCGATCGGGAAATCGTATTCTGCCTATTCCGGTGTGCAAGACGCGATGATCCAGTGGTGGTATGGCCACAACGCGGTCGGGTTCATTCTGACCGCGGGCTATCTGGGCATGGTGTATTACTTCATTCCGAAACAAGCCGAACGTCCGGTTTATTCGTACCGGTTGTCGATCGTCCATTTTTGGGCGTTGATTTTTACTTACATGTGGGCCGGCCCGCATCATCTGCACTACACAGCATTGCCGGACTGGACACAATCGATCGGTATGGTGTTCTCTCTGATCCTGCTGGCGCCATCCTGGGGCGGCATGATCAACGGCATGATGACGCTGTCCGGCGCATGGCACAAGCTGCGCTCCGACCCGATTCTGAAGTTCCTGATCGTGTCCTTGTCGTTCTACGGCATGGCGACCTTTGAAGGTCCGATGATGTCGATCAAGACCGTCAATTCACTGTCACATTACACGGATTGGGGTATTGCGCATGTGCATTCCGGTGCACTGGGTTGGGTCGGCTTCATCACGATGGGCTCGATCTACTACCTGATCCCGCGCCTGTCGGGGAAAAAAGAGATGTGGAGCACGCGATTGATCGATACCCATTTTTGGGTTGCGACGATCGGTATCGTGCTGTACATCGCCTCGATGTGGATCGCCGGCGTGATGCAGGGCTTGATGTGGCGCGCAGTCAACCCGGACGGAACGCTGACATATACCTTCGTCGAAGGCGTCAAGGCGACATACCCCTACTACGTGATCCGGTTCAGCGGGGGCTTGCTGTACCTCTCCGGCATGCTGCTGATGGCATACAACACCTTCATGACAATGCGTGACGGGATTGCGATCGAGGCACGTATTCCATCCCTGTTACCCGCACATGCTTGAAATGAGGATTCAACAATGAAATTTTCCCATGAATGGATCGAAAAAAATCCCTGGCTCCTGATCGCGCTGGTGCTGCTGGTCATTTCCGTCGGTGGTCTGGTTGAAATCGTGCCGCTGTTCTTTCAGAAATCGACAACCGAGCCGATCGCCGGATTGAAGCCGTACTCGCCATTGCGGCTGGTCGGACGGGACATTTACGTTCGCGAAGGCTGCTATAACTGCCATTCGCAAATGATTCGCCCGTTCCGCGCCGAGACCGAGCGCTATGGACACTATTCGGTGGCGGGTGAATTCGTCTATGACAGGCCGTTTCAGTGGGGCTCGAAGCGCACCGGCCCGGATCTGGCCCGGGTTGGCGGGCGCTACAACGACGATTGGCATCGTACCCACCTGGATAACCCGCGCGATGTGGTGCCGGAATCGAATATGCCGGGTTATCCGTGGCTGGCCAGCACGAAATTGGTACCGGACGATGTCGTACCAAAGATGCGTGCCTTGAAGCGGCTGAATGTCCCGTATTCGGAAGATGAAATCAACCAGGCAGCGGGTATCCTGGTCGACAAAACGGAGCAGGATGCGTTGATCGCCTATTTGCAGGGACTCGGCATATTGATCAAGGCAAGGAACTGACCATGGCAATCGAAAATATCTTTACTGACGCCAGTAGCGCCATGACTGTCATCAGCCTGATCACATTCATCGGCATTCTTTGGTGGGCGTTTGGCGTCAAACGCAGCCGCGATTTTGATGCGGCCGCACACTTACCATTCGCCGATGACGACGATGGCGTCGCGACACAGGGTACGGAGAAACATCATGGCTGATTTTACAAATGATTTCTGGAACATCTACGTCACGGTATTGACTGTGCTCGGCATTGCGGGTTGCGGCGTGCTGCTGTGGTCACAGTCGGTCCACAGGGTCAGGTTGTCGGCTGACTCAGTGTCGGCTGAATCTAGCGGTTCAGGGGCAATGGCCCGCCAAGTCGAAACGACTGGCCATGTATGGGATGACGATCTGACGGAGTTAAACACGCCGATGCCGCGCTGGTGGATGTGGCTGTTTTACATCACCATTGTGTTCGGCCTGGTGTATCTGCTGCTGTACCCGGGACTTGGCACCTACGCCGGCAAGTTGGGTTGGAAATCAAGCGGCGCATACCAGGAAGAGTTACAGAAGGCCGATGCCGAATATGGCCCACTGTTCGCCAAGTATCTACAACAGGACCTGAAAGTGGTTGCCGCCGAGCCGCAGGCACACGCGATCGGTGAGCGTCTTTTTCTGACCTACTGCGCTCAATGCCACGGTTCCGATGCACGCGGCAACAAGGGGTTCCCGAACCTGACGGACAAGGATTGGCTATATGGCGGCGAACCAGATGTCATCAAGACCACGATCCTGCATGGGCGTAACGGCCAGATGCCGTCGATGGCGGCGGCGCTCGGTTCGGACAAGGATGTGGAAAACGTCGCGCACTACGTATTGAATCTGTCGGGTTCGACTGCCGATCCGATCAAGACGGTATTTGGCAAAGCGAAATTCGGTGCCTGCGCCGCATGTCACGGCGCGGACGCGCATGGTACGCAGGCGCTCGGCGCACCGAACCTGACCGACAAGATATGGTTGTACGGTGGTAGCGCGGAAACCGTCATGGAAACCATCCGCAAAGGCCGTAATAACACGATGCCCGCATTCGAGGATTTTCTGGGCGAGGCGAAGGTGCATGTGCTCGCGGCGTATGTGTGGAGCTTGTCGAATGACACAGCGACGCTGGCGCAAAAGTAATTAAAGAGTTAACTGAACGCTATACGCGCTGCTCCCGTAGCGTGAGTTGCCTACAAGGCCACCTCAGCCTGGAAGAAATTCACGGTTGTTTATTGCTGAAATTCGAGTAACGGGCGGTAAAAATTCTGGAGTTGCACTGGACACTGAACGTAGCGTGGGAGGCCGGTACCGATGCGTTGTTCAATCGTCGTATCAGCGTGCGCATCACGTGCCAACCTGCTTTCTTGTTTCGCCATTTATGAAGTAAATCCTGATGAGTAATGGTGCACCACAAGTCTCTGTCATCAAAATGTATGCTGCGCGCGAGGCGATTTATCCGCGCGAAGCAAAGGGACGCTATGCGCGCTTGCGCTGGGCATGCGTGTGGCTGACGCAACTGGTGTTCTATGGCTTGCCGTGGGCAAACTGGAATGGTCGCCAGGCGGTACTGTTCGACCTCGGTGCGCGTAAATTCTATATCTTCGGTGTCGTGCTGTGGCCTCAGGATTTCATTTATCTGGCGGTGCTGCTGATCATCTGTGCCTACGCGCTCTTTTTGTTTACCGCGGTTTCCGGGCGCGTTTGGTGCGGATTTGCCTGTCCGCAAACGGTATATACAGAAATTTTCATGTGGATCGAACGCAAGATCGAAGGCGCGCGCACTGCCCGAATGCGGCTCGACAAACAGGCCGGTTCGGCTACCAAGTTTGCGAGAAAAATTGCCAAGCATGGCGCCTGGGGTGCGGTTGCGCTATGGACCGGGCTGACGTTTGTCGGCTATTTCACGCCGATAACAATTTTGCTGCATGAAGTGACCGCACTTGCACTTGGACCGTGGGAATGGTTCTGGATTTTGTTCTATGCATTGGCAACCTATGGTAATGCCGGCTGGATGCGCGAGCAGGTCTGCAAATACATGTGTCCGTACGCGCGTTTCCAGAGTTCGATGTTCGATAAGGACACGCTGATCATCACCTACGATAGCGAACGCGGCGAACCGCGCGGTGCACGCGGCAAAGTCGGGGCGCAGGACGCGCAGCGCGGCGACTGCATCGATTGTTCGATGTGTGTGCAGGTTTGTCCGACCGGCATCGATATCCGTCAAGGTTTGCAATATGAATGCATCGGTTGCGCCGCCTGCATCGATGCCTGCAACTCGGTCATGACAAAGATCGGCGCACCGCTTGGGTTGATTCGCTTTTCGATCGATCATGCGATGACCAATCGCTTGTCGCTCAAACAGATGCGACAGCGCGTGTTGCGTCCGCGCGTGCTGATCTATACAGGTTTGCTGCTGCTGATCGTGTCGGCGTTCTTTGGCGCGCTGATCATGCGTACGCCGCTTAAACTCGACGTCATTCGCGACCGTGGTGCAATGGGGCGAGAGGTGGAAGAAGGCATGATTGAGAACGTATACCGGCTGCAGATCATGAACACGGCGGAAACATCCCACCGTTACAAAATTGCTGTGTCGGGGATCGAGTCGATCACGCTGGCTACGCCGGATGAAGTGGTGCTGGAACGGACGGGTTCCCTTGCGGTGCCGGTTCGGGTACGCGTCACTCACGGGAAAGGTAAGCCCGGATCGAACAAAATCGTATTCGAACTGAAGGCGCTGGATGATGAGTACCTGCAGGTGAAAGAAAACGCAGTATTTTTTGTTCCGAAATAGAGCAGTTTTCCGCCGCACCTACAGGGCCAATCTCGGGCCTGCGATGCTCACCGTACAATCCGTACGGCTGCGCTTCTCGCCCCGACCTTGACTCCCGTACGTGCGACGGAAAACCGCTCTAGACACCAAGGAGAATGTCATGCATGCCGCATCCCCGTTAATCGATCGTGCCACCCGGGCGATGCCTTGGTATGCGCACCTCTGGCCATGGCTGCTGATGATGGGGCCGGTCGTGGTTATCCTGGCTGGCTCATATACCAGCTGGCTGGCATTTTCGAAGCAGGACGCGCTGGTAGTGGACGACTACTACATGCAGGGAAAGACCATCAATCAGGATCTGCGCCGCGACCGCGTCGCAACCCGACTGGGGTTGTCATTCAATGGCCGTTACGACGCTGCCACCGGTAAGCTGCAAGGCACGCTTCTGAGTTTCGGTGTGCCTACGGCCGGTAAAATCCGGATCCATTTAGCCCATGCAACCCAGCCGGAAAAAGATCTCAAACTTGAAGCACAATCCGATCAGCGCGGCAAATTCAGCGTCGAATTGCCGATGCTGGAAAGGGCACGCTGGCAGGTATTGGTTGAGAGTGAACGGCGCGACTGGCGCTTGATCGGCATCTGGAAATGGCCGCAGCAGCAGACCATCGATATCAAGGCGGATTTACCGCCTGCCGACTGAAGGGGAACATATGCTGCGACTTGCGATGAACATACTATGGCCGTCTTTTTTAGCGGCGATCGTCGCGGAAGGCTGCTTTTTTTCGCTGTTCGATCCGGATGGGTTGTTGCATCTCAGTCATCAAATTGAGTTGTCGCGGATAGCCGCTTACACCCTCGGTTTCTTCTTCTTTTGGATATTTTGTTCGCTGGCGAGCATGCTGACTTATTACCTGGTCAATGTGCCACGTGATCGCCGCCCGCCGTTCTGACGTGGAAGCGTTGCTCCACCCCTGCGCCATACCGTCATGGTGTGGACTGAGATTGAGATTACATCGGGCTGCAGCTCTCTGTGCCGGCCGCCAGCGCTTTTAACATCACTGGATCGAGGAGTTGTACCTCGCGCTTATCGACTTTGAGCCAGCCCTGTTTCTTGAACCGGGACAGCAGCCGGCTAATGCTCTCGATGGTCAGACCCAGATAATTGCCGATGTCCTCGCGGGACATCCGCAACTGGAAACTGGTGGGCGAATAACCGCGCGCCGCATAGCGCGACGACAGATTGACCAGAAAAACCGCAAATCGCTGTTCCGCGCGCATATTTCCCAGTAACAGCATCACATTCTGTTCCCGGGTGATTTCCTGGCTCATGATTCTGTGAAAATGATGCAGCAACGTGGGGATATGGCTGAACAGTTCTTCCAGCCGCGGAAAGGGAATTTCACATACTTCACTATCCTCCAGCGCCACGGCGTCGCAATGATGCCGGTCAGCGCTGATTGCATCCATCCCCAGCAACTCGCCAGCCATCTGGAAACCGGTGATCTGCTGCTCGCCGCTTGGATTGATCTGATAAGTCTTGAAATGCCCAAACCGAATCGCATAGAGGTTTCGGAAAGGATCATCCATTCGGTAAAGACTCTCGTCGCGCAATACACGACGACGACGGCCGATAATCTGGTCAAGCCGATTGATGTCCGCGTCATCCAAGCCCATGGGAAGGCATAACTGGTGCAGGCTGCAGTTGGCACAGCTCGCCTTCAATGCATGGACATTCAAGGCCGGTGATGTGACGTAAGAAATTGGCTGACTCATGGCGCGTATTGCCGAAAGGTAAATCGCATTGTGCATTGATGATCGAATGTACAGTAAATATACGGGACATACAAACGCCGCGCAGTTCCGGCAACCCGCTTGAGCTTTGCATGCGACTTTGCACTCTGAATCTCCTGCCTTTTGGTGCAGCCATCGATTACGTTCTGTGGAGCGATCCAAGATCTTTCACACTGCTCCATATGACGAACGGGATCCACCCCACAGCTGACACCGACACAGACCATGCCCCGGTTGCACGCCATCACCCCGCGCCGTGCGCAACTTCGTTATCAAGCGTGTGATCAGAGTTTTGCCAATTTTTGACGTGGATCAAGTGGGGCTAATGACTCAACCAACCCTACCAGTTACATTTTGTCTGGTGGTGATTGCCTGTTGAAGAATGCCGGCTGGAAATGACATCGTTGTCTTATCGTTGCCTGGTATGCGCGGCTTATCTCCGAGAAATGATGGGTTGATGTCCAATTTTCGGACCGCTCCGAGCCAGGGAACTATCGAAGCACGCAAAAGGAGAGGGTCATGCGCCGAACCGCGCTCGTCACGGGTGGAACTCGAGGTCTGGGGAAGGCGATTTGCATTTCGCTTCAAGCCGCAGGCCATCAAGTCGCAGCGGTCTATCATAAAAATACAGATGCCGCGCGGACGTTTGCGGAAGCGTCATCGATCCCTGTCTTTCGATGGGATGTTGCAGATTTTGAAGCATGCCGCACCGGTATCGCCCAAGTGGAACGCGAATTGGGTCCGGTTGATATCCTGGTCAATAACGCCGGTATTAGCAGCGACACGGTACTGCACCGCATGACACCAGAGCAATGGTGGCGCGTCATCAATACCAATCTCGGCTCGATGTTCAACATGTCCCGGAATGTCGTGGAAGGCATGCGAGAACGCGGCTTCGGCCGCATCGTCAACATTAGCTCGGTCAACGGCCAGAAGGGCCAATTCGGCCAGACCAACTATGCCGCCGCCAAGGCCGGGATACTCGGCTTCACGAAGGCGCTCGCGCTGGAAGGTGCACGCAAGAATGTCACGGTCAATGCGATCACGCCCGGCTACTGCGATACCGACATGGTCGCCGCGGTGCCGAATGAAGTCATGCAGGCGATCATCGCCAGTATCCCGATTGGACGCCTGGGCACGCCGGCCGACATCGGGCGCATGGTGGCATTTCTCGCCGACGATGACGCCGGCTTCATCACCGGCGCAACCATTGCGGTTAACGGCGGACAGTACATGGCCTAGAGCGGTATCAACGCATCGAACCTGGATTTCCGGAACGATGCTTCGCAAGACATAGCGCAAGGAGATGAATGATGGAAGAGCTCGTATGGTCACCAGAGATGTCGTCGGGCGTTCCCGCGATGGACGACGCACACAAGGCGCTTGTCGCAGAATTGGCGCACCTCTTGACCGCGCCGTACCGTGAATTCGGTGCCGGCCTGTTTGCGCTGATTGCCGAGATAGAACGAGATTTCCGCGAGGAAGAGGCATTGATGGAAGAGATCGACTTCCCCATGCTCCGGAGTCATCGCGAGCAGCATGCCAGCGTGTTAAGCGCGCTTCACCATGTCGTACCGGACGTCATGCAGGGCGAGTGCGCGTCGGCGCGGAAAGTGATCGAATTATTGCCGCAGTGGTTTCTGCGGCACATGTCGACCATGGATATCGCGTTGGCCGTCGCGCTCGATCTGGCCGGCTTCCAAGCGAATCCATCCGCAATCACGATTCCGCAAACGATGTCGTAAGGCGCGCTGCGCAACCTCCGATGTTAAGCGTGAACGATAGAGAGATCCTGTTCGTTTTTACTTACGCAAACGAGAAAGAAAGTAGGATGGGTGCAACCCATCTTTCTCCATTGGAGCTCAATGATGGGTTGCACCCATCCTACGGAATTACGCATTTTGCGTAAGTCCCATTAACGATAGACTACTTTTCAATGCAGCCGTCATGCGGAGCGAGCCAGGTCAAGCCGCGCCGAACTGCTGCATTGGCGCGGATCGTTACTGTGGGTGACTGGTTTGAGTCCGGCGCGCGAGTCAGACTCCGCACTTGGAGGCCTTGCGAAATTTTGGCTCGTGGCATGCAATTTGGTCAACCAACGAGCACATATTCGCTTGCCTAGATGCAGAATTTCGCCCGACATGAACCGCAATTTGATTTGCAGTTCATGGTGCGATTTGCCAACCACCACCCAGCGATTGTATCAAGGCAACAGCCGTCGTCTGCCGATCTGCCTGCACTTGTATAAGCGTGCGTCCTGCACTTCGTGCCGCCGTTTGTGCGGTGACGACGTCGGTATAACTGATCTGGCCGGCGCGGTAGCGGTTCAGCGCCTGCTGCTCTACCTGGTCGGCGGCCAGCGACGACTGACGATTCAATTCCTGTTGCTGCCCCAGCACATGCGTCGCTGCCAGTTGGTCTTCGACGTTCTGGAATGCGGTCAGCACGGTCTGCCGATAGCTCGCTACCGCTTGTTCGTGCGACGCCCGAGCTTCGCTGACGCGTGCACTGGTCGCGCCGGCATTGAATAGGGTTTGTGCCGCAGACAGTCCCAACGACCAGACGTTGTTGGATGCACTAAACAGGGCGGCGACCTGGCTGGCGCCGAAGCCGTAGGAGGCGTTCAGTTTCAGGTTCGGATAAAAGGCGGATTGCGCGATGCCGATTTGTTCGTTGGCGACCGCGACACGACGTTCCGCGGCGGCGATGTCGGGTCGTCGCTGCAACAGCGTCGACGGTAGACCGACCGGTATGTCCGGCACGGTGACTTTCCATGCTATTGGCGCCAGTGCAAAGTCGCCTGGTGCCTTGCCGATCAGCACGGCGATTGCATGCTCCAGCTGCGCGCGCTGGCGTGTCAGACCCAGATCATCGGATTGGGTATTGGCCAGCTGGGTCTGCGCCTGCAGGACATCGGATTTGGTGGCGATCGCTGCGTTGTAGCGGTTTTGCGTGATCTGCAGCGAACGTTGGTAACCATCGATAGTGTCGGCCAGGAGTCTTTTCTGCGCATCGGTCTGGCGCAACGAGAAATAGTTCACAGCCAGTTCACCTTGCGCCGACAATCGTGCCGACGCCAGATCGGCAGCGCTGGCCTGCGCACCGGCGCTGGCGCTGTCGACGGCACGCCCAAGCCGGCCCCAGACGTCCGGCTCCCAACTGCCGCCTATGCTCATCTGATAATTGTTGCCGCTGCCCGAAGCGCTGTTGATGCCGCCCCCACCGCTGCCAGACCGGGTGGCGCCGCCATTGAGCGAAATGACAGGAAACATCGATGCGCGCTGCTCTCGCACCAGCGCACGGGCCTGTGCATACGCCGCGATGGCGGCAGCCACGTTCTGGTTCGAGATGTCGATCGCCGCTTCCAATTGATTAAGGATGGGATCCTCAAACAATGTCCACCAATCGCCCCGGTTGAGTGCATCGGCCGGCGCAGCGGGTACCCAGTCCTGGGCTTCCTTGTAGGCGGTCGGCTCTGCAGCGGTCGGGCGCTGGTAATCGGGGCCGACCGCGCAGGCGCTCAGTGCCACAGTGAGTATGGCAACCACCAGCGTCGATGGTGCCGGTGCGGTGCGGGCGGCGGCGATGAAGGGAACGGGTTTGGGCAAGCTCATGGTGGAATTCATCATAGGGTTGGTTGCTGCATCGGTGCCGATTCCGATAGACCATCGTTGGCCATACGACTCAACCGTCGTTCATCGGGGCTGCGACGGCGCAGCTTGTCCAGCAGGACAAACACGACCGGCGTGGTCAGCAGTGTCAGCAGCTGGCTGGCGATCAGGCCACCGATGATGGCGACGCCGAGCGGCTGCCGCAATTCGGAACCTTCGCCGAATCCGATCGCCAGGGGCAATGCGCCCAGTATCGCGGCGAGCGTGGTCATCAGGATCGGGCGGAACCGCAGCACGCAGGCTTCGCGCACCGCGTCCAGCGCGGACAGGCCGCGCGAGCGCTGGGCCTCCAGCGCAAAATCGATGATCAGGATCGCATTTTTCTTCACGATGCCGATCAGCAGGAACACGCCGATCAGCGCGATGATAGAAAATTCCATTTTGAATAGGAGCAGCGCCAGCACCGCACCGACGCCGGCCGACGGCAGCGTCGACAGCACGGTGATCGGATGCACCAGGCTTTCGTATAGAACACCGAGCACGATGTAAATGACTACCAGCGCGGCGAGGATCAGCAATGGTTGCTGATCCTGCGATTGTTGCGCGCTGCGCGCGGTACCCTGGAAACTGCCGCGCACATTGTTGGGCATGCCGATGTCGGCTTCGGCCTGACCGACCGCGGCCTGGCCGTCGGCCAGGGCATAGCCGTCTGCCAAATTGTAGGAGACAGTGGTCGCCAGCTCCGAGTCCTGATGATTGACCGAGCTGGCGGCCGATCGTTCGGCAAAACGGGCGAATGCCGATAGCGGCACCATGGTGGTGGGCGCGCCGCTCAGGGCCTGGCCGCTGGATTGATCGCGCAGCGCCGGATTTACCGTCGTCGTCGCGGCTGCCACGGTAGCACTGGTGGTCGTGCCCTTGGACGGCACGTACACATCTTTCAACGATTCGGGGCTGCGCGTCAAGGCCGGTGCGACTTCCATGATGACGTGATATTGATTTAACTCATCATACAGCGTTGCCACCTGACGCTGGCCGAAGCCGTCGTACAAAGCGTTGTCGACATCGCGCGAGCTGAGGCCGAGGCGGGCCGCACTGTCCTTGTCGACATTGACGAAGGTTTCGACCCCGTTTTCCTGTTGGTCGGTATCGACATCGATCAGCGCCGGCTGGCGCTTCATCGCATCGGCCAGTTTGGTCGCCCATACCCGCAGGTCGGCAATGTTGTCGCTCTTTAATGTGTACTGGTAAGTCGAAGTGCTTTGTCGCCCCCCCATCCGAAGGTCCTGCACCGGGTTCAGGAACAGGCTGACGCCAGTCACTTTGGCAAGCTGCGGGCGCAGCCGTGCAATGACCGCCTGACCGGATTCGCTGCGCTCCGACACCGGTTTCAGATTGGCAAACATGAAGCCGCCGCCGGCCCGACCGCCGCCGGTAAAGCCGACCACGGTATCGACTGCCGGATCGCGCTTGATAACGTCGACCAGTTGGCGCAGTTTGCCCTGCATCGCCTGGAACGAAATGCTCTGGTCGGCGCGCAGGCCGCCATTGAGCTGGCCGGTGTCCTGTTGCGGAAAGAATCCTTTCGGCACGGCGATGAACAGATAGACATTCAGTCCGATCACCGCCAGCAGGATCAGCATCACCAGCCAGCCGTGGCTTAGCGCCCAATCTAGGCAGGCAAGGTAAAGACCATGCAGGCGATCGAATGCCGCTTCGAACCAGCGCGAAATTCTGCCTGGCGGGCGGTGCGCCCCATGTTCTGGTTTCAGCAACCAGGCGCACATCATCGGCGTGGTGGTCAGCGAAATCAGTAGCGAGATCAGTACCGCGACCGACAGTGTGACCGCAAATTCGCGAAACATGCGCCCGACCTGGCCGGCCATGAACAGCAGCGGAATGAATACCGCGACCAGCGACAGGCTGATCGACAACACCGTAAACCCGACTTCGCGCGCACCCAGCAGCGCCGCGCGCATGCGGTCCATGCCTTGTTCCATGTGGCGGCTGGTGTTTTCCAGCACCACGATCGCATCGTCGACCACAAAGCCGGTGGCAACCGTCAATGCCATCAGGCTCAGATTATTCAGGCTGAAGCCGAGCAGATACATGATGCCGAAGGTGCCGAGCAACGAGACGATAGTCGCCACCGCCGGAATGATGGTGGCGCGCGCATTGCGCAGGAACGCGCTGACCACCAGCACCACCAGTACGACCGAGATCAGCAAGGTGATCTCGATTTCGCGCAACGATGCGCGGATCGAGTTGGTGCTGTCGGAAGCCACCTGCAATTGCACGTCCTGCGGCAACTGGGTGCGCAGCGCCGGCAGCAGCGCACGCACGCCGTCGACAGTGTCAATCACGTTGGCGCCGGGCTGGCGGGTGACCAACACGATCACCGCCGGCTCACCGTTGAACAGGCCCAGGGTGTGGCTATCCTCGACACCATCGATCACCTCTGCCACGTCCTGCAGGCGGATGGCAGCACCGTTGCGCCATGCCACCACCAGGGTGCGATAGTCGGCCGCGCTGCGGCCGCCGGTGGCTGTGCTGGCCTGCGAATAAATCTGCAGCCGTCGGTCATTGCCTTCGATGGCGCCTTTCGGCCGATTCGCGGCACCGGCCTGGATTGCGGCGCGCACGTCTTCCATGCTGACCCCGTAGCGGTTCAACGCATATGGCAGCAGTTCCACCCGTACCGCCGGCAAGGAGCCGCCACCGATTTCGACGTCGCCGACGTTGGGCACCTGTGCCAGTTTTTGCTGGACCAGGTTGGACACTGATTCGTAGACCTGGCCCGGCGTGCGGGTCTTGGAGGTCAGTGCCAGGATCACGATCGGCGCATCCGACGGATTGGCCTTGCGATAAGTCGGATTGCTGCGCAGCGTGGACGGTAGGTCTACACGCGATGCATTGATGGCGGCCTGGACTTCGCGCGCCGCGGCATCGATCTTGCGATTGAGGTCGAATTGCAGGCTGATCCGGGTCGAGCCATTACCGCTCGACGAGGTGATCTCGTTGACGCCAGAAATAACGGCTAGCCGCCGTTCCAGCGGTGTGGCGACACTGGTCGCCATCGTGGTCGGACTGGCGCCGGGCAGGTTGGCACTGACCGAGATGGTCGGATAGTCGACCTGCGGCAGCGGCGACACCGGCAGTACGAAGAAACCGGCAACACCTGACAGCGCGATACCGACGGTGAGCAGTACCGTCGCGACGGGGCGCCGGACGAAGGGTTGCGACAGGTTCACACCGGGCCCCTGTCGCTTGGAACCGGATCATCGGCTGCGACAGCGGCGCTCGTGCTGGTGCCGGACCAGCGCCGTCCGAGCCGGTCGAAGCCGAGGTAGATCACCGGCGTGGTAAACAGCGTCAGCGCCTGACTGACGATCAGGCCGCCGAAGATTGCCAGACCCAGCGGACGGCGCAGTTCGGCGCCTTCGCCCCAGCCGAGCATCAGCGGTAGCGCCGCAAACAGCGCCGCCAGCGTGGTCATCAGAATCGGCCGGAAGCGCAGCAGCGCCGCCTGATGGATCGCTTCGCGCGGCGATTTGTGCTCATTGCGTTCGGCGTCGATCGCGAAGTCGATCATCATGATCGCGTTTTTCTTGACGATGCCGATCAACAGGATAATGCCGATGATGCCGATCACGCCCAGATCTTGTCCGCTGATCATCAGCGCCAGCAGTGCGCCAACGCCGGCCGAAGGCAGGGTGGACAGGATCGTCAGCGGGTGGATATAACTTTCATATAGCACGCCCAGCACGATATACACGCACACCACCGCCGCCAGGATCAGCCACAGCTGATTGGTCAGCGAAGCCTGGTAGGCGCCGGCGGCACCGAGGAAGGTGAGCGTGACGCTGGGCGGCATGTTGATGTCGAGCGCGGCCTGCTTGATCCCGTCGACCGCGTTCCCCAGCGATACGCCGGGCGCGGTGTCAAAACCAACCGTGGTGGCCGGATATTGGGCGACGTGCGTGATCTGCAATGGTGCGGGACGCTCGCTGATGCCGGCAATCGCCGATAGCGGCGTTGCTTTACCCGAGCCGGTGCGCAACTGAAGGGTGCCAAGCGATTCGGGCGTGGTCAGCTGGTCTGGGCGCGCTTCCAATATGACGCGATACTGATTGGTCTCGGTGAAAATGGTCGATACGATGCGCTGCCCGAATGCGCTATACAGCGCGTCATCAATCGATGACGCGGTAATCGAAAGGCGCGATGCGGTGTCGCGATCGATGTCGATGAAGGCCGCGGTGCCGGTAGCGCCGGCATCGGACACTACAGTGCCGAGCTGCTTCACGTCTTGCAGATGCAGTGCCAGCTTGGTGGCCCATTGCACCACGGTGGCAGTGTCCGCACCGGTCAAGGAGACCCGGTACTGAGTCGGGCCGGTTTCGGCATCGATGGTCAGGTCCTGCGTCGGCTGCAGATACAGAGTGACGCCGGCCACCTGTCTGACCCGCTCGCGCAGACGGGTCATGGTCTGTTGCTGATTATCGCTGCGGCTGCGCTTCAAATTGATCAGCATGCTGCCGGTGTGCAGCATCGTGTTGTTGGCGGCGTCGACACCGATCAGTGAACTGAGCGATTCGACGTCCTGATCGTCCAGAATCAGCTTGGCAGCGGCCTGTTGCAACTCTGCCATGCGCGCATATGACACCGACTGTGCGGTTTCGATACGGGCCTGCAACTGGCCCGTATCCTGGGTCGGGAACAGGCCCTTGGGTATCAGAACATACAACAGCACCGTCAGTACCATGGTCGCCAGCGCCACCAGCAGCGTGGCAGTCTGGCGCTCCAGCACCCAGCCCAGCCAGCGGTCATAGTGCGCGATCACGCCATCGAAGAACTGTTGCAGCTTGCCGCCGATGCCCTTGCTTTCCGATAGTTTTTGCAGCCCGCGTGCCGACATCATCGGCACCAGGGTGAGCGACACCACCGCCGAGATCAGGATCGTGATCGACAGGGTGACCGCGAATTCACGAAACAGCCGACCCACCACGTCGCCCATGAACAATAGCGGAATCAGCACCGCGATCAATGACACCGTCAGCGAAATGATGGTGAAGCCGATCTGGGCCGCGCCTTTCAGTGCGGCTTGCATCGGCGGCTCGCCTTTTTCGATGTAGCGCGAAATGTTTTCGATCATCACGATCGCATCGTCGACCACGAAGCCGGTCGCGATCGTCAGGGACATCAGGCTCAGGTTGTTCAGGCTGTAGCCCAGCAGGTACATTGCGCCGCAGGTGCCAATCAGCGAGATCGGAACCGCCAGACTGGCGATCACGGTCGCGCGCAGGCTGTGCAGAAATACGAAGATCACCAGCACCACCAAAACTGTCGCCAGCATCAATTCAAGCTCCACGTGTCCAACCGAGGCCCGGATGCCGGTGGTGCGGTCGCTCAGTACGTCGACGTGCAGTGCGGCGGGCAGTCCGGCGCGCAGTTCGGGCAGCCGGGCCTTGATCGCATCGACCGTCGCAATGACGTTGGCGCCGGGCTGGCGCTGCACATTCAGGATGATGGCCGGCGTCAAGCCGTTGGGTTTCATGCCGGACCAGGCGCCGAGCTTGACGTTTTCGGCACTGTCGACCACTTGCGCTACATCCGCCAGCCGGACCGGCGCGCCATTGCGGTAAGCCACGATCAGGCTCTGGTAATCGTTGGCCGCCAGCAACTGGTCGTTGGCATTGATCGAATAGGCGCGCGTCGGGCCGTCGAAGCTGCCCTTGGCGCCATTGGCATTGGCAGCGGTGATCGCGGTACGCAAGGTGTCGAGCCCGAGTCCGTAGGAAGCGAGTGCCCGCGTGTCGGCCTGGATCCGTACAGCAGGACGCTGGCCGCCACTCAAGGTAACCAGACCGACGCCGGACACCTGGCTGATCTTCAGCGCCAACCGTGTGTTGACGATGTTTTGCACCTCGGTCAGCGGCAGCGTGTCGGACGTGATCGCCAGCGTCATCACTGGCGCATCGGCCGGGTTGACTTTGGCGTACACCGGCGGCGCCGGCAGGTCGGCCGGTAACAGCGAGCCGCCGGCATTGATCGCGGCCTGCACCTCTTGTTCGGCGACATCGAGTGTCTGACCCAGGCCAAATTGCAGCGTGATGATCGAGACGCCGGCGGCGCTGGTCGAACTCATCCGCTGCAGACCGGCCATCTGGCCGAATTGACGTTCCAGCGGGGCGGTGACGGTCTGGCTCATCACCTCGGGGCTGCCGCCCGGATACAGCGTCTGCACTTGTATGGTCGGGAAGTCGACCTGCGGCAGCGCTGACAGCGGCAGGAATTTAAATGCGACGATGCCAGCCAGCACAATCGCCAGCATCAGCAGCGATGTCGCGACCGGCCGTAATATGAATGGGCGTGACGGGCTCATGAGGAACGGCCCCGCTTCAGTGGCCGCGCAGTCGGCCGCGTAATTGCGCGCTGCTGCGGCAGGTCGGTCCGGTGTGTCATGGCTGGGCAGTCTCCGGTTTGCGGCGGCGGTGCTCGCCTTTGGACGGTGTGGCCGGAGCGGTGGTGGCAGCGTCAGCGCTAGCGGACGGTGCGCCTGCGGTCGAGGCATTCGACGCTGAGGCGGCCGCGGCAGAGTCAGGTTTGCCCGAGCGCCGCCCGTTGCCGCGACCAGCACCGCTACCGCCGGCACCGGAGGCCGGTTTATCGCCGGCCAGGGTGACGTGCGCACCATCCTTCAGCCGGTCGGCGCCTTCGGTAATAACTTTTTCGCCGGTAGTGATGCCGGAGGTGATTTCGATCTTGTCGACGGTCGCCTGGCCGCGCGTTACGGGCCGCAGCGCGACGGTGCGGTCGCTGCTGTTGAGAACGTACACGAAGTCGCCACTGCTGCCGTGACGCAGTGCGGTTACCGGTACCACGACGGCACCGCTGATGGTGCGAAGCAGCAAACGGACATTGACGAACTGGCTGGGAAACAGCGTCAGTTTTTCATTTGGGAAACGCGCCTTGGCCCGCACGGTACCGGTCTGAGTATCGACCTGGTTGTCGAGCGCCAGGAAGCGGCCGCTATCGAGCGTCGTCACGCGGTTGCGGTCGAGTGCGGCGGCAGGCAGCATGTCAAGGTTCGGCGTATTTTTCGGGTCACTCTGGGTGCCGCTCTTGTCGTCATCCGCCGCCGAGGTTCCATGCGTGCGCGCCTGCACTTCCGCGACCTGATCCTGTGGAATGGCAAACACGACATCGATCGGCGAGACTTGGGTAATGGCGGCAATCCCGTTGACATCGCTGGTGCCGACCACATTGCCGGCATCGACTGCACGCAGGCCGACACGGCCGCTGACTGGCGCCAGCACCCGGCAGTAGCCCAAATTCAGCCTGGCGGTGCCCTCCGCTGCGCGGTCGGTGGTCACCGTACCTTCCAGCTGTTTGACTAATGCCGCCTGGGTATCGACATCCTGCCTTGCAATCGAATCCTGGCTCAACAAGGTGCGGTAGCGTTGCAAAGTCAGGCGGGCATTCTCCAATTGCGCTTCATCCCGCTGGCGCTGGCCGGTGGCCTGCATCAGCGTCAACTCGAACGGTCGCGGATCGATGGTTGCCAGCAATTGCCCGGCCTTCACCATTTGCCCTTCGTTGAATAGCACCTGTTTCAACACGCCCGACACCTGCGGCCGCACCGTTACGGTGGCGGCGGCTGTGACCGTCCCCAGTGCATCCAGCACGATCGGAATATCGGCGCGCTCGGCCGTTGCGACACCGACCGTCGCGGCCGCACCGCCGCGCCCGCCCGGCCCACCGCCAGGACGAGTTGCGTCGCCGGCCGAGCCTTTATGTGTTGCATACCATGCCAGAGCTGCCAGCGCGACCAGCAAGGTCAACGCCAGGGCGATGCCGAGCAGTGACTTGCGGCGACCCGATTTTTGCGGCTGCTGCAGGGCCGGGGTAGTCTGCGAAGCAGGGCTGGGGTCAGAATGCGCTTGATCTTGCAAATTCATTTTTATCCTCGTATGCCGGAATTATCCGGCGCGATTGGGTCGCGTCTGCGTGATTCAGACTGCCGGCGTAACAGCGGGGGTGTGGGCCAGCAAGAGCCAAGCGCGGTGGATATTGCCTCTAGCCATGCATATGGTCTGTCAACGCTAAAACGGGGAACGATGGCAAGATTGTGCCAGCAAAGCTTGCCGGCTGAGTAACGTATCGTAACAAGGAGTCGCGCGGCCAACCAAAACGAGCCGGATCGCACCAAGGCGCCGCGGCCGAAAGTAGTTCGCGGGCGCAATTTCCAGGCGCTTTCAGAATGACAGCGGTAGCGACTACGCGACTGCGACCCGGTTACCGACTGTTTGTATCGCGTTAGTCAGCGGTCGCGCCGAGTGCCGCCTGTCACACCGCGCGTGGCCTAGCGATGCGCTCGAACCGGCTGCGCCCGTTGCGGGTCAATCGATCATCAATATGGTGTTTCAGGATTAGGGCTACGCTGATTAAGTCCACCAATATCGCAGGTAATGCGTTAAGGGCGACATAGAAAACAAATACGGCAGACGACAATGAAACAGCAAACCCTGGCGATGGCGGCGGATCAAGGTGCGGGCTTCGAGCAGCACCGCAAACCTACCCGGCGCGACGAATTCTTGAACACGATGAATCGTATTATTCCTTGGGGTGCGCTGTGTAAAGTGATTGAACCGCATTACCCGAAGCGCGGGAATGGACGACCACCAATCGGTCTTGAGCGGATGTTGCGTATCCATTTCGTTCAACATTGGTTCAATCTTGCGGACTTCGCCTGCGAAGAAGCGCTCTACGACAGCGTCAGCCTACGACGCTTTGTCGGCATTGACTTGGGAAGCGAAGCGGTGCCGGATGCCACCACACTGCTGAAGTTTCGTCATTTGTTGGAACAGCATAAGTTAGGCGAACAGCTATTCGCCGAAGTTGGTCGCGTACTTCAAGGAAGCGGGATGACACTCAAAACCGGCACCATTGTCGATGCCACCATCATTGCCGCACCGAGTTCAACCAAGAACAAGGAGAAGAAGCGCGACCCCGAGGTGCACCAGACACGCAAGGGAAAGCAATGGTGTGTGTCACGAACACAGGCGTGAACCTGTGATGCTGTACTGAAGATGGGAGAAGGC